>JBAWAP010000308.1:0-1796 GCA_049589355.1 Anaerolineae bacterium
GGCGAACGGCGAGTAGGCGTGCGAGCATAGCTCTGAAAAACGTGATTTTTCGAGTCGCCGACCGAACTATGCACTGCACGCGCGATACTTAACAACCAAACAGCAGCCAAGAGCAACTTGCCAGCGACAGCCAAGAAGCAGCGGGCACTGTTATCCCTATCCTGGTATTCGAGCGTGCCGGGGGCAGGGGCTCACCTTACGTTATCCAGGGTTTCAGCGCCACGGGCCAGGGGCGGTCCAAGCTTGTGTACGAGGGTCTGGTTAGCCTCAAGGAGGTTAGCGGCCGGCCCCCGGTCCGCCTGGCGCGTTGCCCAGGGCAACGGTTCAGAGGTCAAGACCACGTCTGCAGAGTTGGGTCCGCGACGCACCAGTCATGGCGGTTGTCTACATAGCAGCACCTTTCTTGAGAATCAGCGTCTTGGCCTGTTGGTCACGCAGTGTGGCCCACAAGATACCGGTGGCGCGGCGGGCCGTGGCCACGCGGGCGACTCCGGCAGGCTTGGATTTCTTGAGCTTGTTGAAATACTGCTGCAAGACGGGTTGGTGCAGAATCAAGGTCGCCAGGGCATTCATTAAAGCGCGGCGCAGATAAACGTCGCCGACCTTGACGACCCGCTTGCCTTTGCCTTTGCGCTGACGGATGCCCGAGTCATTGCGTCCACTGACCAAGCCACTACGACGGAAGACTTGAGCGGCGTAGGAGTAGTTGGCCGGGTTGCCGATGGCCGCTGCCAAGGTGGCTACCTGGATGTCGCTGATGCCTTTGAGTTTGACCCATATCTGGTACGGCGTTTCAGCCAGCAAGGTACGCAGACGGTCTTCGAGTTGAGCAATGTGGCCTTCGACCTCCTCCAGCAAGGCCAAATCGTGGGCCAACAGCTCGCAACGGATGGCAATCAACTCGGCATCAGGCAGCAGCACTTTCTGAGCGTAGGCGATGATCTTGGCCGCGGTGATCGGGCCCAGGGCATAGTGGTGAGCGTGGAAAGCATCTATCAAGTCTTGCGGGGACATGGCCGCCAACTTGCGCGGGTCAGGACACACCCGGATCAGATGCTGCATCGTCTGACACGACCAGAAATCGGTGGCGAACAGAGGGGTATAGCGGGCTTGGGCCTCTTTGGCGATGATGACCAGGCCAGGGAAGATACGGTCCAGGTGGCCGAGCACCTGGTTCTGCAACATGGTGCGTATCTTGATCTTGCTGAGTCGAACGCGGTCCAGGTGTTGCAGTTGCAGGTAGACCCCGCTGGCGGGCTTGAAAGACGTGCCTTCTCCGCGCTGCAGCAGGTCGCCGATGGACGCCGTGTCAATCTCGTCGTCCTTCTCGTGGTGCATCATCTGTTGGTCTCGATTCTTCTTGACGGCATAGCTGTTGATCAACGACACCGGCTGTGGTCGTTGGCGCAGGTGTCGCGCCAGGTTCTCAAAGTAGTGGCTGGTCGGCTCCATGCCCGTCAAGACCACCTGGGCCTTCGTCCGAACGGAGGCTTCGTCTATCGCTTGACACAACTGGTCAAACCCGGCTTGAAAGATGTCGATCTCGAAGGTGGGCGTCACGATCTCGCCCAGCGCGTTGTGAATCATGACCACGTGAAAGTACTTGTGAACGTCTATGGAAACGCACAGGATGCGGTCCAACGGAATGCCTCGAATCTTGTCGGCAAACGCTTGCCCTCGTTTACCTCGTAGGTGAGTACGTCGTTTTCGGCTCATGACTGGTCCCTCCTGAAAATGAGTGTCCCCGTCGGTGAGGCCGGAACGGAACGAAAACCCTGTGCGTCTCCCGTCTTTGT
>JBAWAP010000309.1:0-1585 GCA_049589355.1 Anaerolineae bacterium
AACGTATCCCGAGCATGCAATTGATTGTATCGATGTCAGATTGAGCAACGGTACCGCAGACAAACATGCGTGGAACACATACGCAAAAGAGTATCATAAGCTTAACAGCTTCTTGAACGCCATTTCCGCAGACATCTCGGATCACTTTGAGGGTGTATTGATACCTGCGACCGTCGAAGGAGTTGCTGTAAAGAATGTTGAAGACTATTATGGAATGACTGTCTCTCATAGAGTCATAGCTGAGAACGCTGGCTTAGGGTGGCAGGGCAAAAACGAGCTTGTCGTCAATGAGAAATTCAGCTGTGCCTTGCGATTTGCATCCGTAATAACCGGTGTCCCACTAATCCACGAAAGAAAAGTCCAAGACTCGTGCGGTAGATGCGAGGCTTGTCTTGAAGTGTGTTCGTTTCTAAGAAACAAGGATAAGCTGAAAAACTATCGAGAAAGCTGTAGAAGGTATATCGTGCAACTTGGTTTGGAAGGTCAGGTATGCGGGAAATGTATTAAGGCGTGCTACCGCCACAGCATATTTGCTGACAAATTCAGACTGACGCAATCTCGTGAACTATCGTTCAAGCAATGCTAGTGGCTGGGAAGTCTCCGTGACGCGAGATTTGACTTCCGATTTCTTGTTTTCTCCAAGCTTGAGATGAAACTGGCGAAAACTGGACATACGTGCTGGGTTTGGATTTGCGTTCGAATCTTGATCGAACCCGATCATGCAGCGATCATTTAGCAGGTTCCACTACCATTTATTGTAATGGATCTTTTCTTTCAATGATACTGGTTTCTGTTTCACGAAGTATTCTTGCGGATATCCTATTGGAATAAGTGCTGCCACTTCATAGTCGTCAGGTATGCCCAGCATCTTCTTGAGCGGCACTGTCTCGTGAGGTATTATGAAGGTAACGCCGTACAATCCTTCCGCTGCCATCGCCAGCAAGATGTTCTCTATGCATGCCCACACAGAAGCAAAGTCGTTCAGCTCATAGAGTATTTCGCATTCTTTGAATGATTTCCTCATCCTGAAGCAAACGATAAGCAGATCCGGCGAGCTCATCAGCATCCTCCTCTGTACTGGTAACGCTTTGAGATACGCTTCTTTCTCCCAGTCAGTCATGGGCTCTGTTGCCTCTTCTATTTCTTCCTCGCTGAAGTCCTTGGCCATCACGCCCAAATCTACCACTCTTTTTCTCTGTTCGAAATCCTTCATGAGAATGAACTCCCATTCTCTTAGATGATTGTGTGATGGCGCCTTCAACCCAGCCGCTAATACCCTCAAAAGCTTTTCTTCTTCTACAAGCTTTGACTGAAACTCTCTCACTGTCCTTCTCTTTTCAACTACTTCATTGAAGTACAATCTGGCTCACCTCTTTCATCATAACGGAGAAGCATCAAATATAAGCATGCATCAGAAGCTTCCGAGCGTTCGAAGCATTCACTCATACCAGAATTCGCAGCTAGATTGCCCGAACTCCTATCATAACCGATCTGAAGTGTAGAATCTATCGAGAACTGAATAGCAACAAGCCAAATTCCAAAGTCGTAATATCTCCAGAAGACGGTTTATTCTGCCGAAATAGGC
>JBAWAP010000310.1:0-28910 GCA_049589355.1 Anaerolineae bacterium
AAAGAGGGCCACGCTCTCCTCGATCACCGCCGGGCGGTTGTCCACCTTGCACACCAGGGCCAGGTTGCGGTACTCCCGCTTCTGGGCCGGGACCAGGCCGCCGGCGAAGCCGGAAGGCCATTTGTCTTCGTCGTAGAGGTAGGCCCCCATGCCCCGGCGCTTGGCCTCGGCCACCGTGGCCCGCACGCACTCCATCCACTGCTCCGACAGGTAGGGCGTGACCAATCCCACGCGGGAATGCATGAAAAAGCCACCCCAACCCGCCTCATCCATTAGGCCCACCTGCCGGACCAACTCCTCCGGGTCCAAATCGTCATTCCAGGACCAGAAGGGTGCGGCCCGAAAGGTTTTGGGCGGGTTCTTAAATGCCATTTGATCCATGAGTATGCCTCCTTACTTATCATCAGAGCGTAGTGGATCCGCTTGTGGGTGTAGATGTCATCGAGAAATCGGCCAAGCTGCCGCTGGGCATCAGTAAGGTGGCGCGAGCTGTGGCCTCGCCCCGGTGGAGCATCTACCACTTGTTACGGTGGGCCCGGGCCGGATCGTACTGGGTACGTGGTTCTTTTTCCTCGGCAGGATAGCCGATGGACAGCACGCTCGCCAACCCGATCTCTTCCGGGATACCCAGCACCTGGCGGATCGGCTGCTCACGCTCCGCCCGCCCGTGGCAGCCCAGCAAAACCGCCCCCAGCCCGAGCCCGGCGGCAGCGATGAGAATGTTCTCTGTCGCTAAGGTGCAGTCTTGCAGCCACCAGTCCGAGATGGACGGATCGCCACACACGACAATCGCCAGGGCAGCGTCGGCGAGCGTCTTGCCATATGAGGGCGCATCTGCTATGGCTCGCAGAGTCTGCTTGTCGGTGACAACGACCAGGTGCCAAGGCTTCCTGTTTCCCGCTGATGGCGCAGCCATGCCCGCCTGCAATAGGCTGGTGATGTCCGCTTCGCTGACCGGCTGATCGGTGTACTTGCGGATGCTGCGCCGGGAAAAGATGATCCGTAGTCGCTCGTCCATTACCCACTCCTAGTATTGTGAATTGGCGTAGAGTCCTGTAATGTCATACCTCAAGAGTCTCGTAATAACCGTCCCCCTTGGCGGTGTTTTCAGGTTTGCTGACCAGCCTGCGCTCCACGGCAGCCCGGGTTTGGGATCGAAGTCACGGCAAATACAGCACACCTACCCAATCTGCTCCATCATTGTGAGGAAGCGGCCATAAGCCTCTTCCCACCCTGGCTCACCAGCCGGCTCATAGGTGACCACATCGAAGGAGTTACGCACAACCTGGCGCCCCTCCTCCAGCGACCCGATATGACCCAGCGCCATCGCCTGCATGATGACGTTGCCGGCCGCCGTTGCCTCGATGGGCCCGGTCACCACCCGGCGACCGGTGGCGTCGGCGGCGAACTGGTTTAGCAGCCAGTTCTGGGTCCCGCCGCCGACGATGTGGATCGGTTCCAGACAAC
Organism: Anaerolineae bacterium; assembly: GCA_049589355.1. Classification (GTDB taxonomy): domain Bacteria; phylum Chloroflexota; class Anaerolineae; order VGOG01; family VGOG01; genus JBAWAP01. The sequence goes on from JBAWAP010000310.1 coordinate 1,468, forward strand.
GGGCCAGGATCTCCTCAAGTCGCTCCAGCACCCAGCGGTACTTGAGTGCCAGGCTCTCCAGCACGCAGCGAACGACCGCCCCCTTGCTCTGTGGTACAGGCTGACCCGTCCGCTCACAGAAGGCGCGGATGCGAGCTGGCATATCGCCGGGCTTGAGAAACTCGGCGTAGTCGGGGTCAACGACAGATTGCAGAGGGGTAGCCTGAGCCGCCATCTGCGTCAAATCGTCGTACGAGAATTCTTCGTCCTGGCGCGCCCACGTGCGCCGGCACTCCTGCACCAGCCATAACCCCGCAATGTTCTTCAAGAAACGGAAGGTGCCACCTACGCCCCCCTCATTGGTGAAATCGAAGGTCAGGCTCTGCTCGTTGATGACGGGCTCTGGCAACTCGGCGCCCATCAGAGACCACGTACCGGAACTGATGTACACGAAGTCCGGACCTTCGGCGGGGACCGCCGCCACTGCGCATCCGGTGTCGTGGCAGGCTGGGGCGATAACCGGCAGGCCGCTCAGGCCAACCTCCTCGGCTACTGACGGCAACAACTCGCCCAGGACGGTCCCTGGCGGCACAATCTCGGGGAAAATGTGGGTGGGGATGCCCATCTTCTCTAGCAACGGCCTGGCCCAATCGCCCTGGCGCGGGTCGTAACACTGGGTGGTGGTGGCAATGCTGAACTCGCACACTTTGCGTTCGGTGAGCCAGTAATTGAACAGGTCGGGCATGGTCAAAAAGGTCTCCGCGATGTCGAGCGCTGGCGAGCGGCCGACGACCATCGAAAGCAACTGATAGAGGCTATTCAGTTGCATGAACTGGATGCCAGTCTGCTCGAATATCTCCTGGCGGGGCACGCGGCGGAAGGCCTCATCGAGCATGCCATCGGTCCGGCTGTCGCGGTAGTGGTAGGGATTCGAGATCAACGCGCCGTCCCGGTCGAGCAAGCCAAAATCCACGCCCCACGTATCGAGGCCGACGCCAGCCAGGTCGGCTCCGTACTCCTGGACAGCCAGGGCCAGGCCACGTTTGATCTCGGTCCAAAGACGCAACACGTCCCAATGCAGGCCATCGGGCAAGCGCACCGGGCCGTTGGGAAAGCGGTGTACCTCCTCCAGCCGGAGCCGATCCCCTTCCAGCAGTCCCACGACGGCCCGACCACTCTCCGCGCCCAGGTCGAAGGCCAGAAACTTCTTCGCTTGAGCCATGGCTGAATCTCCTCTCAAGCAGAGGCGTCATTTAGCCGGGCCATTTGGTCGGCGCTGAGCTCGATCTCCAGTGCCCCCAGATTCTCACGCATTTGCTCGACCGTGCTGGCGGCAACCAACGGTATCACGGGGGGATTGTTTTGCAGCATCCAGGCATACACCACCTGGTTAGCAGTCGCCCCGACCTCCTCAGCCACCGCGTTCAACGCCGCCAGACGCGCGTCGGTATCCGGCCCCAGGTACTGCTCAGGGAAGGATCGGCCGGCGCGGGTGTAGGCGCCACCTAAGAGCGGCGAATAGGCCAGCATGGTGATCCCCCGGTTACGGCAGTAGTCCAGCAGGTCATCGTTGGCCGCGATCTGAGGGGCAAAGCTTGCACCAGGTTTGGGACGGATATAGGAATACCGCTGTTGGATGCAGCCATACTCCGCCCAACCATTCTTCTGGCTCACCCAGCGCGCCTCCTCCAGCCGCCACGCCAGAAAGTTGCTCGCGCCAATGAAACGTACCTTGCCCGCTCTCACCAGCCGGTCGAAGGCCGCCATCGTCTCCTCCAGGGGCGTGTTCCGGTCGTCCACGTGAGCGTAGTAGAGGTCTATGGTCTCAACGCCCAGGCGCTTGAGACTCTTCTCACATTCCGTTTCGATTTGGCGAGCCCGAAGCCCCCGCTCGACGCCCAGATAATTGAAACCTACTTTGGTGGCGATGAACAGAGAGCGATTCCTGCGTTCCCGCATCCACTCTCCCAATAGGGTTTCGCTCTCGCCCCCCACATAGCCCGGCACCCACCAGGCGTAATTATTCGCGGTGTCGAGAAACAAGCCGCCTGCAGCGACGTACTGATCCAGCAACTGGTACGAGGTCTCTTTGTCGGTGCGACTGCCGAAGTACATTGTGCCTAAGCAAAAGGCGCTCACCTCGACGCCGCTGTGTCCAAGTGGTACAGTCCTCATTCCGAATCACCTCCCAAGATAAAGTTGGGGCCGCTAGTATTGGCCATACAACGGCCCAAAATTGGCGCAGGCTCTGAAATCAGCACCCAGCGGATCCATGGCGCCAAAAGCGGTCCAGGCACTGGGCCGGAAGGTCCTCTCCTCAGGCACGTTGTGCATGTATACCGGTATGCGCAGTATTGAGGCCAACGTGATCAGGTCAGCGCCAATATGGCCGTAGCTGAGCGCGCCATGGTTGGCGCCCCAGTTGTACATCACCGAGTATACGTCCCGGAAAGGCCCGCTACCGGTCAGGTTAGGGACAAACCAATGGGTTGGCCAGGTAGGGTTCGTGCGTTCGTCCAGGGTGTGGTGCACATCCTTGGGCAGGTCAACCGTGTACCCCTCTGCAATCTGCAGCACCGGACCCAGCCCCTTGACCAGGTTGATCCTGGACATGGTGACCGGCATGCCACCGACGGTCAAGAAGCTCGACGAGAAACCGCCTCCTCGAAAGTACTCCGTGATCGCCGGATACCAGGTGGTCGCGCCAAAGCACTTCCCGACCTCCTCAGGGGTGATTTCCCAGAAGGGCTTCATGGCCGGTTGACCGTCAATCGTCTGCAGGCCCGTGGCGTCCAGGGTAGCGGAGCCGGAGTTGATCAGGTGGATAATACCGCCCTCTGCCAGGCCGGTCAGTTCGTAGCCCGTCACCCGCTTGATCGCCTCTGGGCTCCAGTAGGTCCTCACGTCAGCAAAGACCTGGGCCGTGTTGGTCAAGAGGTGCCCAAAGAGCATGACAACTCCATTGAGGCAATCGTTTTCGGTGGCCACAATGAACGCCTCTCGAACGCCACTCCAATCGAAGGAGGAGTTGAGAATTGCCTCCAGGAAATCGCCGTTGGGGAAGTGATCGGTCCATTGCCGCTGCCCCTGAAAGCCCGAGGCGATGGCATTGTGCCCCAGCGCCTCCTCGCCGTAGCCCAGTTCCGCCAGCCGGGGGTTGCCTACCATCAAGTCGCGGGCGATCATCGCCATCTTGACCACGAACTCCCAATCTTGATCCTTCTGCGCCCGGCTGCGCTGGGCATGCGGGGGATTGTACTCTCGCCCTTCCTTGCCGTTCTCCTTCACCCACGGCAAGGCCCTGGCAAACTCTTCTTTGTCGTAAATCCCCTCCTCGATCCTGCGGATGAATTCGGTCATGTCAACCGTTTCCACTCGCATGCCCAGATAGGCCTCCAAGAAAGCCTGATCCACGATGGAGCCGGCGATGCCCATGGAAACGCCGCCCATGGACAGGTACGACTTGCCGCGCATGGTCGCCACGGCCAAGCCGGCCGTAGCGAATTGCAGCAGCTTCTCTTGCACATCGGTTGGAATCGAGGTGTCCCCTGCATCCTGGACATCGCGTCCGTAGATGCTGAAAGCGGGCAGTCCCTTCTGATTGTGCCCGGCCAGAACCGCCGCCAGGTAGACCGCGCCAGGGCGCTCGGTGCCGTTAAAACCCCACACTGCTTTGGGGATGTAGGGATCCATGTCCATCGTTTCCGAGCCGTAGCACCAGCAGGGCGTCACCGTCAGGGAAACCCCCACCCCCTCTCTGGCGAACTTCTCAGCGGTCTGGGCAGCCTCGGCCACCCCGCCAATGCAGGTGTCGGCGATGACGCACTCCACCGGCAGGCCGTTGGCGTGGCGCAGGTTCTCCGTCAGGATCTCTGCCACCGCTTTGGCCAGCGCCATCGTCTGGTCTTCCAGCGACTCTCTGACCCCTCCCAGCCGACCATCAATGGTGGGGCGAATGCCGATCTTGGGCATGTCACCAACCAATCTGTTTTGAGGGGGGGGCACTTTGATATCTTTTACATTTGCCATTGTTGTATTCTCCTTCACCGTTGTGCAATTATGTATTGTGCATTGACTCTATTCGAGGAAGCAGTGCAAGCTGTCACCTTTGACAGGGAACAGTCAGACTCGCTCGGCGTGGCCTTCATGGACGACCCACTCCAGGTGATGGTCGAGTAGAGTCTCGTAACGTGGCCGGCCAGCATCATCCCAGCCCATCATTCGGTAATAAGTTTGCACGGCTGCCGCGAAGCGCTCCTGGTCAAGACGTGTCCCGTCCCAACGCTTACCAGGCATACGAAGGGACTCGTCGAAGAAACGAGACGGGAGCGTATCGTCGGCCGCGGTCAGCCCCTCGATGTGCCGGAAGAAAGCCTGCATCTGCCACCAGACTGGCTCACTAGTTGAATGATCCCCCGCTTCCCGTTGATCAGCCAGGTGGAGTCTTCGGCGGCCAGCGCCTCCGCCTGCCCCGCCTCCAGCCCGACCATTATCTCCCCTTTCAGTGTACGCAGCACAAGGAACGACGCAGGGAAGTAGGCGGCAATCTTCTCCACGCACATGGTGTGCGGCCAGTGGCGGTCGTCCAGCAGCCGCCGATAGTTCACGTCCCCCTTCAGGCTGAAACCCTTACCGCCCCAGTCAAGCCGCGACGATGTGGCCCGCATCACCTCGTTGAACACGATGCGCGGCACGGTCAGCGTGCGGTCCAGCACGGGGTTGGGGGTCACGGTGACGATCACGGCCACACTCGCTCTCGCAGCCTGCGATACTGTTCCCACACCAGGGCCGCCAGCGGCTCGTCTGCCTCGATGCCGCTCACGTCGGCCAACACGGTGTCAAATCCCTCGGCGGCGATGCGCTGCTGCAACGCTACCGCCAGTGGGTCGTTGGCATCATCGAAGCAGTAACCGGCAGCGATGCCCCAGCTCAGCGCCTCAGGTGTCACCCCCGCCTTCTCGGCCAGCCGCGCCGCGCCCACCAGCCGGTCTTCGGGGCCGAGTTTACGAAGCGGATCGCGGGCCAGGCGGAAGACCGTATCGCCCAAGGCACGGTTGGCGAAGCGACGGGTGAGGTCGGCGATGTGCGCCTCCAGCCAAGCTGCCTCCACGCTGTAGGCTGCGACGATGCCGCTCTTCGACTCAGCTAGTGCCCTCTCGAACAAGGGGCGGATCGCCACATTCTCCAATGCCTGGTAACCGAAAGCGTGACCGCGCAGATGGCCCAGGTAGCCGAGCATGGCGTGACCGCAATTGTGAATGTACAATTTACGCGCCGTGTAGGACGCAAAGTTGTCGCACGGCTCCAGGCCCATGATCTCAGGGACGGGGCCGACGAAGCCGCGGCGGTCCACGGGTAGTTCCTTGTACGGCTCGACGACAATGAAGCTGGGGTCCTGCTCCCACATCTGAGGCGTGGGCGGCGGGACCATGCGCCCGATGACGGTGTCCACGAAGCCGACGCACGCCTGCAGGTAGTCCTGATAAGCAGTGGGCAGATGTTCGCCGACCATGCGGCGGAAGGTGGCGGCGGCATCCTTCAGATTCTCACAGACGATGATGTTAAGCGAAGCCTGTACATCGCCCGTGGCCTGCCGGGCAATGCCCGTGGCAACGAGGGGGGCGATGTGCGGCAATGCCCGCACGCCGACGGCCGTGGCGCCGATGCTCGCCTCGGCCAGCGCCTGGGCTACTGCCTCAGTCTCCTCTGCGTGCAATGCCCGCACGGGGGAGATGGTGACCTCCTCGGCCCAGTCGTTGTCCACCAGGCGGATGGTATAGCCCCGGCGGGCGTTGAGGGCGGCGATGAGCGGCTCGTCAATGTCCACGAAGACCACCTCGTGGCCCGACTCGGAGAAGAGCTGGCCCAGGAAGCCCCGCCCCACGTTCCCCGCGCCGAACATGATTGCCGGTTTTGCCATCACCTCCGATGCCTCCCTGACAGAATGGTACAGAGGTACGCAAGGAGCAAGCAGTTACGGCTGCGGATATTCGACCACTTTGACCTCTATCACGTAACGACAACTTTCACCAGGTGCCAACTGGGGCAGATCGCCGCTCTTCCGGGCTGCAGCTCGCCCCTGGAGCACACCGCAATTGGCGGGCTCGATGCCAAGGACATACGTCCCTTGTCCCATCATCTTCCAATGAACCAAGTAGGGCAGGTTCGTATTGTCGTAGGTCAGTCGCAGACCCAGCCCCAGGCTCGGATTCTCGACCTCAACTCGCACTTTGCCATCATCGTCCGCCTTCGGCATGTGCCGGAACACCTGCTCCCGATACCCAGCGGTCGGCGGCTGGAAGCTACCCCAATCCGCTAGTCCAGGCTCCGCATCCTTGTCGCGAGGGACGGTTTCCTGCACCTCAAGGTGTAGCCGGGAATTCTCACTGACCAGAGGAAAACCCAGGTTAAAGTGATAAAGAATCATATGCGGCTGCGGTGCGAACCCTTCGTTGGTCACGACATCCTCGATCCGGATTTTGTTGGAACCCAACCGGGTGGAGATGCGTCGCCGTAAAACCAGGTTTTCGCCAAACACCCGCGTCTGTCGAACCTCCCCTGTGACCTCGAGCTTGTAGTCGTCTTCTACCCAGTAAGTGCGGTAGCCCACGAATTGAGTGGGCAAGTTGCTCAGGCGCCCGTGCAGCCCAAACTCCTCGCCAGCGTCGCTGGATGGAGGTCCAAAGTGATCCAGCCCGCAGGTAACAAGCAAACCTCCCTGAAAGGAACGCAGCCAGCCCAAGCCTTCCGGTTCGTAGTAGGCGGGATGAATCTCACCGACCGACGAGGCCCAGGCTAACGGAACACCCTTGTAGCGGCAGGCGGAGATGTCTAATGCCCGGTCTGCCAGGATGTGAAAATACAAGCCGGTACCCGTCCACACCTGGAGCATTCTGCTCCCTCGCTCCATTCCATCTGCGGCTTCCACCAGCTTGATCCCCGCCACTTGATCCATGTGTCCAACACGTTGCAGAATCTCCTGCCGGCTCCAATCACGATGATATAGATAAGCCATTATCCACCTCCCGTCGGTCATACTGCATGGCCGTCGCCAGACTGATTGACTCACCTCTGCTCAGATGCGAGATCCCACAGGTATTCCTCCATAAGGGGCCACAGCCGTCTGTACATTTCAAACCGGCTTTCGTAGAGTTTCTGCCGCTGCGGGTCCGGCTCGAAAGTCCGCTCCAGTCTCACCATAGCCTCAACGCCTGCCTCGAAAGATGAAAACACGCCATCCCCGACCCCGGCGATAATCGCTGCCCCCAGGGCGCCTGCCTCGGTGATCCCTGGGCGAACGAACGGCCAGCCTAAGATATCGGCACAGATCTGGATCCAAGCATCCGACTTGCTGCCGCCCCCTACTACCCGGAAATCAACGATCTCGATTCCGGTGGGAGGGAGCGATTCGATGCACTCCTTCAGGTCGAACGTGGTCCCTTCGAGGATTCCCTTTAGGATGTCTCCCCTCGATGTCTCAAGCCGCAACCCGGCAACCACTCCGCAAGAGTCCGAGATGAACTCCGGCGGCCCGGTGATTGTGAAGTGGGGCAGGACCATGATGCTGCTCGGCCCCTCCGGAATCTCCGCAAAGAGGTCTGTGTAAACGTCCCTGCCCGCCTCTTCCGCCTGTTGGTGCTCCACTGCGGCAAACGTGTCCCTGAACCATTTGACCATAGATCCGCCTTGGTTGTAAATGAAACTTACGTACTTTCCCGGTACTGCGTGATGTTCCGTATTCAACCCTCGCTCGATCATCACTGCAGGTTCACGCCGTTTGCTGAATACAGGCGTGATGCATATAAAGGTGCCCATGCCGTACACGGCACGGCCTTCTTTGATCACACCACAGCCCACGGCGTTGGTAAGTTGGTCGTGAGCCCCAGTGACGATAGAGACGTTGGACGGCAGGCCGAGTTCGCCCGCTACATGTTTAGAAACCGTACCGATTACGGTGCCTGAAGGAGCGGTATCAGGAAGCTTGGAGCGATCAAGCCTGGCAAGTTTCAGGAGTTCCTCCGACCAGGCTTCCCGGTCAACATCGAAAAGCAGAGTCCGGTTCGCCAGGGAATAATCGACAACAGGGTCTGCACCGAGCATGAAAGAGACAAAGCTGCCCCAGAGGAGAAACTTGTGCGCCCGCTCATAGAGGTCGGGCTGATGCTCCTTGATCCACTTCAGCTTCGTCAGGCCGTAATGGTTGCCAAGCGTGTTCCCGTTGATCCGGTAGAGACGCTCGTTGTCTAAAGCGCTGCTTAGGCTCTCTAGGTACTCTTCCCCTCGCGCATCAAAGTTCAAGATGGAGGGCCCGAGGACCTGGCGGTCCTCGGTCACCGGGACCATCGCCTCGCCCAAAGACGATACAGCAAGGGCCTTGACTGGATCCGAGGCGGAACTGGATACGACCTCGCTTATCATCCTTTTGACTTTGGCCCATACTTCAACCGCGTCCAACTCCGCCCAACCTGACTTTGGCCTCTGGCAATCGTATTCTTCATACGCCGAGGCGAGCACATGCCCCGCTTCGGAGAACACGGCCGCCTTGCACCCAGTGGTGCCCACGTCTATCCCGAGTAGACTCATATACACCCCCCCTAGAATGTGCCGGAGGTTTAACCCCCCACCAGCCTCCTGGTTCCGGCCAAGTCGAAATAATCCCGTATGAGCCAGCAAGTGCGGTCATACACCGCGTCCTGGGCGGCCGCCACACTACCCGATTCCCTCAGGGCCGACTCATAGGCCTGTCGGATTTCAGTGCCGATATTCACTTTGGCGATGCCCTTTTTGATCACGGCGAGCAAATACTCCCGCTTCACCCCGGAGCCGCCATGCAGGACCAGCGGTACGCCGGTTGCTTGACGAAGCCTCGCGAGATGTTCGAGATTCAACCTTGCTTCGACTTTTTTCTTGTCCTTCAATGCACCAGAAACCGCCCCATGGATGTTTCCTATGGCCACTGATAGCCAGTCACAGCCGGTCTCCCGCACAAAACGTTCCGCCTCTTTGACGTCTGTGAAGCCCCTGCCTGACTCGAAGAGTTCCTCATAAGGAGGGAGAGGCCCTGCTTCATGTCCCAGGACCGCGCCCAGTTCGGCCTCGCAGGGTATGCCTGCCTGGTGAGCCATCTCTACCACCTGCCGCGTTGCCCCGATGTTCCCCTCCAGATCCAGGCGCGAGCCATCCACCATGACGGATTGGTAGCCCAGCTCAATCGCCTCCCGGATAATCGAGAGGTAATCCACCTCCAGGTTGTCCTCATCAATCACCGGCACATGATCTAGATGAATTCGGACAAAGTCGGGCTCGTTCCACTTCATAAACTCTTCCATGACGGCAGCCGGGCTTTGGCTCTCAAACTTGATCCACTCAAGGCGCGCTGTTTCGATAAGTGCGAAGGAATCCTGATCTACCACAGCGCGGATAACCGGCTCGACCATGGGGAGGTAGGGCACGTTAAAGGCTAGAATCGCCACACCTGCCTTGCTGGCGTTGTTGATGATGTCGGAAGTGCTGTACATCTCTCCTGATTTCACTCTTAGTTAGCCTCAATGCCTTTCAAATAACGCTTACCAACCCTCCCGCAGGTTGTCATTCGACCTGTGGCGCAACAGTGCCACTTTCTTGAGGATTAGCCCGCCACAATTTGAGAAATCTTTTCTTCCAGGCGTTTTGCCTCAGCCGGCACTAGCGTGCCCATCTCCAGTTCGAAGCGGAATTCACCTTTGGGCGGGAGCACTTTGATGTTCCCCTTGGCCTTCTCGGCCAGATACCCCTCCGGCTCAGCGGTGGCGGGTAAGACTATCCCCAGGGCTTCCTGGTCTGCCGTACGAGAGATCCAGCGGATGCCCTTGTCCAACTGATCCGGGCGATGCCGAACGTAATCAGCGCTGCCGTCGGGGTGTACTTGCATGCTGTGTGCCCAACCCTCTTCGTCGGCTAGATAATCTATGAAGAAAACCACCTCCGGGTCAAATAGCAGACCTGGCGCCAACAGGTTGTGCTTTTCAGGCTGACGCGCTAACTCTTCGATGAACTCCACGTAACCAGGGAGAGGCCGGATGTGAGACGGGATGCTCTTTCGCACGCGCACGTGTTGGGGCGTGCAAGGGGCACTGTACACCAGCCGTCCATTATCCACCGGCCTGAAGTTGACGTGAGCCAGGTACATCAATTCCATGTCGGAGTGCTTCAGGTTGGTGATGGTCATCGTCACCTCAAACAATGTGGAGCCGGTATACAGCTTGACCAGCGGCCTGGCAACGTAATTGTGGTTGAAGGCAACCGTGTGCTGATACTGGCCGCCCAGGCCGATGTAGGCCCCTTTCTCATCTTGGCCGACGACCAGATAGGCTTGTTGATAGGGGGCATTGGGCAACTCGCCGTGCAAGGGGTGAGTATCGTCTTTTGAGGGGACACCCATCGCTGTTGCCCCACAGTGAAGTAAAAAGCCGCCGTAGGTTTTCAGGTACTCGCGGGTGGGGCGAGGCTCTGCAAACATGGATTTCATGGTCAGGGTCCGCCCCCCGAACTCCGCTGACCAGATTTGCTGTCCCTGAAAAGGCAACAGTACGATCTGGCCCAGCTCATTGCTGAGCTTCAATCCGCACACACCACTGTCAAAACGGAAAGTGGAGGCCGTCAGTGTGCCCTGCTCAACCAGGATCCTTTCTCGCTCAGCAAAAAACTGGGGAGTGATATTGATGATTGTCTCGGACGTTGCCATAGGTTATCCCATAACCTCCAACCTCTAATCTCCAATCTCCAGCGTAGCTAATTGTTCAAAGATCGGTTCCAGAGCGATGTAGGTTTGTTGGAAGAGGCTGTAAAGAGCGGCGTAACGCTGGTTGTTGGGGGAGTTGGGCCGCTCGGCTTCCTTCACCTGAACGATCTCGTGAGCCACTCGGAAGTCAGGAAAGAGGCCCACGCCGACGCCGCCGGCAATGGCTGCACCCAGTGAGGTCGCCTCCGCCAACAGCGCCGGCCGCAGGATGGGCAGCCCGTAGACGTCGGCCAGGATCTGTCGCCAGAGCGCGCTGCGAGCGCCGCCGCCGATGAGCCGCATGGCCTGAATCTCCGCCCCCTGCTCCAGAAAGGCGTCGAGGATCATCTTCAGATTGAAGGCCACGCCCTCCAGGACGGCGCGGCCCATCTCGGGTCGCCCGTGCGACATCGTGAGCCCCACGAACGCGCCCCGGGCCAGCGGGTTCCAATGCGGGCTCCGTTCACCGATGAGATAAGGCAGGAAGAGGAGCCCCCTGGCCCCTGGCTCGACGTCCGCCGCAGCCGCGCTCATCTCGTCGTACAGTCGTGTCTCGCCCTCGCCTCGCAGCAGTCGCTCCAGCCAATCGAAGGAGCCGCCGGCACACTGCATGGTGCCCGTGGGAAAATAGAGCTCTGGGTCCAGGTGGGCGAAGGTGAAGGTGCGCATCTGGGGATCATAGAGAGGCTGTTCGGCGGTCACGGCAATCCAGGACGAGGAGCCGATGTAATTGTAGGCCTCCCCTGGACGCACGGAGCCGGCCCCCACAGTAGCGCAGGCCCCGTCGCCGCCACCGATGACCACCGGCGTGCCAGCGAGCAGACCAGTCTCGACTGCCGCCTCCGGGGTCACTTTGCCGATGATCGTGTTGGAAGGATGGACTGGCGGGAGCTTTCGCGGGTCCAGACCTACCGTCTCTATCATGTCCAGCGCCCAATCGCGCCGCTCCAGGTCGAAGAGGTTGGTGCCGGAGGCATCGGAATAGTCGGTGGCGAAGACGCCGCTCAGTTTGTAGGCGGCGTAGTCCTTGGCCTGCAGGAACTGATGGGTGCGGGCGTAAAGTTCTGGCTGATGGCGCTGGATCCATAGCATCTTGGCCGCGGTGTAGGAAGCGCTGGCGCGGTGCCCCGTGCGGTGATAGACCTGCTCCGCGCCGCAGCAGTGGGCCAGGAACTCTGCCTCGGCGGTGGCCCGCTGGTCGGCCCAGATGATGGCCGAGCGCAGGGGGGTGCCCGTGGCATCCACCGCCAGCGCGCCGTTCATCATCCCGCTGAAGCTGACGACGGCGATATCGCCCGGCGCGACGGTGCTGGCGCTGAGCAGTTCCCGCGTCGAATTCCGCACTGCCCGCCACCAATCCGTGGGGTCCTGCTCAGCCCAGTTGGGATGAGGGTAAGCCGTCTCGTAAGCCTCAAGTGCGGTAGCTATGGCAACGCCGGCAGCATCGAAGAGCGTTGCTTTGTTGCCGGTTGTCCCCAGGTCGTGCGCCAGGATGTAGCAGCTTTGAGACATAACATTCCTCTTTTGGGCCATTGCTACCCCTCGGGCACTTAGAAGGGATGTTGAAAACGATATCATGTATCGCTTTCAGCACCCATAACTATACCGCAGTTTTAGTCGGATGTCAAGGACTTTTTTCTAGAAAGCCATCCTTGACAGAGTACCGTGAATCTGCTAAGATATTCCCAATGCCGAGTTGAAAGGAGAGCTTTCGATGATCGTGAAAAACTACCGTCAGATTACGCCGGAGCCCGCCGCGGAGGCGCCGGGCGTCACTGTGCGCTGGGTGATCGGTGAGAAGGACGGAGCGCCGAACTTTGCCATGCGCGTCTTCGAGGCGGAGCCTGGAGCCGCCTCCCCATTACACACCCACTCCTGGGAGCACGAGGTCTTCATCCTGGCCGGCGGGGGGCATGTCAGGGACAAGGGTGGCGAGACGCCATTCCAGGAGGGGGACGCCGTCTTCGTTGCCCCGTGGGAAAAGCATCAGTTCGTTAACGATGGGGACACGGTCCTGCGTTTCATCTGCGTCGTTCCCCTGTAACGAGGACAGTGATGGCTATCTACCAAATGGTGAGAGAATAGAGCAGCCATGAACATTCTGCTGACTGGAGAGCGCCAGGTAGGTAAAACCACCGTCTGCAAGCAGGTGGTGGAGTTGGCCCGGCGACTGGGCTATGGCCCTGCAGGGGTGCTCGCGCCTGCTCTTCTCGACGAAGATGGCCTTCCCATGGCTTACCATGCCCTGATGATATCTGACGGCGAGCAGCGGCTCCTGGCCCAGGCTAATGGTGATCTGGACGGCCCTCGCACAGGCCGCTACAGCTTTGACGCGGACGTCTTCTCTTGGGTGATAGGGAGATTCCGTAGAGCGATCTCGCAGGGCTGCGATCTCCTTATCGTAGACGAGATCGGACCCCTGGAGCTGGAACAAGGGAGGGGTCTGGCCCCGATCCTCTCCGATCTCTCCGGCGGGAGGCTCCCACCACTGCTGTTGGTGGTCCGTTCGGAGCTAGCAGGGCGACTGCAGAAGCGGCTCTCCGACATCCCCTTCCGTACGTTCACGGTCACCCTGGAGAACCGCCAGGCTCTCCCCAACGCTATCGTCAAGGAGCTTTTCAGCGACTATGATCGAGGTAGATGACCTGACGGTGTACTACGGCAAGCGTCGTGTCCTCGATGGGCTCTCCCTCTCCATTCGGCCCGGTGAGCTCGTGCTGGTGACCGGACCTTCTGGTTGTGGCAAGAGCACCCTGTTGCGTGCCCTGGCGGGCCTAATCCCCCACACCTCATTGGCTCGCATGGAGGGCAGAGTGGTAGTGGATGGGCTGGACACCCGCGAGCACCCCCTTCCGCTTCTCGCTAGTCACGTTGGCCTGGTCTTCCAAAACCCAGCCACTCAGCTCTTCTGCCTGCGGGTGGAAGAGGAAGTGGCCTTTGGTCCCCGCAACCTGGGTCTGCCCCCGGACGAGGTGGCCCGACGGGTGGAATGGGCTCTGGCGGCAACGGGGTTGGAGCGCCTGCGAGGCCGCCGGGTGAACACCCTCTCCGACGGCGAAAAGCAGCGCTTGGCTATAGCCGCCGTCCTGGCCATGGCTCCCCGCATCCTGATCCTGGACGAGCCCACCTCCAACCTGGACATAGTCGGGACCCGCCAGGTGCTATCTACGCTGGAACGCCTGCGGTGCGAGTCTTCGACCGAAGCCGAGGCGCAGGGAACCACGGTGATCATCGCCGAGCACAGGACGGGGGAGGTGGGCCGCCTGGCCGATCGGGTTCTCATCTTGGAAGAGGGGCAGCGGGTAGCCGACGGGTCCCCCAAGGAGGTTTTCGCCAGGCGGGAGCTACTCCATCGTCTGGGGGTGCGCCGTCCGACCAACCATCCGCAGAGCGATTGGGCCGACCTCATCGCTCCGAACGAGGCAAGCATTCTCCCCTCCCTCCCAGGGAGGGGTCGGGGGAGGGTGGATTCCCTGGCAGAGCTGGAAGGGGTTGTAGTAAAGTACGGGGAGAGGCAAGTGTTGGATGGCTTGGACCTTTCCATCCAGCGTGGCGAGTTGGTGGCCTTGGTGGGCGACAACGGGGCGGGAAAGACGACTCTAGCCCGGCTACTGGCCGGGTTGGTAAAGCCCCGTCGAGGGAAAGTGCAGGTGAGAGGACGGGTGGGCCTCCTTTTCCAGAACCCCTTGGAGCAGCTCTTCTGCGATACGGTGGAGGAAGAGGTGGCCTTTGGCCCTCGCAACTATGGCCTCCTGACCCCAGCTCTCCTGGAGGATACCCTGGCTGTTGCAGACCTGGGGAATTTGCGTCACCGGCGCATCCACGCCCTCAGCGGCGGAGAGCAACAGCGCACTGCCCTGGCCTCGGTCCTGGCCTTACGGCCCGACCTTCTCATCCTGGACGAACCAACGATGGGACAGGACTGGGGCCACCTGAGTGCTTTTATGGACCACGTGAGTCGCCTGAACGGTAGAGGCATGGCTATCCTGCTCATCACCCATGACTACAAGCTGGTGCATCGCTATGCCCATCGGGTGCTTCTCCTGCGAGACGGGCACATCGCCGTCGAGGGCAGCCCCCGTGGGGTGGAGAAGGGAGATTTCCATGGATCTTTCAGGGGGATGAAGCCTGAGGGTGACGACGTAGGCGGTGATTGCCGATTTGATAATATGTTTAATCTGTGATATACTGGACTTTGGACAAACCTGGGGAAGCAATCAGAAACCAGGTTTTTGAGCCCTTTGCATCCAAAATGTGCGCCATTGTGGGCATTTTCGATGCCCCGAGCAGCAATCTTGAGCGAAAAACTCTTCGGGCTGAGCTCTTCGGCTACGCTCAGGACAGGCCTCAGGACGAAGCCTGGTTTCTCTCACTTTGTCGAAACTCCAGGATAGAATAATAGTGCCGGGGTGAGAACGAACTAGCCGATGGTTAAGTTGAAACGCCAAGGGGAATCGAATACAACGCAAGAGTTGCTGGAGAAAGCTAGCGAGCGAGGATTTGTCACCTCCAACGAGATACTAGATGCCTTTCCCCAGGCAGAAGAGGACCTTCTCCAATTAGAAGAGTTCTTCGTCTACCTGCATGACCGAGGCATTGATATCTACGAAAGCGAGGAAGAGGCCGAGGAGGAGAGGAAGAGGGCAGAGATGGGAGAGGCATCAGCCTTGGCAGGGGATATAGAGGGGGTCATTGATCTAAGCGACATCGCTGCTGATGACACCATCAGTCTATATCTTAAGGAGATGGCTCGCGTGCCCCTCCTGACACCCGAGCAAGAAAAGGAGCTAGCTCAGCAACTGGAGAGTGGCCGGGCGGCTCGGCGACGCCTTGCTAGAGACAGCCATGACCCTGAGGAAACGGAGAGACTGAAGCGGGAAATCGAGCAGGGTGAAGAGGCCCGGCAGCATCTCATAAAAGCCAACACCAGGCTGGTGGTTAGCATAGCCAAGAGATATCTAGGCCATGGGGTGCCCTTCCTAGATCTCATCCAGGAAGGCAACCTCGGCTTGATGAAGGCCATAGAGAAGTTCGATTATCGGCGAGGCCATCGCTTGTCTACCTACGCCACCTGGTGGATCAGGCAGTCCATCACCAGAGCTCTGGCCGAACAGGGGCGAACCATCCGCGTCCCAGTCCACATGAGCGACCGCATCCGAAAACTATACCGAGTAGCGCGAGAATTGGAGCAGGAATTGGGGCGCCAGCCCAGCCCGGAAGAGATAGCTGAAGAGATCGAATTGGAGCCAGAGAAGGTGCAGTGGATACTCAGGGCCTCGCGACGCCCGATCTCTTTGGAGAGGCCGGTGGGCGAGGAGGAGGACAACGAACTGAGAGACTTCATCGAAGACGAGAAGGTCCTTGCGCCCTCTGAGGCCGCTTACCAACACCTGTTGGCTGAGACAATGGATGAAGTATTGCATACTCTGAGCCCCAGGGAAGCGCGGATTCTACGGCTGCGCTTTGGCATCCAGGATGGACATAGCTATACCTTGGAGGAGGTGGGCCAGAAATTCGGCCTGACTAGAGAACGCATCCGTCAGATCGAGAGTGAAGCTTTGCGCAAGCTGCGTCACCCCCGGCGCAGCCGTCAACTGAGGACCTATCTAAGCTAGTTCTGTTGAACAACATGAACATTGTTGTAACCGGTTCCATAGCCTACGACTATCTGATGACTTTCCCGGGCCTTTTCGCCGAGTACCTCCTGCCTGACCAACTGGACCGTATTTCCCTTAGTTTCCTGGTGGACGAGATGCGGCGACAATGGGGGGGATGTGCAGCCAACATCGCCTATAACCTGGCGCTCTTGGGCGAGCGCCCGCGGGTTATGGCCACGGCGGGGCAGGACTTCGGTGAATATCGCCACTGGCTACAACAACACGGAGTGGACACCTCGCTCATCCGCGATGAACCTGATCTGTGTACCGCCTCGTTCTTTGCCAACACCGACCAGGGCGGTCACCAAATCGCCAGTTTTTACACCGGTGCGATGGCCCGCGCGCGGGAACTTTCTTTCTACGACCTAGAGACTGACGAGATTGACCTAGCCGTCATCTCCCCAAACGACCCACAGGCAATGGTGAAGTACACCGCAGAGTGTCAGGAATTGGATATCCCCTACTTGTACGACCCCAGCCAGCAGATCGTCCGTCTCGCTGGCGAGGACCTGCGGAAGGGGATTGAAGGGTGCAGCCTGCTGGTGGTCAACGATTACGAGTTCGAACTATTGCAGGAGAAGGCCGGCCTGAGCGCCCAAGTCATCCGGCACACGCCGGCCCAGGCCTGCGTCGTCACACTGGGTGCAGAGGGATCGCTCATTTGGGCCCGAGGGACCGTCTACGAAATCCCGGCAGTGCCCCCCCAGAGGGTCGAAGACCCTACCGGGATCGGGGATGCCTTCCGGGCGGGACTGATCAAGGGGTTGGCCCTGGGCCTCTCCTGGGACCTGGCGGGGCGGATGGGGGCCCTCGCGGCTACCTACGCCCTGGAGCAGACCGGCCCGCAGAACCACCACTACACCCTAGCCGACTTCGTCACCCGCTTTCGGGAGTACTTCGACGACGACCAGGCACTGGACGTGCTGCTGTAATGAAAACCAAAATATAGAAAAGGAGGCTTTCATGGCATCGCTGAACTTTCGTATCAGGAAGGTCGAGGATCAACAAGACTTAATGGAATTCATCAAGTTTCCCTGGCGGGTTTATCGGGATGACCCTTACTGGGTCCCTCCCCTTATCAGTGAACGGAAGGCTTTCCTAGATCCCGAGAGGAACCCTTTCTTTGAGCACTCCGAGGTAGAGCTGTTCTTAGCCCAGAGGGACAGTGAGACGATAGGCACTATCGCCGCTATTATCAACGACAACCACAATGCTTTCCACGAAGAGAAGGCAGGCTTCTTCGGCCTCTTCGAGGTGATCGAAGACTACGCCGTGGCCGATGGGCTGCTGGCCACAGCCAGGGACTGGGTCAAGGCCAAGGGGATGGATGTTATCCGCGGCCCGATGAACATGTCCATCAATGACGAGTGTGGCCTTCTGGTAGATGGCTTCGACTCCAGCCCGGTAGTGATGATGACCTATAACCCCCGCTATTACATAGATTTCATCGAGCGGTTCGGCTTCGTCAAGGCCAAGGACCTCTATGCCTACATCGTCAGCACAGACATATTCAACAGCAACGTAGAGAATCTGCCCCCCAAGTTCCTGCGGGTCGCAGAGGCTGCCCGAAGGAGGGCAGGAGTACAAGTGCGTAGGGTGAACATGGAGGACTTCGATGCCGAGGTTGAGAAGGCAAAGGCTATCTACAACTCGGCCTGGGAGAAGAATTGGGGCGCTGTGCCCATGACCGACGCAGAGTTCGACCACTTGGCCCATGGGCTCCAACAGTTTTTAGACCCAGACCTGCTCCTTCTTGCCGAGGTAGACGATAGGCCAGTCGGCATCTTCGTGGGCCTTCCCGACGTCAATCAACCCTTGCTCCACATTAACGGACGACTTTTCCCCTTTGGTTGGATCAAGTACCTGTGGTACCGACGGAAGATAGATACCTTCAGGGGATTGATAATGGGCGTCATCGAAGAATACAGGGAGAGGGGCATTGATGCCCTGATGTACGTCGAAGCAGCTAAGGAAGCCTTCCGGAAGGGCTATAAGCGATGTGAGATGTCGTGGATACTGGAAGACAACGTGATGATGAACAGGATAATTGAGAGGATAGGGGGAGAAATCTACAAAACCTACAGGATCTATGAGATGGTCTTGTAAGGCCAAATCTCACATGAGGATCTGATAATTTATGAGTTCAAAGCGACCTCAAACAGAGGTTATGAGGGACAGGGCCGCTATCGTCAGTGCCCTTCGCAATCGCAATTTCTGTGCCCTGTGGGTAGGACAACTAATCTCCCAGATAGGCGACAATTTCCTCATTGTCGCCATTTTGTTCGTTATCAATGCCCTCACAGACTCACCCTTGGCCATAGGAACAATGGCCCTGGTCGTCACTTTGCCCCAGCTCTTCTTAGGTCTAATCGGCGGGGTCTTCGTTGATCGCCTGGACCGCAAGCTGGTGATGATTGTCTCCGACATCCTGCGTGGCTTGGCAGTCCTCGCTCTCCTCTTTGTCCAACGGACGGATCAGTTATACATACTTTACATTGTTAGCTTCGTGATGGCCACAGTAGGCCTCTTCTTCAACCCGGCCCGCAATGCCATCATCCCCAACATTGTCGGTGGCGAAACCTTGCTCACAGCCAATGCTCTTATTCAAGCCAGCCAGTACATCGCTATTATCTTGGGGGCATCAATAGCCGGTTTGGTCATCGGCTGGCTTGGCCCGACCTTCGCCTTCGTCTTTGAGTCCTTCAGCTTCGCCGTCTCTGCGGCGGCTATCGCTACCATTACCATACCGCCGCTGAACCCCAAGCCAAGCAGGACCAGAAGCCGGGTCATCTGGGATCAACTGATAGAGGGGTTGCTTTTCATCAAGCACAACTCCCCCCTCCTCCATGTTATGCTTACCACGGCTGTAGCTACTTTGGGCTTTGGGGCCATCGTGGTCTTAGGGATAATCTATTTAGACGAAGTGTTGGGTATAGGCCCCGAGGGATTCGGTTTCCTCTACGCAGTTCAAGGGCTTGGGGTGGTGATTGGCGGGGTGATGATCGGCCGCTTTGCTTCCAACGTGCGTACCAATCTGATTGTGGGGGGCTGTATGGTGACCTTGGGGCTTGCTATCATTGCCTTCGCTGTGATTCCGAACTATCCCCTCGTCCTGGCCGCCGTAGCCATCATTGGTCTGAGTATTGTCGTCGCCCGTGCTGCCCTGGCTACGCTGACCCAGTCTCTGGTCCCCGATGAGAAACGGGGGCGGGTGGAGAGTGCGGTGACCATGGTTATTGGTGCCTCCACCAGCGCCTCCATGGCCCTCTCTGGTGTCTTAGGCAACTTGATCGGCGTGCAGGCCGTCTTTATAACGGCCGGCATCATCACCATCGTCGCTGGCGTGGCCGCATCTTACACCCTCCAGGGGGCCGAAAGGGCCGCGAACGGGGGATGAAGCAAAAAGCCTCATCCCCCTTTTCAAGCTAAGACTTCGGAAGTCTTCGATAGCCGATCTTGTGAACTAAATTGGCTTGAACCTCGCTCAAAATGTCATCCATTAGGTCATTTTTTTGAGACTTCCGAAGTCTGATTTCACCCTAGCCCCTAGCTGCCACACCCTCTCCAAATTCCAGCAGACCCTGCACGCTTTCAGGGCTCCTCGCCTCTGCATAAACCCGCAGCACCGGCTCCGTACCTGAGGGGCGGATCAGGAGCCAGCTATCATCAGCCAGCAGGTACTTGACCCCGTCGAGGGTCTCCACCCCAACGAGCTTCTCTCCAGCCAGGGAGTCTGGCACGTCGCTGGTAAGCCGGGCGACCATCTCTTTTTTGGCAACAGGGGAGCGGAGTGGGATGTCGCGGCGGGCATAGTGGGCCGGGCCGACGTCGGCCTGGAGGTCAGCCACGAGTTCGTGCAACGGAGCGTCAGCCGCCGCGACGATCTCCAACAGCAACAGCCCCATCAGCACACCATCCCCCTCTGGGATGTGGCCCTTGATGCTGAGCCCGCCTGACTCCTCCCCACCGATGAGCACGTCACCCTTCAACATGTGGTCGGCGATGTGGTTGAAGCCCACCGGCGTCTCCACCAGCGGCAAGCCATAGCGTGAGGCCAAGCGGTCCACCATCCGGGTGGTGGAGACGCTCTTGACGACCGTCCCGCTCCATCCCCGTTCCTCAACTAAGTGTTTTAGCGCCAAGGCGAAGATGTGATGGGGATCCACGAAGTTCCCCTGAGCATCCATTGCGCCGATCCGGTCGCCGTCCCCATCGGTGGCCAGCCCCAGATCGGCATGGTGGGCCTGGATGGCCGCTCCCAGCGCGTTCAGATAATGGGCTATCGGCTCGGGATGGATGCCGCCAAAGCCGGGGTTCATCTCGCCACGGATTTCGTACACCCGGCATCGCGTGCGGGCCAGCATGTCGGCGATGCACTTACGGGCCGAGCCGTACATCGCGTCGGCCACCACCCGCAGTTCACTGGCCGAGATGACGTCCAGGTCCACCATGTGGCTGAGATGCTCGTAATAAGCCCAGGCAGGATCGAAAAGCTGGATGAGTCCTTGATCCAACGCTGCCCGGTAGTCCATTACGTTAGGCCCGCGAGCCGCTTCTTGATTGCGCACCAGATAGGCTTCAACTCGATCTGCCTGCTCCGGCAATGCCGCCCCACCGAAGGCGGCTTTGAGTTTGAGGCCGTTGTAGCGCGGTGCATTGTGGCTGGCGGTGATCATCACCCCAGCAGCGGCCTTCTTGTGGACGACGGCGTAGGAGATGGCCGGCGTCGGAGCGTCAGCACGGGTGAGGTGGGCGATGATGCCGTTGCCGGCCATGACGCGGGCCACCTCGGCTGCGTAGCGGTCGGAGAGGAAACGGGTGTCGAAACCGATGACGACCTCGGATTGACTGTCAGCTTCCTCCAGCACGCAGTCGGCGATGGCCTGAGCTACCAGCCGTAGATTGGCGAAAGTAAAGGTATCGGAGATGACAGCTCGCCAGCCGTCCGTGCCGAATTTGATGGTCATAGTGTATCTCCTGAGGTAGTGCGTTCGCGGAGGAGAGTGACAAAGTCTGCGGGGCGAATGGCGGCTACACCGCGCTCCTCCAGAAAGCGTAGCAGCGTTGGGTCGTCATGGAAATCTTCATCGCCGGTGACCAAGTGAGTGGCCTCACCCAGGATGGCCATTTCGATCAGATAGTCATCCGTGGGATCACGACATATCTGAACCCGGCCAATTGGTTCGCCGAACTCGCCAATAAACGCCAGCCGCCCTACCAGCCGTTTGCGATCACGGTCGCGCACCTGGTACTTGCGGCACACTCGCCGATAACCTAGTACACGATAGACCTCGTGAAGGTTCCGTCGGCACGTAATGAACAAGAACTGACGGCACTTGATGGCGTCTACGAGGAAGGCGCTAGCACCATATGTCACGATAGCGCCACTGACCAACACGTTAGCGTCAATGACGGCTCGGATTATTTGGCCTGCTCGGCACGCACTGCCGCCAGGGCTGCGGCTACATCAGCTATAACCTCTTCTTCTGAGAAGGCCACATTCGGCACACGCATCTCCCTCAGAATTTCATCAAACTCGGCCTCGAAAGTGTGCTGTTCTTCTGTAGAGAGACTGGGAGCGGGCTGTATCGCATCCGGTGGCTGTTGGGCCAGCCATTCGTCGGCGCGACGAAGCATTTCCGCCAGCCGTGCCTCATCCACCTCATCTGCTTCCTCGGATGGCGTCAGCACGATGATTCGCACACGTTGGTTTTCCTTCAGTGGCAGGCTGCTGATAGGTTTGAGGATACCATTCTGATAGCGAGCCCATGTGGATATACTCATTGCTTCCTCCCTTCTGCCTGATTATAGCCGGAGAGTAAAAAGGTGTCAATCTGAACGGTTAGCTTCACTGTTCGACAGCAATTATGACTGCTGCGGCCGCCTCTTGGGGAGAAGTCTCGCCTTGCAGGACGTCTTGAACGGCTCTCTGTAGAGCCCGCCCCATCCTGTCGTAGGCAGAGGCCATGGGTCGAGGGTACACATTGTCCAACTGCTGTCGCACAAAAGGGAAGTAATCGTCGGCCGTGCCTAAGTAGTCAAAAGCTGCCTGGCGGGTGGGCAAATGCCCAGCAGCTTGGTTCCAGTCCGCGTTGTTCTCCGGCTCCAGCAGCCATTCGATGAACTGGGCGGCGACCGCCTGTCGGCCAGAGTCTTCCGTCACTATGGCCAAAGCCCACCCTTTGCCCAAGGTGCCTACATTGCCGTCACAAGTGGGGATAGCAGCAAAAGAAGTGTTTTTGAGCAGGCCCCTGTCCGCCAGGTACTTGGCAGAGCTAACATTGGACATCGCTGCTTGGGCCGAAACATAGACAGGCCAACAATCATCCAGGTCCTCAAACTCCAGTACCGAGAGCGGAATGACTCCTGCCTCTAGGCCGTCTTTGTAAAACTGGAGCACCTGGGCCAAAGCATCTTTATCGAGCGCCGGTTTGCCGTTTCCATCGTCAAGTCGCCCGCCTACGGCCAGGTACTGGATCAGGAAGGCATCGTTGACCAGACCTCCCTCTCCACCGGCCGGAAAGATGTAGGCGACACTATCGGAGATCGCCTCTCTCCAGGTCATCGGCGGGCTATCTATCTTGTTGGTGTTGTAGATGAGGTGCTCGACGTCGGCCTCGAACTGGATGCCCATTAACTGGCCATTGAAGCTGCGCCGGGCGAGGGGGAAAAGGTCCTGTTGCACTTCGCTCGACACAAGGTTATCCAGGGGTCGGATCAGCCCGGCCTCGGCTGCCTCATCCAGCTCAAGGGTATCCAGGATCACCAGGTCCGGCAATACCGTGGGAGCGGCTGCGTGAGCGGTGCTGAGAAAATCGAGGATGCCTCCCTTACCATACGGTTTCTTGAGGACATATTCGATGGTCACGTTAGGATGAGCAGCTTCGAAAGCACGCCATTGTTGAGCCAGGATTTGTCCGCTGTCATCAGCCTCGGTCGGGAAGAAATCCTCCGTTGTCCATAGGGTTAAGGCCATAGCTGAGGAAATCGCTGGAGGACGTGAGGGGGTGGGAGATACTGAGGGCGTTGCCTCCCCAGGCACAATAGTAGCTGTCGGTTTTTCCTCTTCAGAGGGGGGAGTCGGCCTGGCCAGAAGATTACATCCGGCTAGCCCTATCGCTGCCAGTAACAGGACGGAGCAGAGAGCTGCTATCAGCTTGGAGGTGGCCGCCTTCACCTGAGTACTTCTAAACCCAGCAGCAGTCAGTGGCTCAGACTGCCTGATTATTGAGGAGGTTTCGTTTTCCACTACATCCTCCTCTCATCCATGTCTCATTCTCCTTCGGAAGGGGCCGATCAGTGCTCGATGGTCACCTGTACCTCACAGGGCCCTGGGTAGTTTCCATCTTTCTTGACTACCACCAAACGGAACCGGTACTTCCCAGCGGGTAGGGTCGAGGTGTCCCAAACGCCCAGGAAGCCATCATCCACAGGTTCCCTGAAGCTCTGCACGAACGACCACTCTAAGACCCCTTCGGGGCGAAACTCGAACTTGTAGTAATCAAAATTGTCAATGTTCGCCGATCCACTGACTTCCACAGGCCCCTTCAGAACAGCGTTGACCGTAGGATAGGTAAGTCGAGCTCCATCAATGGGACAGTTAGGCAAAATAACAGGTTCGGGCGTGGGAGTGGGAGTAGTCTTAGTCTCAGGTGTCTGCGTTGGACGGGGTGTCAGCGTGGGACGGGGCGTAGGCGTGGCTGTAGGCGTGCCTGGAGTCGGAGTTGGTGTCGGCTGTAGTAAGACAGTTGGCGTGGCCTCATTCTCAGCCGGGATATACAGATTGGGCTCCAAATAAGTGGCGGTGAAATAGACTACTCCAGCTAAAGCCGAGACGACGAAAACCATTATTATAGAACGAAGCCTGCTGCTGGCGGCTGCTTCCCTCTCCAGGGTAAAAATCGCCCGGCTCTTTTCTCGGTGGGCCGCGATAGCCCTCCCAATGTAAAACAGAATGCCCAGAACACAGGCCCCTATCAGCCAAATGTAGTACTCAGAAACCAGATTAACGAGTGTCGTCATTTATCTAAGAACTCCCCTCACTAGCTAGCAGACTGATGACCCCCTTGAGCAGAGCAGTGAGCTTGGGCACGAGGAGCTTGCCAACCTCCAAAACCTCCTCATGGACAGCCTTTTTCCCCCTCTTTGGTTCTATGATAGCCACATTGCTGATCCCGGAGATGCCCAACACCCGCATGCCCGCGTGGCGGGCGACGGTAACTTCGGGCACGGTGGACATACCCACGGCATCGGCTCCGATGAGGCGGAGGAACTTCAAGTCGGCCGGGGTCTCAAACGAGGGACCGGCCAAGCAAACATACACGCCTTGATGAAGAGGAAAGCCCAGGTCTTTAGCCACCCGGAGGGCCATCTCCCGTAGCTCCAGGTCGTAGGCTTGGGACATATCAGGAAAGCGAGGCCCCAGTTCAGGGTCATTAGAGCCCCGCAAGGGGTTGAGGCCAGCCATGCCGATCAGGTTTATGTGATCAGTGATGAGCATCAAGTCGCCGGCCTTGAAGGCCGGGTTCAAACCGCCAGCGGCATTGGTTATTATGAGAATGCCGATGTCCAAAAGCTGCATCGCCCGGATGGGCAGGCAAATGTGCTGTGGGGAATAGCCCTCATAGTAATGAGCACGGCCCTGCATGACTAGGATCTCTCGGCCCTCCAACTCCCCGATGACCAATTGTCCAACGTGACCTTCAACAGTGGAAACTGGAAAGTGAGGGATCTCCCGATAGGGTATTACCTCAGCTCCCTGCATCTCTTCGGCGAGGGGGTTCAGCCCTGTCCCCAACACCAAGCCGATGGTCGGCTCGTGCTCGGTGTGGCTACGGATGAAATCGGCTGCCTCAGCGAACTCCCGACGGGTGAAGAATTCAGTCATTACCACTCCTCGTCTTCGTAGTTGTGATCTTCTCAGCCCCTGGCTCGGCCTTGTTGATCTCATGCAAGGTACTGAGACCGTCAAAGGGCAAATCCCACCGCTCCAGGCTCCTTCACAGGTGGTCGGCGAAAGCTACTTTGCTCTCGGATGAGCTTTTTCGTAGACTTCGCGCTTGTGCTTGCTGGTTACGTGGGTGTAGACCTGGGTGGTTGAGATGTTAGCATGTCCCAGAAACTGTTGAACATCCACCAAGGTGGCCTCTTTGCTCTCCAGCATATGGGTGGCAAAGGAGTGGCGAAGGGTGTGAGGAGTGATGTCGGGGTCAAGGCCTGCTCGCTCGACATAGTCCTTGATGATAAGCCAGAGGCCCTGCCGGGTTAACCGCTCGCCCCGAGGGTTTAAGAAAAGAGCCTTCTCATCTGGGTCCTTAAGGAGTTGGATCCGCCCCTTTCGTAGGTAGGTTTCGATAGCTTGGACGGCGTGGCTGTGTATGGGGATGATCCTTTCCTTGTCGCCTTTGCCAATGACCCGCACACTGCTCGAAGGCAGATTTATATCGTCTATGTCCAGCTCCACTAACTCGGTGGCCCTCATGCCGGTGGCATACATGAGTTCGAGCATGGCCTTGTCTCGCAGTGCCTTGGGTGTCGAGCTCTTGGCAGGTTCGGCCAGCAATAGCTCCACTGCCTCGGAAGACATGACCTTAGGCAATTGCTTCTTCACCCTGGGCGAGTCCAAGGTAGCAGTGGGGTCATCTTCGATGACCCCCTCAGTCACCAGGAAGTGAAAGAGGGATTTGGTGGCTGCCACCTTACGGGCCACGGTAGAAGTAGCGTATTCCCTTTCTTTGAGGTGCAGTATGTAGGCGATGACCATGTCCTTATCTACTTCACCCCAAGACTTGACCTCGAATGCATCCTGACTGCTCAGATATCTTGCTAGCTGGGCCAAGTCGTTCCGGTAGGCAATCAGGGTGTTTTGCGGGGAACCCTTCTCCAGAGCCAAGAAATTCAGAAAGTCTTCGATCTTTTCTAACATAGTCAGCTCCTTCCAATAGACAAAAATAGAGAGACTGGCGACAATATTATATCACAAGTTTGCATAAAATCAAATCGAGCGTGGCTAGCTTTGGGCGAAGCTGAAAGCGCCTGCCAAGCGATGCGGGCCTTCATCTGTGTGCTACTATCGCCAATCTCGTAGCCATGTGATCATATGCACTGCCTGCAAGGTCACCGTATACATCAACGTGCGTAAAACCGCATCCGGTTACTAAGAGCCTATCCTAAAAGTCGATTCTGTGGTAGAATGGTGGCATGAGCGATGAAACAGCTTCCAAGAAGAAACCAGCACCGACCATCTGGCGTGTTCCCGACGACCTGTGGGCTGAGATCGCGCCCTTGTTGCCCAAACCCGGCCCAAAGAAGAAAGCAGGACGCCCAAGAGTCCCAGACCGGGTAGCCCTCAACGGCATCCTGTATGTCCTGCGGACCGGTTGCCAATGGAAGGCCGTACCCAAGGAATTCGGTTCCGGTTCCACCTGCCACTTACGCTTCTCGCAGTGGGTCAAGGCAGGCGTTTTTGCCAAGCTGTGGGCCATCCTGGTGGAACGCTATGATGAACTCAAGGGCATCGACTGGCAATGGCAGGCTCTCGACAGCGCTACGGTGAAGGCCCCTTTGGGGGGCGAGGAAACCGGACCCAATCCAACCGACCGAGGGAAAAGTGGCAGCAAACGCCATCTGATCACCGAAGGACAGGGGGTTCCCATCGGGACGACGCTTTCCGGCGCCAATCGTCATGACATGAAGAAAGCGACAGACACGGTCGATGCCATTGTGACGGAACGCCCAAGCCCAGAAGAACAGGAACAACATTTGTGCGCCGACAAGGGCTATGACTATCCTGAGACCCGTGAGGATATGGCCGAGCGCGGGTATCAGGTGCACATTCCCCAGCGTGGTTTGGATACGCCCACACCTGAGCCGGGTGATCCCAATCGGCATCCAGCCCGGCGTTGGGTGGTCGAGCGGACGCACAGTTGGTTCAACCGCTTTCGCAAGCTGTTGATCCGGTGGGAAAAGAAGGCTGAACACTGGTTGGGCCTCATCCAATTCGCTGCCTGCCTCATCGTCTACCGTCGTGCATTTTTAGGATAGGCTCT
>JBAWAP010000311.1:0-1516 GCA_049589355.1 Anaerolineae bacterium
CTTCTATGGCTTCCTGTCGCGGGTGGGCGTGCCAGATTAAGCGCCACTCGTGTCAGCGCGGCAAGGGCGAGGCGGTCCGGGCGACAAACACAACGGCGCCCCGGCCTTGCACCGGGGCGCCGCGAGCGTCTTACCGATTGGTCTCGTGTGCTAGGCGAGGGCCTCTATCTTGTCAGCAATTGTGCCCGCTAAGAGGGCCCGGTCGCAGTAGGGGCAGTCCGGCGACGGCTCGGGAGGGTCGGCCAGATCGAGCACCGCTCGCGCCCGCCGGAGCCACGTCCTCGCCCGCTCGGCGTCGGTGTCTGCCTTGTGGACGTGGACCTTGAACGGAAATCCCTCGTGGAGCTCGCCATCCACTGGGACGTAATACACGAGGATACCGTAGTCAGCCACCGAATAGCCGCTCTCTGCCAGCAGCAACGTGTAGAGGTCGAGCTGCAACCGCTCAGCCTCTTGCACGCCGTGCGGCGCCAAGCCCTGCGTCTTGTGGTCGATTGGGGCGAAGAGGCCGCCGTCCAATTCCAGGCACTCGTGCAGCCTGTCGACCAGGGTCAGCCCCGTATCCGGATCAAAACAGGGGCCGGTCCGAACCGTCACCAGGCGGCCCCGCAGGTGCTGGAGCAGCAGGGGAGGCAGGGCGTTCTGGTCGCGGTAGGGAGCGCAGTAGTGGCTGATGACCGTGTCCAGGCCACGCGCGATCGTGGGCCACGAGCCCTCAGACCCCCCAGGCCGTCGTACGCCGTGGAGGTGCAGCCAGAAACACCGCTCGCACTCTCGCAAGACGTTCAAGGTCGTCTGGGACACTCGCACGGACTGGCAGACGGCGTCCACACTGATCTGCTTCATGCTAGGTTTTCCTCCCACTGACTGTTCCGACTCCACAAGCGGACCGGTGGCATGCTGATGGTGGGGCGCGGCGGGCGTCTTGCGCATTGGTGTCGTCTACTGGCCAGCAGCGTCTATCTTGTCGGCCATCGTCTCCGCCAGGGGCACCACGTCAACGGCAGCGCCGCCGCCCATGGCCATCGTCATTGCCATCGCCAGCACTGGCCCCTCGCCAAAGAACACCATCTCGGCGTCCATAACGCCCACCTGGGACACCTCCATCGTCAGGCCCAAGCCGTAGGCCCGGTCGCCCACGCTGGAGACGTCCAGCTCGCGGGTGTCCAGAAGGGTCACATCCGCGTAGGCGCCCATCATGTTGAAAGCCTCTTGCAGCTCTTCGGTGCTCAGGTTGTCTATCTGCGAGAAGGCCTCCTGTAAGGCAGTGTCGTCCTCCATCAGGATAACCATGGACACGATAATGTCTTTGCTCTCTGGGGTGGCAAACATGCTCATGTAAGCTGCCACTCCCTGGGGCGAGGGCAGGTTCAGGAAATCGAGGCTCGAATTGAGATCCATGCTGCCCAGCGAGGAGAAACCGACCGGCACGTCGTCCTGGCCCAGCACCAGCTCACCCATCTGCTCCTGCACGTCCGCTGCTGGGGAGGGGACGGACTCGGCGGTCGGCCTGGCC
>JBAWAP010000312.1:0-4367 GCA_049589355.1 Anaerolineae bacterium
CCCCGTTTCTGTTTCCTTCACGTTTGTAACCAGATGTTAACCCGTTTGTTACCTGGTATTAACCCTGGTATGGTATAGTGTTATCAGCAGCCCAAGGTCAGATCGAGGATTAGCAAATGGCAACAGAGAGGATAATGGTAGTAGACGACGATCTGAATATCCAATTGGCGCTCAAGTACCGGTTGGAGAAAGAAGGATACCATGTGCTGCTAGCCGGAGATGGCATAGATGCTTTGGAGAAGGTCAAGGCTGAAAAGCCTGATCTGATCATTTTGGACTTGGCGATGCCCAGGATGGATGGGTTCGAGTTTCTCGAGCAGATGAAGGGCGACGGTGGGGACAGTACCGTCCCCGTTATCGTCCTCACGGCCTATGGATACGAGTCGAATCGCGCCAGGAGTCTTGAGCTGGGGGCGGTGGAGTTCGTCGCCAAGCCCTTCAGCCCCCGCCAGTTGGTGGCTGAGGTTTGGAAGATCCTGGGTGCCAAGAGAAAGAGGGTCTTAGTCATAGATGATGATGTTTCCGTCAGAGAACTGCTGGTTAGATTGTTGGAGGCAGAGGGTTGTCTGGTTGACACGGCCGAGGACGGGCCAAGTGGAATCGAAAAGGCCCTGGCTGGTGATTACGACCTGATCTTCATGGACAATAGAATGCCGGGATGCCAGGCCGATGAGGCTACCGAGCGAATCATCGCCGAAAAGCTTAAACAGAGGATAGTCATCGTCACTGCTAGCCCAGGCGACGAAAGCGTTCATCGGGCCCTTGAAAACGGAGCCCTGACTTGTGTATCCAAACCCTTTGACATCGAGGACGTGAAGAGAATCAAGCGAGAGTTGTTGGGGTGAGGTTTTCCATCTAGCCCCTCAAGGCGAGGAGATGGGGGATGGTGAAGGGGTAACAGAAGGTCCGCAATCACGTCTACAAGCCCTAGTAGGGCATCTCTGGGCCGGCTAGGTCCTGACCAGGCTGGCCCCAAACTCTGAGGAGGTAAAAGACAATGTTAGGCTTAAACAAGAAATTCGGTTCGATCATCCTGGGGGTGATCCTGGTGTTGGGTGGGGCGAGCCTGGCCTACGCTTTCAGCTTCACGCCAGACATCATCGTCCTTGATAGCGCCGACAACCCTGGTCACCCCGGCTGCGTCGGCGTGACCATGCCGGCGCTGACGGGCTACAACGGCTGGGATATTGACCAGGTCGGTCTGCACTACGACTCGGGCACAGATACCCTCTACGTCGGCATCAGCATGTGGAACAACGTGATTGCCGGCGACGTAGACAACAACGGCAACCCAGGTACGAAAAACCCCTGCTTGGGCAGCTTTCCTGCGCAGGATTATGCCAACCTGGGAGGCCCCGCTGGGCAAGGTGAGGCCATTGACTTCGTCTTTGATCCCGACAATGACGGCACCTATGAGTACATCGCTGGCGTGTCCTATTCCACTGTCATCACCGGGTTCGCGGTGGCCAACTACACCGGCATTCAGCCGCCCCTCTCTGACCCTGGCGCTGGCTACGGCGCCGCCGCTGGCACAGGCAGCGTGACCAATAACCCTAGTACGGCGAACCCGGACTTTGAGTTCATCATCAACAACTTCTCCAGCCTGAGGACGCCGGGGTCGGGTGAGGAGATGTTGGACTTCAACTTCGTGGTCCGCGCCGGAAGCAGGGTGGATGCCGGCACGGGCGAAGACATCTTGAAGTTCGATTGGAACCCCACGGCCGTTACCCTATCCTCCTTCGCTGCCAAGTCAAGCGCAGGTGGCTCGGCCAGCCCGCTGTGGCTAGGGTTGGCAGGCTTGACGGTGCTAGCTGCCGGTAGCCTCTTCTGGGCGAAGCGGTGGGCCGGTTGATGGGACGAAGGCGGAGAGATGAGATCGAGAATGGGATGGCCGGGGTGAGGTTTTCCATCCAACCCCTCAAGGCAAGGAGGTGAGGGCTGCTGAAGGGGTGACAGAAGCTCCGCAAAGAGAAAACTAACGAGTCTAAGTATCAACGAAACAACAAAAGGAGGAATATCTATCAATGAAACTCAACAAACTCTTGACTGCAATAGCTCTGATCGTAGCGCTGACAGCGCTCATGGTGAGCGCGGCCTCCGCGCGGCCCATCTTCACCGGCCGCGCGCCCGCTGACTTCACGGAGGCCGACTTTGTTTTCACTGACCCCGTCCCTGACGTAGGTGTCCCGACGAGCGGCGATAACCCATACCCGCTTGGGACCATCAGTGGCTGGGATGTGGCCGCCATCTACTTCGACTACGATAGCTCCGCCGACGTCATGTACGTCGGCATAGACTGCCACGGCATCTGCGGCGACGCCGATGGGAATGGCGATCCGGGCAGCACCAGCTCTATACTTGGCCTTCGAGGCGGCACTGACTATCCGGACCTCGCCCAAAGCGAGTCCTTCGCCCTGGCCATTGACACCAACAACGACTTCGAAGAAATACCAGATGATCCCTACTACTCCGGTGACTTCGAGGTGGTGGTGGGCGTGGGCGACGGCTACGACATCAACGACTTCGGCACCTACAACTACACAGGCAGTCCTTCTGCTCCGCAGTCCAGTTTCGGTACTCCGTTGCCCAACACCACGACCCTGGGCGCCAATCCCAGCGACTCTGCACCGGACATCGAGTTCAGCATCGCCGATTTCTCCACCCTGCCTGGCTTCGACTTCACCCCAGGCGAGGCTTTTGAGTTCCAGGTCCTGCTCTACGCTGGCTCCGGCCAGGACGATAATATCGGCGAGGACTACGTGTTCGGCGGGAACAGGGTCGGCGGCGACCTCGCTTCCATCGGTGACTTCGTCTGGAAGGACTTGAACGCCAATGGGATCCAGGACGATGGTGACACCGGCATCGGAGGCGTGACCGTCAAGCTGTACGACAGCTCAGGCTTCCTGAAGGACACCACCACCGACGCCAGCGGCCTCTACAGCTTCACCGGCCTGATACCTGGTGACTACTATGTGGAGTTCGTTAAGCCGAGCGGCTATTACTTCAGCCCGAAGGACCAGGGCGTTGACGACGCCAAGGACAGCGACGCGGACACCACCACCGGCCAGACCATGGTGACTACCCTGATTTCGGGTGAGAATGATATGACCTGGGATGCTGGCCTGTACCGACTCGCCTCCATCGGCGACTTCGTGTGGGAGGACTTGAACGCCGACGGCGTCCAGGATGTGGGTGAGGCCGGTATCGCTGGTGTGACTGTCAACCTGTACCACAGTGATGGCACCTCTGCTGGCAGCACCACCACCGACGCGAGCGGCTTCTACAGCTTCACCGGCCTGATACCTGGCGGCTACTACCTGGTGTTCACGAAACCTGGTGCTGATTACTTCTTCAGCCCGCAGGACCAGGGCGATGACGCCCTCGATAGCGATGCGGACACCACCACCGGCCAGACTATAGCGACCACCCTGGCTCCGGGTGAAACTGACCTGACCTGGGATGCCGGCCTGTATAGGCCCGCCTCCCTCGGCGACTACGTGTGGCACGATCTGTTCCACTCCGAGGATCACCAGGTAGATGGCATCCAGGACAATGGCGAGCCGGGCATCAACGGTGTCGTGGTGGAGTTGCGTGATAGCTATGGCAACGTGGTAACAACCACTACCACAACGGATAGCCCAATCACCGGTCTGCCGGGCTGGTACGAGTTCGCCAATCTGGATGCGGGCACCTACATCGTCAAGGTCGCAGACAGTAACTTTGCCCCTGGTGGTGTGCTGGAAGGCTGGTATGCCAGCCCGCCTGACCGGGGCAACGACACGCTGGACAGTGACGGCAACGCGACGACCCACCAGGCGACGGTGACTCTGGCGATGGGTGAGCACAACCCCACTATAGACTTTGGCTTCTTCCAGACCTGCATTGATCTCCAAAAGACCGGTCCGGTGTCGGTCACAATCGGCGCGAACATCACCTACCACTTCGTGGTGATAAACTGTGGCGACCTGGTGCTCCACGGCGGGGCCCACGTGTACGACCTGCTCATCAACCCGTACGGTAATCACGAGATTTGGAGTGGGGTGGTGTGGCCTGGCGAAGTGTACGAATTCGACAAGACCTACACCACCGGAACAGGTGGTAATGGCTACAAATTCGATCGCACCTACATCTCCGTGACAGATAGCGATGATGCAGGGAATAGCTGGACGGTGCAGGTCAAGTGTCCACCGCCCCAGGACGAGTGTGGGGATCTGATCAACATCGCCACTGCTGTAGGCCACCCCCTGCACCCGGACGGTTACTATGTGGCCGATGTGACAGATGAGGCTAGCTGGACGGTACATGTGGAGTGTCCGCCGTCTCCTGCGGCATTGGGTGACTTTGTCTGGAAAGACCTGGATGGTGAT
>JBAWAP010000313.1:0-9720 GCA_049589355.1 Anaerolineae bacterium
GCGGTCTCTGGAGATGGGAGTTATTTGGTCGAAACATCGTTCCCTCACTTAGATAGAATAGAATCCAACATCTATAACACCACCCTCACCCAAAGGATTTGGAAATTGCCCTTTTTTCAGGGGAGTCATACTATGGAAACCGGAAAAAACCACTGTTGTGACGAGTATTGGAAGGGTTTCAAATGACGCCATACTCGGCCATCGCTATTCATCCAGCAGCGCGTATATTTGTTAACATGCCACAGTAGGCACTTACTGTGAGTCTTCTTATCGATGAAACGTTTGGGTTCGTATAGGTGAACGGTACCATGACGATACATGTCATAAAGCAGATTGGCAATATAATCTTCGCCATATAATGGATCAATCTTGGACATAACTTCCTTAATGTAAGTCTTAGCTTTCTTACTGGTCGCAAGATGGCGTGGGTTGTTATTCCCCTGCGTTCCACAGTATAGAGCACCAAGATAGTCCACATAGCATAGCACTAGGCGGGTAACACCGAAATAACCACCTTCGCTGTGGCACCGCCATCTATCAAGAATCGGCCAGACGTCGTTGATTATAGATTTGCAAAGGTTCTTATCGAGGTATCCAACAGCCTCCTCGACCGTCATGCTAGATTTGAGTTGATCGCCCATGGACGTCCTCCCGAAAACTGTGAATCGCTCGGACAACTAATAGCCAAGGGTTCGCCATATTGCTCCG
Organism: Anaerolineae bacterium; assembly: GCA_049589355.1. Taxonomy (GTDB): domain Bacteria; phylum Chloroflexota; class Anaerolineae; order VGOG01; family VGOG01; genus JBAWAP01. The sequence goes on from JBAWAP010000313.1 coordinate 709, forward strand.
GCTATCGAAGTGAAGAAGGGAGCGTAGAGCACTCCTGCAAACAGAGAAACAACGAGAAAGCCCATGGCTGCCAGAACGTCGCTGCCCGAAGTAAAAGCGTGGTAGATTCCATAAAGAAAGGTACCCGGCACTCCGATAAATACTATTAGATACATCAGTCTTTCAAGCCAAACGCCGAAAACGTATTGTGACGCCCAGACCATGAAGGGAAAAAGTACGAGAATGGGTATAGAATATCCCAATAAGCTGTAGCCAAAGTAGACCAGATTTGCCCATGTATAATTGGGTGGAGAATAGAACACAGTACTGATATAGGCTGTGGCAGCAGGCATCGCGAACCACGGAAATGAACAGTAGGCTGCCCTCTCGCGCCTCTCTCGCGCCTCCAGCATTTCCATCCATCCTCGCCAAAACTCACTGGTGATCATACCCTTTGGCTGGGTTGGTTTGCTGTCACTCGATTCATGGGGTTTCGCGTCAGCCATATTTCCTCCTTCCCCCTTCCCATTGAGAGCACAAGTGGCAGAACATCATGCTGCCATGATTCTACTATGAAGGCTGGTAAATGTAAAGAGTATTTGACACCACATCTTGGCCTCCTCATTTTCCAGTAGTCACGTCTAAGCCTCACCGAAAGACGACGGGTAGATAAACTCGGTATCTGATCATCTCAAACTCCACAGTGGCCCACGAGAGCTTGGTGAAGTCAAAAGCCAGGTAGGTGTAAGTTCCCTCAGGTGAGTCTCCTGCCCAGCTATGCCTGCGAACGAATCTCCCAGACGCATCGGCCTGAAAGTAACCGAAGCTTTGGTGTGCCTGGTTTGGATCAGCAGACAAATCCTCGATTAAGCCATTTGGAGTGAAGCCAGACCCGGTGAATGTAAGCTCATCTCCACCTGGTGCTTCGCCTGGAGAGACGGCGATCACCGGCTCCGGCGTAGGGGTGGGTGTCCAGTTGGGGTCGGGGGTCGGGGTCGGCGTGGACTCCACCACGACCGAGCCATCCTCGATGCTAGCCACCTGGGAATTACCGCCTGTGTCCAGCACAAGGACGTTTTGGAGGTCGAGGGCGCTCTGCCCCTCGCCCTGGGCGATGAAGTTGACTGTGGCTAACACACCCGCTCCATTAGGGCCTGGCTGCAGTCCCAACGTGCATGCTCCAAAAACAGTTCTGCCTGCTTGATTGTCTATGCGTGGGCCAAGAGGGATCACAGCCCGCCCAGGGCTTCCCAGGAACTCACCCACCGTCACGTCCTCGACCGTGACGACGGCAGGAGCGTAGAGCAGAGTAAACTGGAAGGCGCCCAAGTCGGTAGCGTCGTCAATCATCACTGAGACGGTGAACGTCTCTCCTGCCATTACTGTTGACTGTGGGGGATCTATGCGCATTATTGCAAACGCCGACAGGGGCATGGGCGTCGGCGTGATAGTAGGCGTAACCGTCGGCGTTCTGGTAGGCACTGGGGTCAGCGCAGGATCTACCACAACTGAGCCGTCCTGGACGGTAATTGAATTCCCAACCCCAACACTTAACAGATCGAGTGGGCTCTCTCCTACGTCCTGGGCGGTGAGGTGGATTACAGCTAGTTCTCCCGTTCCACTGGCTCCTGGGGCGGGGCCGATGCTAATTGCTGCAAAGACAGTTCTCCCTGCTCCGTTGTCTATCAGTGGGCTTGCAGGTATTACTGTCCGCCCAGTGCTTCCCAGGAAGTCGCTCACCCTTACGGCGTCTACTGTGACTACGGTTGGGTTGTAGACTAACTCCCATAGGAAGTCAACCAGGTCGTTCGCATTATCAATCATAACCGAAACTGTCAGCGTTTCGCCCGCCGTCACCATTGATTGAGCGGGCTCGATTCGTACTACCGCAGGTACGGGTGTTCCAGTGACTGTTGCAGCCTGCATTGGCCCCACGGTGGTGGCACTGGCCGGAGGCAAGGTAGTAAACAGGACGAGGGTAGTAACAGCTAAAACCGGCATGATTCGCAATGCGTTGATGTGTGTCTGTTTCATCGCCAGCTCCTTTCTGATCATCTGCGTACAGTCTCGAATTTCTTTCCTCGTCCGGGTCAAAGTGAGGGCTCCATCCCTCTACCCCGAATCGGCCATCTCGACGAACACGGGCTTCACCCCTACCTCAAACTCCACCATCCCCATCTCAACGGGAACAACCACCGATTCATCACCGTCTCGGTTGGTGAGAACGGCATCGGCGATGGAAGGAAGCCTCACCGTCTCGGTTATCGCATTTGACCACAGAATGTAAAGCGAGCGTTCCGGGCCAAGGAACTTGTAAGCCTCAATTCCCTCAGGGACATCCCCGTAGGCACCAACACAATGCATCCCCTCAAGTTTTTCTGCGAAATGCTGAAAGGTGCTGTAACCGTTGATGGGTTCATGGTTGGTGCTGATCAGCCACCGATGCACTGCACCCTCCGGTGCAGGATGCTCCCTTGGATCAAACCAAAAGATGTTGTCCACTCCGGCCCCAAAGCCGCGGGTGAGTTCGCGAACGACGAAATCGCGTTGAAGCTCCAGGCTCCCATTCAAGTTCACCCACATACCCGTCTCGGTTACCCAAATCCTCTTCTTGTAGACCCCATTCCTGGACATTGTGTCACGGATTTCGTTCACTTTGTGGGCCATGGTGGGAAACATTTCGGGACTTATGGGGTAGTAATGAAGGCTAACGCCATCGAAATATGACCCCGCACCGTTTTGCAGCGCCTCTTCGAAAAAACCCCTTTCAAATATGTCATAAGCGTCTCCATGCCCCCAACAGTCATACGCCAAGCCACCGAAGAAAACCAAAGCATCAGGGTCCAGGTTCTTGATTTTAGAATGGAATATCCCTAGCTGCCGAGCATACTCAGCGGGGTAAAGCCCCCAACATCCGATGGCCGGCCCATACATATGTGGTACCCTTCCATCTGGTTCGTTAATAAACTCCCAAGCCTCTACGATATCAGCATAGCGAGGCACAAGGACCTCCAAGAAACTCTCCAAGGCGAGCGTGTCCGAGATGGGGCCGCAGCTCAACTCAGCCGCCCAGTCAGGGGCTCCGTAAATCACGACGATGGTGTGAAACCCCAATTCCCCAAGGCGCTCCAACACCGCATCGTATTCGGCCCAGTCATACTCACCAGGCGACTTCTCTATATCAAGCCATCCCAAGAAGACTCGCATCCAATACGTTCCCATTTCTTTGGCTACAGGGAGATCATAATCCAGTACGTCGGGGTCTGTTATCATAGCTCCAAAATCCACACCCAATTTGGCGGGTGGCGGGACGTACTTGTGAATCAAGGGGAGCAACGCCCTAGTTGCCTGTACATCACCACCCTCACCGAGCGTTTGGGCATCGGCTCCCATCTTCGTCATGACCACGGCAAAAGCCGCAGCACAAAGCAGGAATAGCACTGCCAAGAACAGTCTGGTAGAACGCTTCTTCTCGCTCATTTCCATCTCCTTTCCTTTGCACTGTTCATGGTCACAAGACAAACGCCAGCCTCAGGACACACAAAAGCACGGCCCTGGCTGGCGTTGCGTTCGGGGATGTTGTCTGCTATGTTGTTCTACTAAGCTTGCGGTGTGGACGTGGGTGGTACGGGATAAGGTGAAGGCTCCGGTGTGGGCGGTGGAGGATAAGGTGGTGACGTCGGGGTCTCCTTTGGCGGCACGAGCGTTGGTGTTGGTGGCACCGGTGTAGACGTTGGCTTTGTCTTGCACCCAGACCAGCAGAAGGACCAGGTCGGGCTGAGGCACTCGACTTCGTCGTCCAGATCTGGCTTGTCCTCTCTCCTCCGCTTGATGGCCACGTTCCAATCGAAGCAGCCGGTGTCCGAGAGGCTCTCCGTACACAGGTAATCGCGCAATTGCCATTTCGTTTCCCGTATCCCCGAGGGGATTTGACGAGCTGGGTCTTCCCATGTGCCATCGTACCAGGTCTGCCCGCTGTGCGGGTAGCTTACGTTGACGAAGAAATACTCGTCCGGGGCCAACGCTCTGTCGGATTGCCATTGTAACGCCACTACCTTCGTTTCGTCTCCAAAGGATGCCCCATCTGGCGGGCTCGCCAAGCTCAATCGGCAAGGGACTTGAGTCGCTTTCAATGGCAGTTCTGATGTAGGCGTCTTGGTCGGCGTGGATGTGACTGTAGGTGCTTTGGTCAGCGTAGATGTGACTGTAGGTGTCTTGGTCGGCGTGCATGTGACTGTAGACCTCTTGGTTGGCGTGGGCGTGCGGGGCAGGGCCTTCACCACAACAGGGACGTAGATTGGGCCAGGGGGTGTAGAGGTAAGCATGCTGGTGGGGGTGGCTCTGGGCACTTGCGCCGTGAGCGTGGCCACGATGCTGCGTGCTATCGCCGTCTCGGTCGCCTTGAGATCGGGCGTCGCTACCTCCACACTCACCCGAATGTGTCCGCACCCCACCAGGATCAAGATCCCCACAAGGATGAGAACCAGTACCCGTGCCAATCTTAGCCTATCCTTGCTGTCGTCCTTGATGTTAAGTCTCTTCTCTGCTTGCATCCACATTCTACCACCAAATGGTTACGCTTGTGCCAACAAATGTTACGAGTCTGTAACGGTTTTGTCCCCGTTTCTTCACATTGGTTCACCGGCCAAAGGCAACCTGACACGGAACGCTGTCCCTTTTCCCACCGTGCTTTCCACCGCGATCTGCCCGTCATGCAGTTCCACGATTCTCTTCACGATGGAGAGACCCAACCCACTCCCTTCTACTGCCCTGGTCCGCTCTTTTTCCACCCGATACATCTTCTCGAAGATGTGAGGAAGGTCTTCCTCTGGGATGCCCGGCCCATCGTCGGCCACCTCGACGACCATGCTCTCTCCGTCAATCTCCAGTCGGACTTGTACCTTACTCCCCTCCGGGCAGTACTTGACCGCGTTGTCCAGCAGGTTGATAAAGACCTGCTTGAGCCGATCCCTGTCGGCGCGTGTACGGGGCAGCCGAGGTGGGCTCTGAATGGATAGCTCGATCCCCTTCGCTTGCGCCACCCTGAGAAGCCCGGCCACGGCCTCCTCAATGACCACCCCAATATTGGTGGGCTCCAGGCGCAATGGCACGCCGGACTCCAATCGGGAGAGAAGGAGCAGATTGCTGGTCAAACCAGTGAGGCGACGGACCTCTCGCTCGATGATGTCCTGCGAATGTCGCCAGCTTTCAACTTCTTCAATGGAACATTCCTTGATGTTGGCGACGTGGCCGGCGATGGCAGCCAGGGGGGTCAGTAGCTCGTGGGAGATGTTTTGGATGAAGTTGCGGTAGAATTCCTCCTGATGGCGTCGCTCTGAGACATCCGTGACCATGCAGATCACCTTGTCCTCAGGAGAAGGCGATCCTTCCAGGGACATAGCTAGCAACTGAAGCCGCACATCGGCCGCGGGTTGAAGTTCATGCAGTTCCGATTGATGGGACTCAGCTACCCGTTTCACGAGGGTGACCAGATCCCTCTCCAGCCGAGGCGAAACGCGATCCAGAGAAAGCAGTTGGCAGGCCTCCGGGTTACACCAGAGAACCTGCCCTTGTCCGTCAGTGAGCAAAAGCCCTGTTGGCAGGTTGTCCAGCAGTGCCTCCAATTGCCCCACCATAGAGGAGCGAGCCAGCCGCCGTTTCCAATACCATGAGGTGAGGAGCACGAGCCCTGTGACGATGAGCAAAAGCACCAGCAGGATGATGACTGCCCCTATCAGGTCGAAAGTGACATGGATCACCGGCTCTCTCATCGCCCCCCCTTTCCTCCCCCCCAATCTGGGGGGGAAAGAGGGGGGCGCTCTCGGAACTGATAGCCGACGCCCCGCACGGTCAGGATGTACTGTGGCACACTGGGGTTGGGCTCCAACTTCCTGCGTAGTTCGGCAATGTTCTTGTCCACCACCCTGGAGTCAACGGCCACATCCCATCCCCAGACCTTATCCAAGAGCGTCTCTCGCCCGAAGACTTGGCCCGGATGTTCTGCCAGGAAGTGCAGTATATTGAACTCGGTCAACGTGAGCTGCACTTCTTGCCCTCCGACCCAAACCATGCGTTTCTCCAGGTCAATCTCCAGGCGATCAAACACCAGGCGATTGGGGCGCAGCGCTCCTCGGCTCTCGCGTACAGTGCGTAGGGTAGCCTCGATCTGGGCGGTCAACTCGTGCGGGTCGAAAGGCTTGGTGAGGTAATGATCGGCTCCTATGCTCAAGCCCTTGACCTTTTCCACTGTCTCGCCCAGCACCGTGAGCATGATGACAGGGATATACCGCTCCCGCTTCCGCAGCTCCCTGCACACCTCCCAGCCATCCAACTTGGGCATCCTGATATCCAGCACCACCAGGTCGGGCTCTTCGGCATCCGCCAGCGCTAGGGCTTCCTCCCCATCTCGCGCGATGACCACCTGGAACCCAGCTCGATTCAACATGGGCTGCAGGAATGAGGTCAAGGCCTCGTCATCCTCTGCTACGAGTATCTTCGCCGCCATAAGTTACTCCCTCTCGATTTCCGCCGACTCGATTTGGAGAATGTAAACCCCACCTTCCTGGTAAAGTGTCTTAACGCTCTCTGATTGGCTGAGCTGAACAGCGCTCAACCCAGGGCCAGAAAAGTCTCCTTTTCGCCCAATATACACGTAATCAACACCCATCGTCTGCAACTCTGTCAGAGATGCGTTATCAACCTCCAACTGCTCTACCAGTCGAGACATTTCGACAATCCTGGCTCTGTAATCGCTTCCACCAAAGCTGAGCAGCATGACGCCAGCAGTGGTTTGTCGTCCCGTAAAATAAGGAATCCAATACCCTGCATCCGTGCCGTGGGGCGCTGTGGGAAGCCAGAAGTGGGTGTTCACGGCAAACAGAGCATCCGGCGGTGTGTTCTCTTTGATCCAATCCATCGCTGCTATATCTTCCAGGGTGACAAAATACCTGTACGGCTCAGTTTCTGTGACTCGGACACGGCTGGCCACCAAACCGGCCACCAGAACAAGTGTTATCATCAACCAAGCAGTTCGCTTGCGCCAGCGCGGCCCGCCAAGCGTTAATGCTTCTTCCGTAGCAGAACCAACGACCAACCCAATGGGCAAGTACAGCATAATCAAAACGGCCCCCAGGTTAGTGAAGTTAAGGAGAAGCAGCCCCAGGTTGTAGGTGTTCCCCAGAAGATACAGTACAAGTGTCCACAAAAGAGAGGCGATCACCAACTTGCTGCGTCTCAGCAAGCCGACCGCGATGCTGAAACCGCTAACAACCATCAGCCAGGGACGTGCTGCCAAATATGGCATACTACTCCACGGAAACTCATAATAGCCCCGTATTGTCTCTGAGATCTCGCTCGCCGTAACAAACTGTCTTGCGCTTGTCGGATTCAACCCCACGGAAACGTAGCTGCGTAGAGCCTCCCACAGAGCAGGTATGACGACGATCAAGGCCATAGTCCCTATGGCCATTGTCCTCAATACTACGGAGGCAAGCCGTTTCCTCTTGCAGGCTTTCCACAGCTCCCATACCACGCTCATCACCAACAGCGGCACGTAGAACACCGCCACGCGAAAATGCAGCAGAAACACGGCCCCGCTGAGCACAGCAGCACAGCCTGTATACCACAGAATCTTGACCTTGTGCTCTTGCCACGGGAGCTTCCATGTAGCTATCGCTTCCCACGTCACCAGCCAGGCGACCAACAGTATCGTCTGGCTGGAAAGCTGAGTGAAGCGCCCCCAGTTCACGTAGAACGCGGGCTGATGGGACAGCAACCCCACAACCGCTGCACCGACTACCGCCCCCACGCGCCCCACCTTCCGGTCGAGAACCAGATAGACGCCCAGGCCACACAATCCGTTTAACATTTGCGCGGTCCACAGCAACGCCGTGTGTGCCGGAACATGGGCCAGCCATTGCGCAGTGGCCGAAAGCGAATACAGTCCCAGATGATACTGACCCAGCGGAATCGGGGAATAGGGCTCCAGACTGGTGGGCAATTTCCCCTGCACAGCCGTGAGATGGGTCAACAGGGTGTGGTGCAAGGAGTCGGACCAGGCCGGGTAAGGATGATCGCGGATGATCCAGAAGCGGGTGAAAAGCGTAAGGCCAAAAACACCGATGGCTACCCATTCAAGCCGGTCAAAGGTGAACTGCTCTCTCCAATGTCTGCGCATTCGCCACCCGACGACAGCAGCGCATGCGAGGAGCAGCGCACCCATTTTGTAGGGACCCATGGTCAAAAACGGGAGCGCCGAGCGTATGCCGTAGAAGAACACCGGATAGCAAGCGATGCTAATTCCCACGGCCACGATCCAGCGCTGTAAGCCTCTCCATTGACGCCAGCTATCATTGAGGGTCAACAGAGCCCAGCCCGGCAAGGTCAACATCGCCATCAACACAATGATTAATCGAAGCTCTGCAAATGTAAGCATTGCCTTGCCCAAAATGTTTTCATTGCGCCGGCACCACCTCTATTGTCTCTTCAAGCAATACCCTATCTTCAGGCATGCGCTGCCTACTCGCTTTGGCTCCCGGCAAAGCGGAGAAGGGTAAAACTGCCCTCCGCTTGTTAGTGATGATAAGCTCTAAGCCGAAAAGCGCCAGCGCAAGTACGATTTCGCTTCCCTGCGCAAAGCATCCCAGCCGCCCCTTCTGAGGATATACCAGATAGGCGACTCCTCCAGGCGCGCAGCCTCGCATCATGATCGTAGTTGCGGATAAGAAACTATGCGCCGTCCAGGAGGTTTTCCAACGCTTTGAGCCAATTGGCGGCACAGCAAGCCAGGATGCGCTTTGCGTACAGATATTGGGTGGCATTTTGAGCCATCTGCATCCTGAGGCAGTCGTCAGAAAGCAACTCCTCCAATGCTTCTACCCACGCGTCAACCTCGTTTTCAGCCAGCCACCCGGTTTCCAGATGGCGCACGCTTGATTCATAACCAGGGACCCGACTGTAAATCCCCGCTGCTCCAATCGCGCTGTAATCCAGGAACTTGATATCCGATTTGCATCGGTTAAAAGGAGTATCCTC
>JBAWAP010000314.1:0-25626 GCA_049589355.1 Anaerolineae bacterium
GCCGCAACGGACGATCTGCGGCTTCTGCCAAAAAGTCCTCTTCTGATTTGCCAAGCTGCCGCGCCTCATCACGCAGCATGGGCGTGTCGGTGTCGCCGGGGCAGAGGCAGTTGACGCGGATGTTCTGTTCGCCGTGGTCGAGCGCCATGGCCCTGGTCATATTCACCACGGCCCCTTTCGAGGCGCAGTACGAGACTGCCCGGCGCCCGCCGATCAGTCCCCACCCCGATCCTGTGTTGATGATCACCCCGCCGCCTGCCTGGGCCATAACGGGAATGGCGTACTTGGAGAGCAAAAAGATGGATTTGACGTTGACCGCCATCACCCGGTCCCATTCCTCCTCGGTCGTATCTATCACTGTGGCCCGCCGGATGATGCCCGCGTTGTTAAAAAGAATGTCGAGGCCGCCCAATTCGTCCACAGTCTGCTGCACGGCACGCTGGCAATCGGCCGCGAGGCTCACGTCGCAGCGCACAAAGATGGCCCGCCCGCCTCCGTCCACAATCGTTTGGACAACGGCCTGGCCGCCAGCTTCGTCTAGATCCACCACGCAGACCGCCGCGCCTTCTTGGGCGAACAGCAGGGCCGTCGCCCGTCCGATGCCCGACGCGCCGCCGGTGATGAGAGCAACCTTGTCAGTGAGACGCATCGTGGCTTTCCTCCTAACACGATACCCTGTAGACAATCTGCTCGTTGTACCCTGTTACCACTCTAGTATGACCACTGAGCACCTCGTCCACTTCCCGGTCACCAGTGTCCACCCTGAGTGGCCCTCCACGCAACGAGTGGATCTTTTCCGTCGTGCTCACCACGACGATGTTCTCCCTGCCCACTTTCTTGATGACCTCCGGGCTGATCTGCTGGTTTCCGCGGCCAAAGATGTAGCCCTGGCCGCCGATGGGAGTGACGATGATCTTGGCTTTGCGTCCTGCAATGAGCTCCAGTAGTTGGGACTCGTTCATGTCGGTAGCGATCAGTTTCCCGTCGGCGACGACGTCCACGCCGATCAACGTCTTGTCCAATCCCAACCTGGAGGTGATGGCCCTGGTCGTGGTTCCCGGCCCGATGATATAAAGCCAGCCCGCCTCCATACTATTTACGACATCGGCGGCTATGGCCGCCATGCCCGCCTGTTCTCCGGGGCTGCTGGGCGTTTTCAGGCCCTGAAGCAGTCTTCTCTGGAAAGGAACCTTGAGGTAGCCATACAGCTTCGCCGACACGATTCCCTGCCGAATGGCTTCCTCGTCCATATCCACGACCTCGGCCTCTCGCAGATTGGATGCCTTTCCATGTAGATACAATGCAGCGAGGTCTCCCGCGCTCAACGGGTTTGTCCCAAAGACTGCCGAGTGAATCTTAACCCCCGCCGGAATGCCCAGCACTGGCAGGCCGTCGCCGATAGCGTCGTAGATGTCCCTGGCCGTGCCATCGCCGCCGGCAAAAAGCAAAAGATTCACGTTCAGCCGCAGCATCTCTCTAGCGGCATTCATGGTGTCTTCCGGCGTCGTCTCGCCCGGCTTGATGGAGCCAATGACCGTCGGCCCAAACCTGCAGGCTCTGGCCGCATCTTCCCCCATCTCGCCGGGGTAGGTGATGACCTCCAGTTTGTCTACAGACTTGATCCTTTCCAGAGCCTGGATTGCCCGGTTCAGCGCTTGGGGCACAGCGCCGAGCGCCAGCGCCTTCTTCTGGATCTCCGCGCTGTCACTGCCCTTGAGGCCGACCCTCCCACCAATCCCGGCGACCGGGTTGACGATCAAGCCTAGTCTTTCTTCTCCCACTTTCAGCGCGCTCTTACAGTCTTTTCGCCACGGAGGCGCGGAGAGCACGGAGTCTTTTTCGTTTTTTTCCGCGTCCTCCGTGTCTCTGTGGTTTTGACACCGTTACTGGTTCGCCTTTCGCCCCACTTTTCTCAGATAGGCTCTCCAGGTCATCGCCCACTGCGACGGGTCGTCCAGAGGGGAGTGGTCAATGGTGTGAATAGTGCTGTTGTGAGGCGCAGCCTTGACCAACTCGGGATTCGTGCGCGCCTCGTGTGCCACGTGCTCCATGATGGACACGTACTCGTCCAGGTCGTCCTTGGAGAACGACTCGGTGGGCTCGAGGGTGCAAGGCTCCGGAACGACGAACGGGTGATGGCTGGTCCAGTAGTGGATGCCAAAGTCCGCCGCCCGAATGCCGAGTTCCTCAGAGTGGACGCCCGTCTCCTTCGCCAGCTCTTCCCAACTGTACCGGACCTGCTCGATGCGGCGCTTGCCCCTGGCATACGGTGCAGTCACGCCTTGGATCTCCAACATCCTGTTGAGCAGATAGTTGTTGTTCAGTACGGCGATTTCGGCGACCTCCCGCAAGCCCTCTGCACCGAGGCTCATCACCCAGGCATACGCTCGCAGAACGACAGGGACGTAGCCGTAGAACGGCCGCAGTTTGCCGACGCTGTCGGGCCGGTCGTAGTCCAGGTAATACTTTTCGCCATCAAACTCGATCACAGGCACCGGCAGGAACCGGGCCAGTTCTTCGGTCACGCCGCTGGCCCCGGCCCCCGGCCCACCGCAGCCGTGGGGCGACGAGAAGGTCTTGTGCAGGTTGAAGTGGCACAGGTCGAAGCCGGCATCCCTGGCCCGGGTGATCCCCAGGATGCCATTGGCGTTGGCCTGGTCGTAGGCGCACAGGCCACCCGCGTCGTGGACGACCCTCACAAACTCTTCGATCTTGGGATTGAAGATACCGGTGTCTTCTGGGTTGGTGATCATCAGGCCCGCAGTGCGCTCCGAAACGGCCGCTTTCAACGCATCCAGGTCGGGATAGCCGTCCTCGTCGGGGTACAGGGTGATGACCTTGAAGTCGGCTGTCTGGGCGCACGCCGCATTGGAAGGATGGGAGAAAATAGTGGTGATGATCTCGTCGCGCTGCCCCGCTTCCCCACGAGACTCGTGGTAGGCTCGGATGATTGAGGCGTTGGCGTAGATCGCTGCGGAACCGGCAGCGGGTTGCAGCGAAAACCGGTCCATCCCCGAGATCTCCTTGAGGATCTGCTCGAACCGGTACATGATCTCCAGGATGCCCTGAACGGTTTCTTCGTCCTGCAAGGGGTGCAGCTCCGCCAGCTTGGGATGGCTGGCCAACTGGTCGTTGATCTTGGGGCTGTACTTCATGGTGCAGGTGCCCTGTCCGATCTCGATGTTAAGATCTGCTCCCAGGTTCTCCTGCGACAGCCTCACGTAGTGCCGCAACACCTGGGGCTGAGAGAGCTCAGGCAGCTTGGGAGGCTGCTTCCGGCGCATGTTCTCAGGCAGCACTGCCAGAACGTCGCCGACCTCGCGCCTGATTCCTTCTTCCACCTTGGGGACAAGGATGCCCCGCTGTCCCTCACGGCTCAACTCAAAAATGATGGGCTCATCCCACCTGGCCTGGTGGAATCGTCTCAGGTTTGGCTTCCCGCTCGTGTACCTGTGCTTGACAATATCCTGTTGAGCCATTTCACTTCACGACCTCCTTCAACGCAGTCACCAGCCGGTCAATGTCATCCTGGGTGTGAACTTCGGTCACGCAGTAGAGAGCGCTGTTGCCCAGTTCCGGGAATTCCTTCGTCAGGTCCTTTCCACCAAAGATCTCCCGGACCAACAGCGCCTTGTTGATTTCGGCAACGGTCTTGCCTGTGCCATTGAAGTTAACGACAAACTCCTTGAAATGGGGCGACCGGAAGACAGGAGTCTTGACGCCCTCAAGCTTGTCTATCTCCAGCATCGCGTAACGCGATCTGGCCATGATACCTTCGCCAATCTCGACCATGCCCTGCGGCCCCATGAGCGCCAGGTAGACACCGGCGGTGATGCCCCACAAAGCAGCCGCCGTGCCTACCCACTCTTTACCTTTCTCCCGAAGGGCAAAAGAGGTTCGCTCGTAGGCCACGTCACCGAACCCGTATTCGCCCGGAACGGTCGTCGGGGCGATGCCGAACAGCCGGGAAGGATATTCCAGGACGTACTTTTCTTCGTCGCGGGTGGCGATGAACCCGGCCTGGCCGCCACCAAACTGGATATGCATCCCCAGCGGCTGGATGTCGCCGCAGACGATGTCCGCGCCGTAGTCAGCCGGTGGCGTCAGAACGCCTAGCGAGATCGGGTCAACCCCGACCACGCAGACCGCCCCGTGATCGTGGGCGATCTGGGAGATCTCTTCCCCGCGAGTCTCGATAAAGCCGAGGTAGGACGGATTCTCAAAGTAGATGGCAGCCGTCTTGGCAGAGATCGCAGCTTTGAGAGCATCGAGGTCCAGTTGTCCCGTCTCAGGATCGTAGCCGATCAGCTTGATCTCTATCCTGGGCTTGCAGTAGTCCCTGATCCTGGACAGCAGATCAGCGCTGATCGTCTTAGCTATCAGCACCTCACGCCGGCCGGTAACCCGCGTTGCCATGCGGAGCGACGTGGCAGTGGCCTGAAACCCATCGTACGTCGGGACGTTGACCACGTCCATATTCAAGAGCTCGCCCATCATGCTGGTGTACTCAAAAAGCGCCTGGAACCGGCCGTGGTCCTCGTAAGGCGCGCCCGCGTAGGCAGTCAAAAACTCGCCGCGTCGGTTCACCTCATCACACACGGCCGGGACGTGATGTTGATAGCAACCAGCCCCCAAAAAGCTGAGGTACTCCCCGGCGGTCCTATTTTTTGCCAGGATGCTTTCCACGTGTCTTTTCAAGGCATATTCGGACAAGAGGGGCTCTGGCAGATTCATATTGCCCCTGAGTCGAAGGCTCTGTGGGACATCCTCGTAGAAATCCTCCGCGCTCTCTGCTCCGACCTCTTTGAGCATCTGCTCCTTCGCCGCGGGCACGGAATTGGGTACATAAGGATAGACAGTCGGTCGTTCCTCGTTCATACTTCGTTCCTCCATGGGTCTTTGAACGTGTTCATCCTATGCGCTCGATCAGCAGGCGCACGCTGCCCAGCCTTCCAAGGCCAGCGAGTATAATAGTTGGTTACTCTTACAGGTGTTCCCGCAGAAAATACCTGCTCCAAGGTGGCAACTGCAATCCCCTGATTCTGGACTTCTCGACATACTCAAGCACCTGCAAGTCGGAGGACGCCCGCATCTTTCCTTTGGCTTCTTCTATGCGATAGAGCAAACATAGGCCGGGGGCACCTTCGTCAGGTTTGCTGTTATGAAAGGCATCTATCAAGCGTGCTTTCACAATCACCAGGCCCGTTTCTTCGAGGAATTCCCGCCTGAGAGCTTCTTCTACGGTTTCGCCAGGCTCTATCCGTCCACCGGGAAGATCCCAATGATTGCGATAGATTTTCGACGGCTGGTCTTCCCTCAGGCCCAGCAAGACTTTGTCATCCTTTTCGAGATAACCCATTACGTTCGGGACGACCGCGTACATTGTTACCCCCCGGGCCTGATAGCATACAGGAGTTCATCTTCTAAGAGTCCAAGCGATGGGCATCCGACTACGGAGGACATTTTGCACATATTGACCTGAACAGTGTCGTACTCAGGTAGCGGTCGCCTCGGTCAGGAAGGATCACGACGATTGTGCCAGAGCGCATCTCCTTTGCAATGCGCAAGGCTCCTGCTACTGCTGCGCCGCTTGACATGCCAACAAACAGACCTTCTGCTGTGACAAGTCGCCTCGTCATTTCAAATGCCTCTCCATCGCCAATGACGATCTTTTCGTCCAGCTTCCTTGGGTCATAGATTTTAGGGACGATGGAGTTGTTCATGTTTTTGAGGCCCTGTATGGTGTGCCCTTCCTCAGGTTCAACCCCAACGATTTTGACTGCAGGCTTTTTCTCTTTCAGATATCTACCTGCTCCCATCAGGGTGCCCGATGTTCCCATACCAGCAACAAATACATCTATTTCTCCATTTGTTTGAGAAAAGACTTCAGGACCGGTGGTCTCGTAGTGAGCAAGAACGTTATTCTCGTTGTTGAATTGATTGGGCATATAGTAACGTTCCGGTTCCTCGTTCAGAATCTGCTCTGCTCTTGTGATGGCCCCATCGGTTCCCTCCCTTGCAGGAGTAAGCACAACTTCAGCACCAAATGCTTCAAGGGTGAGCCGTCTCTCTGTACTGACACATTCTGGCATAAAAAGTCTGACCCGATATCCTTTTGCGGCTCCGATCATGGCCAGGGCAATGCCCGTATTTCCGGATGTCGGTTCAAGTATGGTCTTTTCTTTATTGAGTTCCCCAGCTTCTTCTGCTTTTTCTATCATGTAATAAGCAGGACGATCTTTGACTGAACCTCCGGGGTTACACCCTTCAAGTTTCCCCAAAATCCTTACTTCTGGTCTTTTTTCATTGAGATTAGTCAGTTCTACGAGCGGGGTATTTCCGATGGCAGATAATATACTCATGGTTGCTTACCTCCACAGTCTGTGTCTAAGTATACTGGGCAGCCCTGGCTTCAAGCAGAGCTGCCTCTGTTGCCTGCTGAAAAAGCAGTTGCCAGTGACCTTACTTGAACTATTGGGCTTCACCGAAGCCCATCATCATTCGCCGTCACATCTCCGCTGGGTCACAGCCACCTTCTCTCATTTGGGCCATCATGTTCCGCATAATCCCTGACATCATCGCAGACATCATCTTGGGAATGGCCCTCGTGGCGAGAGCGACGATGAGCCCGCCCCCAATTGCACCGAGAACAGCGGCAAGTACATATCCCTTGTTGTGAGAGCTCGTGTTACGCATCTTTGTATCTCCCCTCCTTTCTGGTTAGCCATTTCCGATAAGTCCTTACAGCAGATAGGAAACAGAGTGGCAGATTTACATCTACTTCTGCACCGCGAACCATACACGTCCACTATCTGGCTTGGGTTCGCTCATTTCTACCAGATTCCCCCAGCATGCAAGTTCCTGGAAGTCCACTTCCTTCAAGCACTGCCTGATGTCCTCCAAGGTGTATCCGCGTTCCTTATGCTCTTCGTCCATCCGAGTCCACCGGTCCCCTTCCTTCATGAACCCCGTTATTCTCATGGCAGCTATGTTTTTCTCGAAGTCATAGCGTGGGAAGTGGATTTCAAACAACTCGGGGGTATCTTGTTGGACGTAACAAGGGTTTCGTTGCCAGTCAACGGCCAGGCCATAAATAGTGTTCATGTCGAACATGAAAAGCCCTGCTTTCTTCAGTGCCCGGCACGCGCCTGCAAAGGTTTTCGTCAAGTCCTTCAACTCCAAGAGGTAATTCAGGCTGTCAAACCAGCAGGTCACCAGGTCGAATCTGTCTTCAAAAGGCAGGGATCGCATGTCTTGAAGGAGAAACTCCACATCTACCTTCTCCCTTTCAGCCTGTTCTCTGGCAAACTGCAGCATCCGGGGAGACAGGTCAACACCTGCCACTTGAAAACCTTGCTTCGCCATCGCCACAGCGAATGTCCCTTCGCCACAAGCCAGATCCAAGATTGCCCGTGGCTGTGCGTCAAATAGCTCGAGTACAGCGGGGAGTAGTTCTGCTACTCTCTCGCTGTATCGAAGATATGGGCCTTTGGCATAGAAATAGGCAAATTCTTCATAGATGCTCATAGTCTATCACCCCTTTCGTCAATCCATGCAATTCATACACCAGCGCGTCAATCTCCGCAGTGGATGGGAAACAGATAAGCAGATAGCCGCTGTCTCCTCATCCGCTTATCAGCTTCTATCCGTTGCCGTTAAGCAAACAGCACCTTTCTCAACTCTCTCAATCTATCCACTCCCTTCACCTCGTGAGGGAAAAGGGGAAGGGTGATGATTTCCATCCTTTGGCCGTATTCGTCGGCCAGCAGGTTGATGTACGGGGTTTGCATTTCCATTCTGGCCTGATGGAATTCGCAGTCGGGGTTCTTGATTACGTTGTTGATGATCAGGTAGTGGATGGGGAGGCCGTATCCCTCGAATTCCCGAACCAGTCTCCTGGCCTGATACACACCCAGGGCCTCAGGAATGGTGACCAGGATGAACTCTGTGTTGTTCGGATTCCTCATGAAGTCTGTCACTTCCTTAGCCAGGGCTTTCCAACTATCTATCAGGTCGAGAAAAGGGGCCTTTTTCAGTTTGAAGGTGTCGCGAACCTCGAAGTAGAACTTGGGGGCCATGCGCAGGTGCTTCAGGAACTTGTATGGCAGGTCCAACAGGCGCAAAGTGTCCCCCGCCGGAGCGGTGTCCCAAACGATGAGGTCGTAGCGCCCATCCCTGACCCGCTCCAATATGTAGTCCAACATGAACTCTTCCTGGATTCCCGGCGCTATGGCGACATAATCTATGACCTCATCGTACTCCATGTCTATCAGAGAGGAAGCAGCCTCGTACACCTCCGGCCCAAACTTCTCCTTCCACCGCTCCATCACCTCATCAGGGGATATCTCAAGCGCATAAAGGTTTTCCGCGCCGTTTACCGGCTTTTCCGTCGCCCCTACCTCCATCTCGAAGATGTCCGAGAGGGAGGGGGTGAGGTCGCTGGAGACGATCAGCGTCTTCCTGCCAGTCGCGGCGTAGTGGAGGGCTGTGGTAGCAGAACATGTTGTCTTGCCTACTCCTCCTTTTCCTCCAAACATGAGGACGCGCTTGTTGGTGTGATCCAGTTCTGAAAGAGACATCTAGCTTCACTAACTCCTCTCTGTGGCTTCGGGCCTGATTTTACCACATGTCGCGTCAAACCGCAATAATCTGGGCCGTGATGCGTGAAACGTGAAACGTGGCGTGATGGTTGATTCACGTTTCACGTCTTCACGTTTGACGTTTCACGTTTCACGTCGTCGCCTTGCCCACTAGCCCAAAGTGTGATACAATCATCCCGGAGCAGAGTCATGGAAAAGCTGGTCTTCATGGGCACGCCGGATTTTGCGGTGCCCGTTTTGAAGGCATTGCTCGGACGATACGAGATCGTAGGAGTGGTCACCCAGCCCGACCGACGGGTGGGACGGGGTCGCAGGGTGGAGGCATCACCTGTGAAGGTTGTGGCCCTGGCTTACGATTTGCCAGTGTTACAGCCGCCCAGCCTGCGCCAGCCTGACGTCGTGGCTGAGCTTGGAGCCTTAGCGCCCGAGGTGATCGTCGTGGCAGCTTATGGCCACATACTCCGGGCCGAGGTGCTGGGCGTCCCACCCAAGGGTTGCCTAAACGTCCACGCTTCGCTCCTGCCCAAGTACCGGGGAGCGGCCCCGGTTGCCGCGGCCATCCTGGCCGGTGAAGAGGAGACCGGGGTGACTATCATGCTGATGGATGAGGGGATGGACACCGGACCTATCTTGTCCCGAGCCACCTGCCCTATATCCCCCCAGGATACGGGGGAGTCGCTGAGCGCCAGGTTGGCTCAGTTGGGGGCCGACCTGCTGATGGACACTCTGCCCCGCTGGCTGGCGGGCGAGATCGAGCCGCGGCCTCAGGACCACAGCCAGGCCACCTACAGCCGGATCATCGTCAAGGAGGACGGCCTGATAGACTGGTCCCAGTCGGCCGTCGAGATCTGGCGGCGCAGCCGGGCTTACCATCCCTGGCCCAGCACCTATACGTACTGGCGAAGCAGGCTGCTCAAGGTACTTAGAGCCGAGGCGCTGCCCCATTGGTCGGGCGAGGGGGAGCCAGGGCAAGTGATGGCTCTCGATGAGGGCCTGGCTGTTGCCACTGGGGAGGGAGCCCTGCTTCTGAGTGAAGTGCAGTTGGCCGGCAAAAGGGCCCTGAATATCGAAGACTTCGCTAGAGGGCATAGGGATTTTGTGGGCTCGGTGCTGGGTCGGGGAGACTAGCAAATGAAGAGGAGAATCTGGATGCTGTGCTCCGACCCTGAAGTGCTTTTGGATCCACTGAGTTTTTGTCGGAGGACGATAACTCCATGCCCAATACCGAAGTCTGTACCCTCACCCTGGAGAAACTAAGCTCCCTGCTACGAGATGGGCAGGTCTCGCCCGTGGAAGTAGCTCAGGCATACTTCGAGCGTATTGATGCCCTGGATGAGATGCTTAACGCCTACATCACCGTGACCAGGGACCAGGCGCTGGCCGCTGCCCATCGCTGCGAGGAGGAGATCCTGCGAGGCGATTACCGGGGGCCGCTACACGGCGTCCCTGTAGCCCTCAAGGACCTCTACGACACGGCCGGCGTGCGCACCACGGCGGCCTCGAAAATCTACGCCCATCGCGTGCCCGACGAGGATGCCACCAGCGTAGCCAAGCTGCGCGCTGCCGGCGCCGTGCTCATTGGCAAGACGAACCTGCACCAGTTCGCCTACGGCGTGACGACGGAGAGCTCATACTTTGGGCCGACGCGCAATCCGTGGGACCCGGAACGGGTGGCCGGGGGCTCCAGCGGCGGCTCCGGGGCGGCCGTCGCCGCTGGTCTCTGTGGGGCGGCCACCGGCTCCGACACGGGTGGCTCCATCCGCATCCCTGCCGCTCTCTGCGGCATCGTTGGGCTCAAGCCCACCTATGGCCGCATCAGTTGCCACGGCCTGCTGCCCCTCTCCTGGACGCTGGACCACCCAGGGCCGATGGCCCGTAGTGTGTACGGCGTGGCAGTCATGCTGGCGGCTATGGCTGGCCATGACCCGCAAGATCCCGCCTCGGCCGACGTGCCCGTTCCCGATTACACCGCTGGCTTGCGCGACGGCGTGGCGGGCCTGTGCATCGGCGTGGAGCCCCGGTGGGCGCTATCAGGGATTCACCAGGAAGTGCGGGCCGCTTTCCAGGAGGCCCTGGCGGTGCTCGAGGACCTGGGGGCTGAGATCGTGGAGGTATCCGTGCCACGAGTCGAAGAAGGCATGGAGGCCGCTCTGACCATCCTGATGGCCGAGGCAACAGCCATCCACGAGGAGTTCCTGCGCACCCGCCCCGACGATTACCAGCCCGACGTTCGCGCCCGGCTGGAAAAGGGCTTGGCCATCAGTGGCATGGACTATGGGCGCGCCCGGCGTAGCGGCGAATTGCTACGTCGTGACTTCGCCATCCTGCTTCAGAAGGTGGATCTCTTTGCCACACCCACGTGTGGCATAACGGCGCCGAAACTCGGGCAGCGGGAGGTGACCATTGACGGGGAGACCGTTCCCGTGATAGCGCCCCTTACGCGCTACACCCGGGTCTTCAACCTGACGGGCCTGCCGGCCATTTCGGTGCCCTGTGGCTTCTCTTCTGAGAGGCTGCCCATCGGCCTGCAACTGGTGGGCCGCGCCTGGGACGAGGCCACGGTGCTGCGCGCGGCTTACGCCTACGAAGCAGCGACGGAGTGGGCACAGCGCTGCCCATCGCTTTAGGACCTTGGGGCAGGGAATTTCTTGCTCTAAACGGTAAAAGCAATCATCAATGGCACCATCTACCAGAATTGCAAATTTGACAATCCTTCCTGTTTGTGTTACAATATTATACAATTCATCCCAATCATAGCCTCCTTTGACCATTGCACACTTGATTTATGCAGGAGACAAGGGCGTGCTCATTGTTTGTCATCTCGATCGGTTGGTTTCTCCCTTCAATTCAAGGAACGCGGTTGTTTGACACCAAGGCAAGGCTTTTGGTGATACTTGCCTTGGTGTTTTTATTAGTCACCGCTGGCCCTAACTGGGATCAGCGGCGATGGCTCCCATCGGCATACGCCGAGGGTGTCCAAAAAAGTGGGAAAGGGGGTGATCGCGACAGCTATTAGAGTTCAATGTTAGTGGTCTAAAAACATCAAGACTATTTTGAAAGGAGAGAACAAAAAATGGGTGCATTGATCGGTGAGGTCTTCGGGACCTTCATCCTGATTCTGTTGGGCGATGGTGTGGTTGCGAACTTCGCAACGCATCCTCGCCTGCCCGCAGGTGGCTACGACTGGACTACCATAACCCTCGGATGGGCCTTTGCGGTGGTGGTCGCCGTGTACGTTACTGCTGGAGTTTCCGGCGCGCACATCAACCCGGCGGTCACTATCGCCTTGGCGGTGAAGCGCGGCTTCTCCTGGGGCAAGGTCATTCCCTATATCATTGCCCAGATGATCGGCGCTTTCCTGGGCGCACTGGGCGTGTACCTGTGCTACCAGGGCGCTCTGGTAGCAGAGGGTATGCCCAACGTCTGGTGCACCGGGCCAGGTGCCAATATCTCGCTGTTCACAGCCTTCCTCTGCGAGATCTTCGGCACGGCGGTGCTGCTGTGGGGCGTCTTGGCGAGTGGCGACGCGAAGAACCTGGCCCCCGGAGCCAACCTCGGTGGGCTCTTTGTGGGCTTCACTGTTCTGGCGGTCGGCCTGTGCTTGGGTGGCCCCAGCGGCTATGCCATCAACCCCGCCCGTGACTTCGGCCCCCGCGTCTTTGGCCTCCTGGCAGGAACCACGGGTCTGTTTAGCAACCTCTACTGGCTGGTGGCGCCTATCCTTGGGCCTATCGTCGGTGGCATCGTGGGCGTCTTCACCTACGACTTCTTCGTCACCCCCTACCTGGCAAAGAAATAATTGAGCCAGTGGGCCGATCCAAGGCGAGTAGCTAAGTTTACAGGGTTGTCAACGGGAGGGGAGCGAGAGGGAACCCTTTCCTCCCCTCCCGACTTTGCGTGTAAGAGCGAAAGGATGCAAGAACATGAAGAAGCTGATTAACAAGCCAGAAGATGTGGTAGTGGAAGAGCTGGAAGGCATGGCCTTGGCTTTCCCGGACATCATCAAAGTCCACTTCGACCCCAACTTTGTCTATCGTGCCGATGCCCCCGTGAAGGGCAAGGTAGCGGTTATCTCCGGCGGCGGCAGCGGCCACGAGCCCATGCACGGCGGCCTGGTGGGCGTAGGGATGTTGGACGCTGCCTGCCCCGGCCAGGTCTTCACCTCGCCTACGCCGGACCAGATGCTGGAAGCTACCATGATGGTTGATGGTGGGGCAGGGGTGTTGCACATCGTCAAGAACTACACCGGCGACGTTATGAACTTCGAGATGGCCGCCGACATGGCCCGTGAAGAGGGCATCAGGGTGTTGAGCATCCTGATAGACGACGACGCGGCGGTGAAAGATAGCCTGTGGACCGCAGGACGACGCGGCGTGGGCACCACGGTGCTGGCGGAGAAGCTCTGCGGCGCGGCGGCAGAGAAGGGCTGGCCTCTGGAGAAGGTAGCCGACCTGTGCCGTAAGGTCAACATCAACGGCCGCAGCATGGGTATGGCTCTCACCTCCTGCACGGTGCCCATGGCTGGCAAGCCCACCTTCGACCTGCCCGGGGATGAGATGGAGATCGGCATCGGCATCCACGGCGAGCCGGGCCGGAAGCGGATGAAGCTCCAGACCGCCGACGAGATCACCGAGATGCTGGCCCTGGGCATCATTGAGGACCCGGCCTACAAGCGAACTGTCCGCGAGTGGGATGAGGGCCAGGGCGAGTGGGTCGAGGTCGAGCTGGTAGACCCGCCATTCAAGGCTGGCGATCAGGTGTTGGCCTTCGTCAACAACATGGGCGGCACCGCGGCCATCGAGCTCCCCATCATCTACCGCAAGCTGCACGAAATCTGCAAGAAGAAGGGGCTGAAGATCGTCCGCAATCTCATCGGCGCGTACATCACCTCCCTGGAGATGCAGGGCTGCTCTATCACCTTGCTCAAGATGGACAATGAGCTGATCGGGCTTTGGGACGCTCCAGTCAAGACCATTGGCATGCGCTGGGGGATGTAGTGCATCTAGCTGATGGCTGATAGCCGATAGCTTATGACTTTTGCTATCTGCTATTTGCTATCCGCCATTGCTAGGGAGGGAATGTTCTTCACAAATGATGACTAGGAGCCAGGTGCTGAAGTGGCTTCGAGCTACGGCTGCAGTGATCGAAGAGAACAGGCAGTATCTCACCGATCTGGACTCGCCCATCGGCGACGCCGATCACGGCATCAACATGGATCGAGGTTTCAAGAAGATATTGAGCAAGCTGCCTGGTGTGGAGGAAAAGGACATCGGCACCGTTCTTAAGACGTCCGGGATGGCCCTCGTCACCAGTGTCGGTGGGGCAGGGGGACCTTTGTATGGCACGTTTCTCATGGATGCGGGGAAGGCCGTAGCGGGCAAGGATGAACTCTCCGATGGTGACCTGGTCGCTCTTATCGACGCCGGTTTAAAGGGTGTGGTGAGGATCGGAAAAACTAACCTGGAAGACAAAACCATGGTGGATGCCCTTCACCCCGCCTTGGAGGCTCTCAAGGAGGCCGTCGCCGATGGCAAGGACACTGTAGAGGCCCTCCACCTGATGACGGAGGCCGCCCACGAGGGGATGAAGGCCACCATTCCTATGCTGGCCAGGAAGGGCCGCGCCAGCTACTTGGGAGAGCGCAGCATTGGCCACCAGGACCCAGGGGCAACCTCTTCCTACCTGCTCCTGAAGACGTTGACGGAAACCATCGAGGCCGACCAATCAACTTAGCACGTCCGAGTTTCTCTCTACCTTGCGATACCGATAAATGGTGGTTCTAGCGATAGGGACTTTGAGAGGGGGTGATAAGGGGGAAAAACACGAGACGGAACCATGGCATAACCAAAACATCGCAAAATAAATACAAAACAAAGGAGTAAGTGTAAATGGCAAAGAAATACGCAGCAGCAGTGGACCAGGGTACGACCAGTACCCGCTTCATGATCTTTGACCATGCAGGGCAGGTGGCCGGCGTGGATCAGATGGAGCATGAGCAGATTTACCCGAAGGCTGGCTGGGTGGAGCACGACCCGATGGAGATCTGGGCCCGCAGTCAGGACGTGATCAAGGCCGGGCTGAAGAAGTCGGGAGTCAAGGCCGAAGAAATCGCCTCCATCGGCGTGACCAACCAGCGCGAGACCACCGTCGTGTGGGACAAGAAGACCGGCAAGCCCTTCTACAACGCCATCGTCTGGCAGTGCACCCGCACCAAGGACATCTGCGACGACCTGGCCGAGGACGGTGGCCAGGACCGCTTCCGCGCCAAGGTCGGGTTGCCCCTGGCCACCTATTTCTCTGGCCCCAAGATCAAATGGATCCTGGACAACGTGGCTGGTGTCCGTAAGGCGGCCGAGAAGGGCGACGCCATCTTCGGCAACATTGACACCTGGGAGATCTGGTGGCTGACCGGTGGCCCCAAGGGGGGCGCGCACGTGACCGACGTCACCAACGCCAGCCGCACCATGCTCATGAATCTGAAGACCCTGGACTGGGATCAGGAGATCCTGGACATCCTGGGTATCCCCCGCCAGATGCTGCCGGAGGTCCGTCCCTCCGGCGATCCCAAGATCTACGGCTACACTCCCAAGGACGGACCTTTTGGCGTATCCATTCCGGTGTGCGGCGACCTGGGCGACCAGCAAGGGGCCCTGGTGGGCCAGACCTGCTTCAGCCCTGGCGAGGCCAAGAATACCTACGGCACCGGCTGCTTCATGCTGCTGAACACCGGCACTAAGGCTGTGCCCAGCAAGAGCGGCCTGCTGACCACCCTGGGCTACAAGTTCGGCGACGCGCCGGCGGTCTACGCTCTGGAGGGATCCATCGCCATCACCGGCGCGCTGGTGCAGTGGCTGCGCGATAACCTTAACTTCTTCGAGAAGTCGTCGCAGGTCGAGGATCTGGCTAAGACCGTTGAGGATAACGGTGGCATCTACTTCGTGCCCGCCTTCTCCGGCCTGTTCGCGCCCTATTGGAAGAGCGACGCCCGAGGCGTGATCGTCGGCCTGACCCGCTACGTCAACAAGGGGCACTTTGCCCGCGCCGCGCTAGAGGCCACCGCCTTCCAGACCCGCGAGGTGCTGGACGCCATGAACAAGGACTCCGGCGTGGATCTGAAGGCCCTCAAGGTGGACGGCGGCATGGTCTTCAACGAGCTGCTCATGCAGTTCCAGGCCGATGTCCTGGGCGTGCCCGTCATTCGCCCGACGGTGGCCGAGACCACCGCGCTGGGTTCAGCCTACGCCTCTGGTCTGGCCGTCGGCTTCTGGGGGAATACCGACGAGCTGCGCAAGAACTGGGGTGTGGATAAGACCTGGGAGCCCAAGATGGACGCCGCGACCCGCGCCAAGCTCTACAAGGGATGGCTCAAGGCCGTCACCCGCACCTTCGATTGGGTGTAGGTAGAACGTTTACGCCTGAGCATGTTCCCTACTGACGAATAAGGGGAAAGGGGGGGAATTGGGAGAGCAGCACAGCCTCTCAATTCCCCCTTTGCTGGATTGCAGGTGAGTGTTCACCCTTCCCTCCCAGGGAGGGGTGGGGAGAGGGTGTGGATACGAACAAGGGCAGGGAGAAAAGTGCATATCATAGTTTGTCTTAAACAGATTATTGACCCAGAGATCGCGCCTAGCGAGTTCCAGATTGATCCGGTCCGCAAAGAGCAAATTCGGGGGAAGCACGCCCTGGTTATCAGCACCTTTGATGAGCACGCTCTGGAGGTAGCCGTGCAGGCCAAAGAAAAAACGGGCGGAAGGGTTACTGCTTTGACCATCGCCGGGGAGGAAGGGGGCGAAGCCCTGCACACAGCCCTGGCCATTGGCGCGGACGAAGTTGTACTTCTCTCTGATCCCATCTTCTCTGACACCGACCCCTTCGGGAAAGCTCGTATCCTGGCGGCAGCCCTGCGAAAGCTCGGCCAGTTCGATGCGGTGCTGTGCGGCAGGCAGGCAGGCGATGTGGAACTAGGTGTCACTGGGCCGTTCCTGGCGGAAGAACTGGGCTTGCCCTGCATCGCTTTGGTGGCCAACATTGAGCCTGACAGCGATAGAGTACACCTGAAGCGGCCAGTGGAGAACGGGTACGAAATCCTGGAAGCCCCCTTGCCTTTCCTGGCTACCATCACCAACGATGAAAGCAACGTGCCGCGCCTTCCCACCGTCAGGGCGATCAGGGCCGCAGTGAGGAAAGCGGTTCCCATCTGGACGGCTGAGGAGATAGGGATAGAGGCCGGCCCAGAGGTGGCCAAAATCGAGTTGCAGGAGCTGTTCATCCCCAAGCGAGAGGTGCGATGCGAATTCGTTGATGGTGAATCCGGCCAGGAGAAGGGGGAGAACCTGGCTCTGCGGCTTAGGGAACTGACGCTCATCTAATGAGGAGGTAGGATGACAGGGGTATTGGCATTTTCCTTAGCTTCGGCTGAGGGGCTTCCTCGCTCAAGTCTGGAGCTGGTGGCGGCGGCTGAGCAGTTGCGGGAAGAGCTGGGGGATGGGATCGTCCAGGTCGTGCTCCTGGGGTCAGATGCGGAAAGCTACGCCGAGACGCTGATC
Source organism: Anaerolineae bacterium (assembly GCA_049589355.1). Taxonomy (GTDB): domain Bacteria; phylum Chloroflexota; class Anaerolineae; order VGOG01; family VGOG01; genus JBAWAP01. The sequence continues at coordinate 17,147 of JBAWAP010000314.1, forward strand.
CACCACGGGGCCGATGAGGTCTTCGTCGCCAGTAGCCCTGAGTTACAAGGTTATCAGACAGAGTCTATACTGGCGGTGTTGGAAGCAGCCATCAAGCAGTTGTCTCCCGGTGTGATCCTCTTCCCAGCCGATACAGTAGGAGGGGTAGTGGCCCCTCAGCTCGCTTACCGGTTAGGAGTGGGGATCGTCACCGATTGCGTGGGGTTTGAGGTGGACGCCAAGTCTGGGCATCTCCGCTGGCTGCGCCCTGTGTACGGGGGCAGGGCCATGGCCTTGATGGTGGCCAAAGGCCCCGTGCAGATAACGACGTTCCGGCAACGGGCCTTTGAGCCTTTGCCTGAGGACCCCTCACGCCGGGGGAAGGTACAGGCTTTGGAAGTCGAGTTGAAACCCGCGATGGCTCGGGTGTCGCTGGTGGAGGAGGTGCGAGAGGAAATCGGGGGGATCAGCCTGGACGAGGCCGAGATCGTCATCAGTGGGGGAAGGGGCATGGGAGGGCCGGAGTCATTCTCTGAGCTGGAGACCCTGGCAGAGATTCTGGAGGGCGCTGTGGGCTCCTCACGCCCCCCTGCGGATTCGGGATGGGTGCCCCATGCCAAGCTCATCGGCCAGACGGGGAAGATCCTGAGCCCCAATCTGTACATCGCCGTAGGCATCTCCGGCGCTCCCCAGCACATGGCGGGCATCTCTGCGGCCAAGACCATCGTGGCCATCAACAAGGACGAGGATGCGCCCATCTTTAAGGTGGCCCACCTGGGCGTGGTGGATGACTGGCGACAGGTCGTCCCGGCGCTGATCCGGGCTTGCCGCGAGTTGGTGGGCGATTGAACAGAAGATTAGGAGGAAAACGATGAAACTAGAGACTCAAGTGGTTGTGATCGGTGGAGGGGCGACCGGCACGGCTGTGCTGCGCGATCTGACGATGCGGGGCTTGAAAGCCATGCTGTTCGAGCGAGGCAACCTCTCCGAGGGTTCGACCGGCAACTTCCATGGGTTGCTACATAGCGGCGGTCGCTATGCAGTGAAAGATAAACCCGCCGCCGTGGAATGTATTGAGGAGAATCGCATCCTGCGTCGCATCGTCCCGCAGGCGATTGAAGATACGGGTGGCTTTTTCGTCACTCTCAATGACGACGACGAGGCCTTTCTACCGAAGTTCCTGGAGGGCTGCGCTGAGGTGGGCATCCCGGCCGAGGTGATCTCCGGCCAGGAGGCCCGCCGCCTGGAGCCGACTCTCTCGCCTGAGGTCCGGCAGGCGGTAATCGTGCCCGATGGCAGCATTGACGGCTGGGACCTGTGCACGGGAAGCGTCGCTTCGGCCAAGGAGTACGGCGCGCGGGTCTTCCTTTATACCCCCGTGGTGGATATCTTGCGTGAGGGCGACCGGGCGGTCGGCATCAAAGCGGTGGATCAGAGCACCAGCGACGAGTACATCGTCCGCGCCGACTACGTGGTTAGCGCTACCGGCCCATGGGCGGGCAAGGTCGCCAAGCTGGCCGGCATTGATGTCCCGATGGTTCCTAACAAAGGCACCATGGTTGTCCTGGATAGTCGCCCCGTGAAGCGGGCTATTAACCGCTGTCGCAAGCCTGCTGATGGCGACATTATCGTCCCTGTTGGTACAACCATTGTGCTGGGCACCACTTCCATCAACATTGAGGATCCCGACGAATTCGCCATCGAGGAATGGGAAGTGGATTTGATGCTGGGTGAAGGCATCAAGATGGTGCCTATGATCGAGGATATGCGTGTGCAGCGCTGTTTTGCCGCCGTCCGTCCCCTGTACGAGCCTCCTACAGAAGAGGGGGCAGAGGAAGGGAGGGAAGTTAGCCGGGCCTTCTACGTTCTCGATCACGAGAAATTGGATGGTGTGGGTGGTCTCATCACCATCACCGGCGGCAAGCTGACCACCTCCCGCTTGATGGCCGAAAAGGTGGTTGATGTGGTCTGCGCCAAGATGGGGATTGACGCGGCCTGCCGCACCCACCTGGAGCCACTGCCCACGGGATAGGGATCGTCTTTGCTAACCTTCCCCCCCTTCATCCCCCCCAAAGCCTGCCCTGAGCAAGGTCGAAGGGTTGGGGGGAAAGAGGGGGGGTGTCAGGACGAATCAATGGCCAAAAGCAAGAAACGACGCGATAAGAAGCAGCCTTCCAAGCAGGGTCAACAAGCCACGCCCAGCGCTAAGGATCAGGAAGCGCGAATCCGCTCATTTGACCGGATTCCGCTCTGGGGTTGGATCTTGATTTTTCTCGTGCCCCTGGTCGCCAGCGAGTTCATGTTCTACCAGGCGGGCCGATTGCTCAGCATGGTCATCTTCCCGCTGGCCTGGATCGGCTTCTGGGCCGCCATGATGCACCGATCCGGGTGGGCGATCCTGAAGAAGCGGAAGGACAAGTGATTGGTTGGCCGTCGCTTCTCGTGCTAACGCGCGGTCCGTCTTCACCAAAACCAAATAGGGAGACCACCAAGGATTAAGGCTGGGGGTGAATAGTGAACACTCCCAGCTTTTATGTTTCGTGGAGGTAAGGTGACGAATTGGGCATGGGGCGAGCCAGGGATAGCCGGATTACTGATTGCAATTTGTGACTTATTCAGGTATAATGTCAGGAGGAAAGGATCTCGTCGCATGACGAAACACAAATGGAGATTCCTGTTCGGCAGCCTGGCAGGAGCTTTGGTTGCCGCTGCGTGGTGGCTGTACAACCACCGCTCACGTGAACGCACCCCAAGCCACGAAAGCGTTGATGACCCGGAGGTCGCACGAGCCTACGGGTGGGTGGCGGCGATGCTGCAAATGCAGTTGCTGCGCTGGTTCGTGGCCCGCCGTCGGGATGACTAGGCGCGGGGAGGCAGCGGACCTGGGATGCGGCCCAGGCCAGTTGGTCATCGAGTTGGCACAACGGTCGCCTGGGCTGCACGTGACGGGCATTGATTTGTCGGACGAGATGATAGCCCGAGGCCAGGACAATGCCCGTCGGGCTCGCGTGGCGGACCGGGTCTCGTTTCGCCGGGGAGACGCGCAGCAGATTCCGTTCCCCGATGCCTCCCTGCACCTGGTGGTCAGCACCTTGTCGCTGCACCACTGGAGCGATCCGGTGGCGGTGCTGGATGAGATCGCCCGCGTCTTGCGTCCCGGTGGTTCCTTCTTGATCTTTGACCTGCGCCGTGACATGGCTGCCCCGTGCTGGCTGCTGTTGTGGTTTGTCACTCACGTTGTCGTGCCAGCGGCATTGCGCCGGGTGAACGAACCGTTGGGCAGCCGCAACGCAGCCTACACCCCCCAGGAAGCGGCGCGACTGGCTGAACAATCGTGCTTGAGCGGTTGGCGTGTCACCCGTGGGCTGCTGTGGCTGACCATTGAAGGGACGGTTGTGGGAGCATAATCGTAGATCGATACCCCACCGAGAGGAAACACAGGAGGAAGGGCCATGAAAACACAGTCAGGATTTGCAGGCAAAGCACTGACGCCAGCGCAACTGGAGGAGACGGCTGCAGCATCACATTGACCCCGTGGTCTACAAGGCCTACCTCGAAGGAGCCCTGACGGAAGAGAACATCGAAAAGGCCCGAGTTCTCGTCACTCTGGAGGGCGAGCAATTGAAGGTCAAGCCGGATTGGGGATGAGATGGCGAAGACTGAGCCAGGGCAGAAAGGGGTGGCCGATGGAAAGGGAGTCTACTGAGAAGCGCCCTCAAGTGGCGGAAGAGGTCCTTGAGACCGAGACCGAAGAGGAGAAGCAGCCTCAAGCAGAGGAAGAGGCGCTTCAGGCCGAGGCTGCGAAGCGAGAGAAATCCCGCTGGGAAGCTCTCTTGCTAGAGGCCGAGGTGATTGCCGCTAACCTGAAAGAGAGCGGCACCCGACGCTGAGGCAACTTGTGAAAGGCTCGGAGTAGTTTCAGGTTGCAGGCCTCAAGGTTTTAGGTTGTACGAATCTGAGACCTGAAACCCGAAACGCGAACCCTGGAATTTGGAGCATGGACTCGGTGATCAGTCGCCTGGAAGCCGGTGTGGAGGGGAAGCGGACCCAGTTCCAAGAAGGGTTCGATGCCTTTGCTGCTCGCCACGGGCTGACCGACTGGGAGGGCTGGTTCAACCCGTATGACGAGGAGACGTACGACCTCGTTTTGCAGAATATTGACGAACACGATACAGTTATAGAGATCGGCGCTGGCGACCTGCGCCTGGCCTTGCAGTTGTCGGAGCGGGCCCGCAGGGTTTACGCCGTGGAAGTCAATCCTCTCTTGATCAGCGCTGCGTTGCAGGCTATCGGATTTGATCTACCGCGCAATCTGCTGGCCATCTGCGCCAACGCTCTGGACATCGCCTTCCCTAACGACATAACTGTAGCCGTGCTTCTCATGCGCCATTGCCAGCACTTTCGACTATACGTTGACAAATTGCGAGCCGCTGGCTGCCAGCGGCTGCTGACCAACGCCCGCTGGAAGAGCGGAGTCGAGAGCATGGATCTCACCCGTTCTGGCATCCCCTTCGAGGAGGTGAGGGAGGGCTGGTACGCCTGCCGCTGCGGAGCGGTGGGCTATGCGGGCCAGGGCGAGCACTCGGATTCCCCACCCGTGGAGGTGATTGACTGTCCTGCCTGCCGGCCCGTGTACAATTAGAGAGGAGTTAGCAGAAATGAGGCTGAAAGGCAAGAAAATTGCTATTCTGGTGGAAGAAGGCTTCGAGGATCTGGAGTTCTGGGTGCCTCTGATGCGCCTGCAGGAGGAGGGAGCCGAGGTGACGGTGGTGGGTACGGGCAGCCAGCCCAGGTTCACTGGCAAGCATTGCCTGGAAGCTGCCCCCGACGTAACCGCTGACCAAGCCAACCCGCAGGACTTCGACGCCCTGGTCATTCCCGGCGGGTGGGCCCCTGATAAGCTGCGTCGCTACCAGTCGGTGCTTGAGCTGGTGCGGGGGATGCACGAACGAGGCAAGATCATCGGCATCATCTGTCACGGTGGCCTGGTGCCCATCTCGGCTGGCATCGTCAGGGGGAGCAAGGCCACGGGCTCCACCGGCATCAAAGATGACCTGATCAACGCCGGGGCAGAGTGGGTGGATAAGCCAGCCTTCAGGGATGGCAACCTAGTCTGGGGCCGGGTGGTGGCTGACATCCCCGCCTTCTGCCGCGAGTTGGTAGCGGCCATCGAAACAGGTTAGGAGGGGCCGGTGGTAGGAATCGTCATCGTCGCCCACAGCGCGAAACTGGCTGAGGGCGTGAAAGACCTGGCTGAACAGATGGGGCAGGGGCGGGTGGCCCTCGCCGCAGCCGGTGGCCTGGACGACACGACCATTGGCACCAACATGGAGCGCATCCTCGAGGCCATCGAGGCCGTCTACCAGCCGGGAGGCGTGCTGGTGCTGATGGACCTGGGAAGTGCGGTGATGAGCACCGAGATGGCCGTCGGGATGTTGCCGCCCGAACAGCAGTCCAGGGTGCTGCTGAGCGAAGCGCCATTGGTGGAGGGCGCTATCGCGGCCACGGTGGAGGCCTCCATCGGCAAGTCCCTGACTGAGGTTGACGCCGCAGCCCGTGCTGTTGTGCGAACGGCGAAGGTCGCCGGAGCCACGCCTCTCACCGAACCAGTGGCCCCTGAAATCCCGGCCCCGGTGTGGGCGCCTCCATCCAACGAGGTAACTCTCACCATCGTCAACGAGGTCGGACTGCACGCCCGGCCCGCAGCCCTGTTTGTTCAGACCGCCGGCAGTTTCCAGTCCGCCATCACCGTGCGCAATCTGACCCGAAATAGCCAGGCTGTTAACGCCAAGAGCATGTTCAGCGTGCTGAGCATCGGTGCTCAACTGAATCACCAGATCGCCGTCGCAGCCGAAGGGCCTGATGCAGAAGAAGCCCTGGCGACCATCGGCGAATTGGTGAAGAGCGGATTCGGGGAGGTGGAGGGAGCCCCGATTCCGGCGGTGGCTCCCGCAAGGGAGATGGTCAAGCCACGGCCCAGGGTAGAGGGAGTGGAACTCAAGCTGATTGTCTTGCCCGCTGAAGGTGGAGAGATGCGGCAGCTTCAGGGCATCACGGCTTCCACTGGGATCGCTATTGGGCCGGCTTACATTTACCGGCCGGAGGTGTTGACCGTCGAACGCCGGACGGTGGATGACCCGGAGTCCGAGTGGGCCCGTTTCACCGGGGCGGTCGAACAGGCCAAGGCCGAGATCGGCGCTATCCGGTCCCAGGCTGCTGCCGAGGTAGGAGAGGCAGAGGCGGAGATCTTCACTGCCCACCAGTTGTTCCTGGAGGACCCCGCCCTGCTGGATCGGGTGCGAGGGCAGATCGAGGGCGATGGTTCCAACGCCGAGGCGGCTCTGGCCGGAGCGGTGGCGGGCTACGCCGAGCTCTTGCGGGGCATGGAGAGCGAGATCTTTCGCCAGCGAGCCGCCGACATGGAGGATGTGGGACGGCGGGTGCTGCGCGTCCTGCTGGGCGCGAGGGAGACATCCCTGGCTGAGCTGCCGAAGCCGGTGATCGTGGTGGCCCATGACCTCACCCCCTCCAACACCGCCCAACTGGACAAAGAGCGCGCCCTGGGCTTTTGCACCGCCATCGGAGGCACAACCTCCCACACTGCCATCCTGGCCCGCAGCCTTGGCCTGCCGGCTGTGGTCGGCCTGGGGGAGGCAGCGTTGAGCATCCCCGAGGGGGCACCTCTGATCATAGATGGGGAAAAGGGCCTCGTCATCGTCAACCCGGATGATAGCACCCTCGCCGAGTATCGCGCCCGCCAGGAGGCATTGCTGACCCAACAGGAAGCCGCCAGGCGCGCCGCTCAGCGCCTCGCTCAGACCCTCGACGGGCACAGGGTGGAGGTGGTGGCCAACATCGGTGATGTGGCCTCGGCTCGGGTGGCCCTGGGGCACGGCGCCGAGGGGGTGGGGCTGCTGCGCACGGAGTTCCTCTACCTTGATCGCGCCACCATGCCCAGCGAGGAGGAGCAGTACGCTGCCTACCGCGCCGTCGCCGAACTCATGGGCCAGCGGCCACTCGTCATCCGCACTCTGGACATCGGCGGCGACAAGCAGTTGCCCTACCTGGACATCGGGGAGGAACTGAACCCCTTCCTGGGGTGGCGGGCCATCAGGCTCTGTCTGGAGCGGACAGACCTCTTCAAGGCCCAACTGCGGGCCATCCTGCGGGCTGGCCATGGACACAACGTCAAGGTGATGTTCCCCATGATCGCTGACCTGGACGAGGTGAGGCGAGCCAAGGCTCTCCTGGCCGAGGCAAGGGCCGAGCTGGAAGCCGCCGACATCCCCTTCGCTTCCGATGTGGAGGTGGGGATCATGGTGGAGGTTCCCGCGGCGGCGATAGCGGCTGACGTCCTGGCCCGTGAGGTGGACTTCTTCAGCATCGGCACCAACGACCTGATCCAGTACACTATGGCCTGTGACCGCACCAACGAGAAGATCGCTTATCTCTACCAGCCGCTGCACCCGGCCATTCTGCGGTTGATCAAGGGAGTGATCGAAGCCGCTCACGCGGTGGGCAAGTGGGTTGGCATGTGCGGGGAGATGGCTGGCGAACCATTGGCCATCCCCATCCTGTTGGGGTTGGGGCTCGATGAGTTCAGCATGAACGCTGCGGCCATCCCTGAGGCTAAGGCCCTCATCCGCTCCCTGAGCCTGGCTGAGGCGAAGGGCATCGCCGCCAATGCCCTCAGCCTGCCCAGTGCCGAGGAGATAAGGGCCTATGCCTACGAAAGGGAATCAGGAAATCAGGGAACTAGGGAATCGGAGGAGCTGATTCCTGATCCCCGATCACTGATTTTCTGATTCCCTGATCACGGAGGAAAGTGGCATGGCCAAAAAATACGCCGCCGCAGTAGACCAGGGGACCACGGGGACCAGGTTCATGATTTTCGACCAGCAGGGCCAGCCGGTCTCCGCTGCCTATGAAGAGCACCAGCAGATCTATCCCCAGCCTGGGTGGGTGGAGCACGCCCCCCTGGAGATCTGGCAGAAGACCCAGAAGGTGATCAGGGCCGCTGTGGAGAAGGGCGGGGTCAAGGCCGAGGAGATGGCGGGGATCGGGGTCACCAACCAGCGGGAGACCACCATCGTCTGGAACCCCAAGACGGGCAAACCCTACTACAACGCCATCGTCTGGCAGTGCACCCGCACCCGCGCCATCTGCCAGCAGCTCATTGACGACGGCTTCGAGCCCTACGTCAAGGAGAGCACCGGTCTGGTCAGTGCCACCTACTTCTCCGGGCCCAAGATCAAGTGGATTCTGGATAATGTCCCTGGCGTGCGGGAGAAGGCCGAGAAGGGCCAGGCCATCTTCGGCAACATGGACACCTGGGTCATCTGGTGGTTGACCGGAGGCCCCGATGGCGGCGCCCACGTCACCGATTACACCAACGCCTCCCGCACCATGCTCATGAACCTCGAGACCCTGGACTGGGACCAGGAGATCCTCGACTATCTGGGCATCCCGCGCCAACTGCTGCCGGAAATCAGGCCCTCCAG
>JBAWAP010000315.1:0-10346 GCA_049589355.1 Anaerolineae bacterium
GTGCAGAGACAAAGAAGGCAGCTTGAACATCGTGAACACTGCAAGGGTTCACCAATGCAATCCGCAAGGGTGAACCCTTTTTGTTTGGGTTAGACGTGTGATAAGCTGCAGAGTGTGTCTTGTCACCTTGGTGCCAATGTAGTATAATTGATGGCGTAACAGACCATGATCGAGCACCGGCTGGGGACGATGCCGCCAGCGGATATGCAGGCCTTTCAAGAGCAACTGCGCCACGTTTTGGGGCTTTGATGCGAACATAGGAGGGGAGCTCTGAGCTTGACGTGGTAGGGGAGTTCAATGGATAACTTGAAGAAGGAGGCCCAATGATTGACGCTACACTCATGGCCGCTATCTTGGATAGCCTCAAAGACCCGCTACTGTTCGCCGATACGGAGCACGTTATCCGCTACATGAATAAGGCTGCTATCGCTTACTACAGCGAGGGCGAAAGACTGCTCGGGCGCTCGCTGCTGGATTGTCACAACGAGCAATCGCAGCAGCAGATCATCGAGATCCTGGCCGCTATGCAGGCCGGTGAAGAGGAGCGGCTCATCACCGACAACGAGAAGCACCGCATCTACATGCGGGCCGTGCGCGGTGCAGACGGCCAGGTTCTGGGCTACTACGAGCGGTACGAGCCGCCGGCGAAGTGTTGAATTACCGTCCGCTATGGCTTATTACTACGACCACCGCTCGGAGATTGATGGGAGCATCGAAGCGGACGAAGCGTTTGCAGAGGCATTTCGCCGCCACAACCCCTCGCTACTACAGGCAAAGCTGAGGGCGCTGCACAGTGGCTGATCGTATCAAGTTTCATCCGATCTAGGGGGTGCTCACACTCAGGGAGATCGTTGGATTGACTTTCGCAGAGGATTTCGCTATGAAATGTATCATCTGCCACAGTACTGACATCTCGTTGCGCCGTATGAACGAGCAGTTGCCTCGCGGCGACGACATGATTCTCGTTCCGGTGAAGGTGTTGGTCTGCAACAATTGCGGCGAGCGCTACTATGACCGGCGCACCATGCAAAAGCTAGAGGAGATCGAAGACGCAGTCAATGCCGGCCACCTCTCTTTGGAGAGGGTGGGCGAGGTGCTGCGCGTCAGACAGGAGTTGGTGCCAGCTTGACTGCCCGGCCAGTGGCCGTAGGTGTAAAGGCTGAAAAGAGGAGAAAAACTATGTCTGTTATACTGCAGCAACGTGACTTGCCGCGGGGCCAGGTGAGAGTGGACATTCGCATCCAAGCTGATCTGAACGTCTCGTCGTTCATGGCCCGGCAGAAAGTGACAGGCTATGTGCTAGATCATGTGAGTGATCACATGGCTGGCGATGAGCCCAGCCTGGTGGTGGACGGGGAACGCTTCCTGTGGCGTGTACCGGTCTATCTGGCCGTGCTGCCGCAAGGACGGTTAGGTCAGGTGGGAACAATTGACGTAGATGCTCAGAGTGGTCAACTCTTGGTAACCAGGGAACTCATTGAGGAGATGCGCCGCAATGCCCAAACACTTGTTGAATATTCCCCTGCATAAGATGTCGCAAACGGCGGATTGTCTGGCGGCTTGTGCCTCGATGGTCATTGACTACATTGGGCGCCCAGTTGCCTATGCTGATTTGCTCCGCCTGCTTGATATCGGGCCGCTTGGTACGCCGGCCCGTCAGATATCCAGGTTGGCGCGCTGGGACTTAGATGTCGAATATGGCGAGGGAACGCTGGAAAAACTGCAAGCGTTCGTGGACAACGATCAGCCTGTCATCGTCCTGGTACGCACACGAGAGTTGCCGTACTGGCAGGGGGTGGACACCTACCACTCGGTCGTAGTCGTTGGGTATGACGAAGTGCATATCTATGTCAACGATCCGTATTTTGACGATGCCCCAAAGGTGGTAGCGATAGGCGATTTCGTGCTTGCCTGGCTGGAGATGAGCTATCGCTACGCCGTTCTCTACCCCCAACCATCTGACCGCTAGCTGGGATCGTTGGATTGGCTTTCGCAGAGGATTTCGCTATGAAATGTATCATCTGCCACCGCACCGTCATCTCGTTGCGCCGTGTGAATGAGCAGTTGTATCGCGGCGAAGATATGGTTCTCGTTCCGGTGGAGGTGTTGGTCTGCAAGAATTGCGGTGAGCGCTATTATGACTGGCGCACCATGCAAAGGCTAGAGAAGATCGAAGATGGGGTAGACGTGTCGAGTGTGACTTTCACATACTGCGCGAGGGAGACGTGTGATCGAATACCTTCAAGCACGGGGACGAATCACCGATTGAGAGTACCGCGAGCTTTGTGGCGTGTCGGACTTCACCGCCCGGGCCGACTTGAACGACTTGGTCAAGCGAGGGGTAGTAGTTAGTGGGGGGCATGGCCGGGGCAGGTACTATCGGTTGGCTGGTGGCTAGCTCTTTCTCCGAGATGGTTACCTCTGGCAAATCTCTGGATTATCTCTGGAAAGAGGAGCGACTCACCACCGACAATGAAAAGCACCGCATTTACATGCGGGCAGTGCGCGACGCAGACGGCCAGGTTCTGGGCTACTATGAGCGGTATGAGCCGCCGGCGGGATGATGCACTGTGACCGAAGCCCCCCACTATCTGAACCACCGTAAGCGGGTGCGGGGGAAGTTTCGCCAGTTTGGGTCTCGATGTGTTCCGAGAAGACTACGTGGTGGCCCGCATCCTGGCCGAGGATTTCGCCGTGCGGCAGCCGCCCGAGGCGAGGGTTTGCAGAGAGTGTGACTTTCGGGTACACTGTACGGAGAAGAGGACAATCAGACAGACGGGGGTGAAAGCGGATGACGATTACGGAAAGCAGACTCCCTACGCCCTGTCTTCTCAGGAAATGTGAGGTAATGCAAGGGTAATGCAAAGGTAATGAATCGGGCGAAGTCCACGTGTCTCTCTTCGGGGGATGCCAAGCATGAAAATGCCATTGCGAGGGACGCAGCCCTGAGGCAATCCCCGCTTGGGAGGGGAGATTGCTTTGCCGAGAGTTGCGGCACTCGGTCCTGTGTGATATAATACAGCGCATGAGGAATAAGGTCCTTGACTGGTTCGCAGTGAGTTCTTCTTAGAGCCGAGTTGCGCTGGCAAGGAGGGGGCCACCAGATGGTGGTGATTAGTGTTACGCCCAGAGTGAGAATTGGACACATGCCGTAGTTGCGCATGGGTTGACCATGCTGGCTGCGGCTTTTTCGCCTTATGTGCACAGGAGGTATACGAGTCCGGTTCCCTGCCAACTCAGGAAGACCGGCCTACGCTTATTCCATCACAAGGACTGTTCTTCCTGCGAGCGGGCAGAGGCGGCTTTCTCTTCTACGAGGTTAACGATTCAAGATGTCTAACCGACCTTCTACCTTGCAAGACTTCCCATACTCTGCCGGCCTTCAGGCCATCAAGGACAGCCTGGCCTTTGACGACTTTGACGCCTTCTACCGGCACTTATTGGACGGTCTGCCTCAGAACTCCCCGGAGACGCGCAGACGCTATGCCAGTCTGGTGACACGCTGGTTCTTTCCGCATCACGAGTTGAGAGGCCTTTTGCCGCGTGTTTGGCAGGCCTATCATGACGACCAACTCTTGCATGAACTTACTCGCGTAACCACCCTGGAGATGGAACCGCTCATTGCCCGGTTTGTCACCGACGTGATCTTTCCCATTTCTCCAGGCCAGCCCTTCCAGACAGCGACAGCCCGTGACTATGTAGTGGCAACTTATGGCATCTACAAGAAGAACTCCCGCGAGCGATTGTTGAACACAGTGCGCCTGTTAGGGTTCTTGGCCCGTTACGACGGCCGGTGGGTGGTGGCGGCCATTCCACGCCCGGCCAATGCCCTGCTGGTCTTGCTTCATGCTCGTCTGGCTCCCACGCCGCGCATCGTCCGGGTGGCTGACCTTTTGGCCGCGCCTTTCTGGCAATATCTGGGCTTCCGCCAGGCCGACGAGGTAAGGGCGGTCCTGCACGATGCCCAGGCCGCCGGCCTCATCGCCCGGTACACCATGGTGGACCAGTTGGAACAGATTACCACCAAGTACACTCTGGATGCTTACCTGGAGACAGCCTTGCGACTTTGAGAGCAGTCCATGTTGTACGACGATTTTGCTAACCTTTTGGCCCGTTTTGCCCAACGCCCGGTGCCACCCGTTCAGGGCCGCCATGTCTATCTGTGGCATGGTGAAACGGCAGGTCTGCGTTCCTTGCTGCCGCAAGGCCTGGTTGTGGAATTAGATTTGTATGCCCTGGCCGGGAGCCTCCCGCGTGCCCCCTTCGCCGTTGATGAAGCCAGGCGATTGCTCCAATCCACCATCACTAACTGGCTACAAGCACATTCACCGGCTCCTGGCGTCCAGCAGGTGATTTTGGTCACGGGCAATTCCCTGTTGATGCGTTACTGCGTCCCTCTGGAGGCCTTCTTCCGGGTGACCAATGAGTCTCGCATGGTCATTTCTGTCATCTCACCCCGGGAGACGACCTTCCGACCGCCTGGTCCTTTGCCAGGGTATGTTTCTCTGCGACCGGCCGCCACTTTTGAGTACCTGAAAGCCCATTTGGGAGAACCTTCCGTGATAGGAGAAGCGATCCCATGAACCTTTTGCCCCTGCGCGATCTGATAATCTCCAAGCCCAGACCGGAGACAACGCTCTCCTTGGTCCCAGCCTTTCGGGAGCAGCCCAAGGGGACGGTGGAAACCTATCTCTTCACGGATACAATCCGGCATCACTTCACGGAGATCCTGGAGACCGTGGCCACAGGCAGGGGCCAGGGTTTCTGGATCCAGGCCGAGTACGGCGCGGGCAAGACCCACTTCCTGGCTGCCCTGGCCGCGCTCTTGGCAAATCAGCAAGGCGACCTGTGGCCGGCCGTGCAGGACGAAGAGGTCCGGCTCTACCAGCGACGCCTGCAGGAGAGCCGTCTCTTCCCGGTGGTGGTTTCTTTGCGCGGCATGGGCCAGGCCGATACTCTCACCGGACGTTCCCTTGTGGACGTCCTCTTGGAGAATGGCTTCCAGGAGGCTGTGACCGCCGCGGGCCTGAGCGGTCAGGTGCAGGTAACTGCCGCCGAAGACCTGGTGGCCTGGCTGGAGAACCAGGCATCGCCCGCCTTGCGCCAGGACGTGGAGGCTTTCGTGCGGCATAAGACAGGCCGACCACCCCAGGAATACCGAGCCTATGAAGGCACAGGTGCTCTGGCGCGCCTCATTGCCGAGTATTGCCAGGAACATGCCATCACCCCGACCATCGCCGCCAGTGTGAAGGACCGCCTGGCCTACCTGTATCGCCAGATCACGAGCTTGCCCTCACACCGTTACAACGGCCTTCTGGTGGTCATTGACGAATACGAGGGGTGGGAGAAGACCCACGCCAGCCCTGCCGCCCGCGCCCACGACGAGGACGTTCTGGAGACCCTGGCCTATCTCCTGCCTCGTGACCTGGGCTACAGCGTCTATACCATCGTGGCCTCCCAAAGCGCGGCGCCGGCCAAGTTGCAGGGCGGCCAGGCAGGGGATCGTTTTATTCCCATTCCTCTGCTGGCCTCCCAGAATGAGCGTGACTACGACATCATCGTCTCCCGCCGGGTGCGGGGCCTCAACGAGGATCGCCTGCCGGAGATCAGAGATCACTACGACTACTGCCGCCAACAGTTTGATTTCGCCCAGAACCTGACGGAACAGGAGTTCAGAGATATCTTCCCCTTCCAGCCCCGCTGCTTTGAGGTGGCCCGTCACATCACCGCCCGGGACCTGCCCACGGCCCGCTCTGGCATCATCGTCTTCCACGAGGCCATCAGCCACGCCGAACTGTTGAGGCGGGAGATGCTGATCCGGGTGGCCGATCTCCTGAAGAGTCCTCACCTGGTAGACGATTGTCTGTCTACGCCGGTCTACCGGGAGGCCTACAACGCCTACAAAGTGGCCAAAGAGGCCCTGCCCACCCTGGAACTGGACGATGCTGACAGTCCCCTGGCCCAGGCCATCCTGGACACCCTTTTTCTCTGGTACCTGGCCTACATGGAGCGGCCCCGCCCCATGAGCCTGAAGGACCTGGCTCAGGCCACCCTTACTACCTCTGACTTCTTGCAGGCGGAGGACAACGTGGCCCTGGTTCTGGCCCAGATGCAATCGCTGCCCCAGGTCTGCTTTGAGAACCAGCAAGCCAGTTTCACTCCCGCCGGCGGCGAAGGCCCGTCTGTGGTCGCTCTGTTCAACGAGTATCGCCGCCGCGCCCAGGCCGATTCTTACGCGGTCAGTTCCACCTGGACGAATAGCTTCTTCCTGAGGCCTCAAGAGACTCAGGGTTTGCCGGGCCTCTTCAGCGACTTCGCCCCCGACGAGCCGGTCCAGCGCCAGTTTGAACATCGCAACCTGGTCTACAGCGGCCAGGTGATCGTGGCCTCCCGCTGGCAACTGGATTGGGGCCTGCCGCTGCCCAAGGAGGACCTGCACTTCCGGGTGGTCATTCTCACCTCAGAGGCGGCCCAGGCGGTATCGCCGCAAGACCTGCAGGACCGCCGCATCGCCGTGGTCGTTCCATCCCCCTTGGACGAAGAGGCCACCCGCGCCGCTGCCGATTACCTGGCCTGGCAGCGGATGAACGAGGACTATGCCGTGGATAAGCGCAACGGCAAGGACGCCGACCCGGCGCGCGCCTGGCTGGCCGGCCAACGCGGTACGGTGTTGGCCAGGCTCATAGACACCCACCTGCGCCAGTACCAGAACGGACGCGTGGTAACCAAAGATAACCTGGGCATCAGCGCCCGTACGGCTTTTGGCCTGACCAGCAACGACCGGCGCATCGGCGCCATCCTGGAGCAACTCCTCATGGCGGCTTATCCCCAACTCCCCGTAGACTGGGAGCGGCTGCGGGGACCCCTGCGCCCCGCCGAGGCCAGCCGGGTCTTTGACGGCTACTTCGCCCCCAGTCCCCGCACCGCCGACACCGCCGCTGCCCGCAACTTCGGCGTGGCCCTGGGCTTCTCCCACGCGGAGAAGCCGTCTCATTTTGCTCCCCAGCAGAGCAAGGCTTTGGACCTCATCGCCCATCACCTGGAAGAGCGGAAGGGGGAACTCCCCGTCTGGCGGCTCTACGAGACCCTGGCCAATCCGCCTTACGGCCTGCCCTACGTGGTCATCCAACTCTACCTCTTGGCCTTCCTGCGCCGGGGCGACCCCAAGGTGGAACTGACCCTGAAGCGGGACCACAAACTGCGGATGCGAAGTGGTCAGCCGGTGGCGCGGGATCGCCTGACCGCCACCAGCCTGGTGGACCTGGACTTCCGGTCCGGCCTGGAGCGGGGCTTTGACGCCCTGGTGGCCGCCGCTGGCCCCTCCTGGAACGATACCCTGGCCTACGGCCGGGAGATCGCCGAGGGCCTGCGCGCCACTACCGACCCGGCCGACGCCGAGCAACAGGCGCAACACCTGGCCACCGCCCTCTCCCGTCTCAAGGAGGAGGTTGCCGATACCCGCCCCAATCTGGCCTCCCTGCAGAAGGCCCTGGACGGCCGCCTGCCAGAGAACGACACCGCCGCCCTGCATCGCCTGGACGACCTTTACCTGACGGCCGGCGCCGACTACGCGACCTTCTACGAGCGGGCCACTGTCACCTACAAGACGCCGGACGACCTGCGGGATGACCGCCGCGCCTTTGAGCGTCTGAAGCAACTCTCCAATCTGGCAGCGGAGATCATCAGCGCCAAACGTTACCTGGAGGACGTTCAACCGCGCCAGAGTGACCAGGAATTGGCCGCCGACCGGTTCACTCTACTGGGGCAGCTCTCTCTGGATAGCCTGGCGGCCCAACCCAACCTGTGGGCCGGCCTGAAGACCAACTTTGAGACCTTCCAAGGCCGTTACCGCAATGCCTACCAGAAGCACCATCGGGATACCCAGGCCGAACTGAAATGCCTGCAGGACTCCCTGGCCGAGGCGCCCCGCCGACTTCAAGCCCTGGCCCTCCTGAACAGCATCAGCGAACTGGGCACGCCCCGGGGCGAAGACCTGGCCGGCCGCTTTCAGGCCCTTCAGCAGCGGCTGCAGCCCTGCCCGGCGCCCTTCAACACGCTGACTCTGGAGATCTCACCGGTCTGTCCCCAGTGCGGGCTGACCCTTACCGCTGAGGCGCCCCGGACCGAGGTGGAGGGCTTCCTGCGCGACCTGGAACGCGCCCTGACGGAGCAGCAGCGCTGCCTGGCCTCCGAGGCCATCCGCCGCGTCCTGGCCAGGAGCCGGGAGACCAAGGTGACCACCTTCGTTCAGGTGGTGCAGACCGCCAACCTGGCCGCCCTGGTGGACGTGATGGATGAGGAGTTGGTTACCTTTATCCGGGTGCTCCTGGCCGAAGAAGAGGTGGGCACCGGCGAGACCGACGTGCTGCATCGTTTTGCCCAGGATTATCCCACTTTGGAGGAGGCCGATCTCCCCAAGGCCGTGGCGCACTTTGAGAAATTGCTGCAGGAGGCCTTCGCCGAGGCCCGCCAGGCCAACCCCGAGAAGAAGGCGGTGCGGCTGACGCTGCGATGAAGGCCCTTGACAAGGCGGAAGACAGGGAGTATAATGTCTGCGTATGCACAATACAACCATAATAGTTGTGTTATTCTTGTAGGAACACAGGCCAACGATGGACACTCTGCGTCTCAGCCACCTGGAACAGACCGCCTACTTTGCCGCTCTTCGTCAAGGCGTACACATCCTGGATGCCGAGCGCGTTAGCCAACTGCTACGTGTCTCCAGGCCTCATGCAGTCAACTTGCTGGCAAGCATGGCCCGCAAGGGGGCCCTGCATCGCGTGGGGCGTGGCCAGTACGTAGTCATCCCGTCCGACGTGCTCTACCAGCGCCGGAGTTACGTGGCCGACCCCTATCAAGTGGTAGACGAGTTGATGAAGGGGGATGGTGGACCGGATTACTATGTGGCCTACCAGAGCGCTGCCCTGGTTCACGGCGCGGCTTACCAACTTCCCCAGGCTTTGCTGGTAGCCGTTCCCAGCCAGCGCCGGGCCATTTCTCTGGGCAACAGTCAGATCCTGTTCGTCCAGGTCCGGCCAGAGAAGTTCTTCGGTTACCAGGAGACAACCTATCACGGTTCGTTCTTCCAGGTTTCTGACCGAGAGAAGACCATCCTGGACTGCCTGGATCGCTTTGACCTCTGCGGCGGCATAGAGGAGGTAGCCCGCACCACCAGCAGCCTGGTGACTCAGGCGGATGCCGATCGGCTATTGGCGTACCTGCCCCGGATGCGCAACCAGGCGCTCACTCAGCGGTTGGGGCTTATTCTGGAACGGCTGGCCGGCCAGCAGGCGATTTCGGATCGTCTCCTGGATGGCCTGGCCGCTCAGGTGGGCAGGCATGTCTATTCATTGGACCCACACGGCCCAGCGGACGGCCCTGTCCATCCCCGTTGGCGCATAAGAGAGAATATTGCCCCGGCAGAGGAAACGTAGATGCGAATTACCTCCCACCTTATCCGCACCTGGGCCGACGAAGGCAACATCCCAGACCTGACCCTGGCAGAATTGGATTATCGCCCCCAACCGATATTCAGGTTTTCTTGAAGGAAACGTAATGACCGACCAGCCCACCGACCTTGCTGCCTTCATCGCCCAATACGCCCATCCCTACGACCCGGCCGGCGACACCTACCGCCGGCCGTCCTTCGCTGCGCCCACCAAGGCCGGCAAGAACACGCCCATCTACAACGCCCACTCCTATCACACCAAAGTGCCGCCCCAGGGCATCGTGCCCTACCTGGAGCACTACACCGACCGCGGCGACCTGGTGCTGGACCCCTTTTGCGGCAGCGGCATGACCGGCGTGGCTGCCCTGATGACCGGCCGCCGCGCCATCCTTAGCGACCTCTCCCCCGCCGCCGTGCACATCGCCCGCAACTACTGCACGCCGGTGGACGTGGCCGCCTTGAAACGCGAGTTTGAGCGCATCAAGACTGCGGTGAAGGACGAGTTTGACTGGCTCTACGGCACTACCTGCGACCGCTGCGGCGGCCCCGCTACCATCCAGTACACCATCTGGAGCGACGTCTTTGAATGTGGCCGCTGCGGGGCGGAACTGGTCTTCTGGGATGTCGCTGTTGACCATGAAACAGCCGAAGCGCCAAAGGCTTTTAGTTGTCCTCAATGCGGAAAGGTCTGGCGGAAATCTCAACTGGAGCGAAAGCCTGCGGTACCTGTGGTTACCAATTATGAATGTGCCGCATGCCAACCCATTCGCTCAGATCATGATGTTACATCAGTAGAGCAACAGTTGCTCTTGGACATTGAGACCACACCCATTCCGTATTGGTATCCTCTGAACGAGTTCGATACACAATCAGAGCAATACATCAGAGATTCCCTACG
>JBAWAP010000316.1:0-5810 GCA_049589355.1 Anaerolineae bacterium
GATCTTGTCGAAGAACAGCAACACTCCCATCAACACGAACAGGCCCGCCGCTCCCTTGCGCAGCAGATCGGGCGAAACAAAGCGGGCGATGACCTGTCCGGCCAGCGTGCCAATCAGGGTAACTGTAATCAAGGCCAGTACAGCGCCTAGAAAGACCGTCCAGGGACGGTTCGAGTTGGCAGAAGTAAGGATTACCGCCAACTGAGTCTTATCCCCCAGTTCCGCCATGAACAATAGAGCGAAGGTGCTCCACAATAGTTTCCAGTCTGTCACGATGTCGAATCCTTTCCCTCTAAGTTTTTCATCCCTATGAGAACCTTCTCCGCCGTGGCCGGCAACTCTTCGATCCACACTCCCGTTGCATCGTGGATGGCTGAGAGTATCGCCGGGGCGGTGGGCAAGGTGGTCATCTCCCCTGCCCCTTTGGCCCCGTATGGGCCCGTCGGATCGGGTACCTCGACGATGATGGGCACGAGCTCGCGGGGCATGTCCAGAACCGTGGGGATGAAGTATTCGCTGAACTTGCGGGTCTTGACCACTCCCTTCTGCTGGATGTACTCCTCCATGAGGGCATACCCCTCACCCATGTGCACTCCGCCGCCAATCTGTCCTTCGATCATCTGGGGGTTGACGGCCCGGCCCACGTCGTGCGCCGAGTAGAGCTTGAGGACTCCTACCTCCCCTGTTTCGGCATCCACTTCCACCAGGGCGATCTGGGTAGCGTATCCGTAGCTGATGTGGGGATCGCACATCCCGGTCTCAGGGTCATACCGTGTGGTCGGCCTGGCGTCGCGGCCGCGGAAGGTGTAACGGGCCTCAATGTGGGTCTCGCCCTGCTCGGCCCGCAGAGCAGTGTGCCACTTCTCCTTGGCCAGCCGGCAAGCCATCAGGACAGCGTTGCCCGACATATAAACGTGGCGAGAAGCAGAGGAGCTTCCGGCATCAGGCACGTCGGCCGTATCCACCAGGGCGACGTCCACCCCATCCACACCGATCCCCAGCGCCTCGGCCGCGATCTGGGCCAGAGCGGTATGCACCCCCTCTCCCACTTCCGAAGCTCCGATTCTCACCACTGCCCTTTCCACCTGCCCGGAGTCGTCCAGGGACAGCTCGACCACCGCCGTGGACTTGTCGTCGAAGCCCATGCTGTATCCCACGTTCTTGTAGGCGCAGGCCACCCCAATGCCGTACAGCTTGCCGTCGGCGGGTGCGAGCTTTTCTGGCCGCACCCAGTGTCCGTCCTCCTCGCGCCAGCCAGCAGTCAGCACTGCCTGCCGCAGTGTCTCTTTGATGCCCACCCCGGGCGGCATGGGATTGCCCGTGACCGCGATTGAGCCATCCTCGAAGAGGTTCTTCATTCGGATCTCCACCGGGTCCATGCCCAGGGCCTCAGCCAGCTTGTCCATCTGCAACTCGTAGGCCAGCGGCGGCTGGGTGGAGCCGAAACCACGCATGGCCATCGTTACGGCGTTATTGGTGTAGACAGTATAACCATCTATCCTCGCGTTGGGCACCACGTAGGGTCCGGCAGCAAAGCTGGTGGAGTTGGCCATCACCGGCATACTCGTGCTGGCATAGGCCCCAGCATCGGAGATGAGCTCGATCTCCATCGCCGTCAATTTCCCGTCCTGCGTGGCTCCGGTCCTGTAGCGCATGTAGTATGGATGGCGTTTACCCGTGCGGCACACTGACTCCTCCCGGCTGAAGACCATCTTCACCGGGCGTCGGAGGCAGTAGGCACACAGAGCCAGGAGGTGCTGGATGTACATATCCTCTCGCCCGCCAAAGGCTCCGCCAACGGCTGGCACGATCTCGCGCACGCGGTCTTCGGGCAAATCCAGCAGATGGGCAATCTGATGCAGGTCATCGTGGACCCACTGAGCGCCGGCAACGACGGTGACCCGCCCCTCTTCGTCAATATAGCCCAGGCCAGCTTCGGGCTGCAGGTAGGCATGCTCCACGAAGGGGGTGACGTAGTAGCCTTCGACGATGACGTCCGCTCCGGCAAAGCCGGCTTCCACGTCCCCCTTGCGAACCTTGAAGTGCTTGAGTACGTTAGTGCCCCTCTTCTCGTGGACCAGCGGCGCATCAGGCCTCATCGCCTGTCGCGGGTCGTCCACCACGGGCAGCGGCTCGTAGCCCACCTCGACCAGCTTGCGGGCTGCCTCAGCGATGCGCTCGCTCTCGGCCACCACGATGGCGATGCGGTCGCCTACCCAGCGCACCTTATCCCCCTCAGCCACCAGCACCGGCTGGTCCATGATGTTGATGCCATACTCATTGACAGGAACATCTCTGTAGGTGAGGACGGCGACCACACCCGGATAGGCTTCGGCCTTGCTCGTATCAATGCGCAACACCCGGGCGTGGGGGTGCTCACTCCAGACCACCTTTGCATGGAGCATCCCTTCCATGTAGAAGTCGCCAGGGTACTTGGCTTCGCCCATGACCTTAGCCCGGGCGTCAACGCGCGGCAGACTCTGACCTATGACGCTCGCCCTCATACTTCCACCTCCTGGGCAACCATGTAACGGCTGTGATCTGATATAGCCACTCACCCTTGCGAAGGTTGCGAATGATCTTGGCAACAGCCGATCTCCGCTGGACAAAAACGCCATTGGTCCGAAGGCTACGCTGAACCTTCGCAAGGGTTAATAGCCACAGACAATTATAACGCAAAAGTAGGCAAAAGACAATTTGCCTAGCTCGAAACGCTCTCCCTCCATCTCCTGGCCCAGCGCGATGAGAAACGTCAGGTCTTCCGCGCTGTAGTGACGTGGCTGAGATGCACATTGACATTTCAGGGGAAATTATATATACTATGACTAGCTGTTTATCTATCTAATTAAAAGGAGATGGTTTGCATGGAGCGCGTTATGATAACCCTTCCCAATTCTCTACTCGGGATAGTAGACGAAATGGCCCGCCGTCTGGCAGAGAACCGCAGTCAATTTGTCCGCCAGGCCCTGCTGGAGCGGCTAGAGCGATTGCGACAGCAGGAGTTTGAGGCTCTCCTGGCCGAAGGATACCAGGTCATGGCCGAAGAGGCAGCGGCCATCGCTCAGGAGAGCCTGCCCCTTCAGACAGCGGCGGCAGAAAGGGCGTGGCAGTGGGATGAGTGAGATCCACTCTTTACGTCGAGGGGACGTTGTCCTCGTTCCCTTTCCCCTCATCACCGATTTTAGCCAGAGCAAACGTCGTCCGGCTCTAGTCATCCAAAATGACGTGGGCAACCGCTTCAGTCCCAACTTGATCGTGGCCGCCATCTCCAGCAAGGTGCCAGCCAAGGATTACCCAACCAACCATCGCCTTCGAGCGGGAACAGCGGGCCTGGATCGAGACTCGGCGGTGCTGGGCAGTGTCATCCTGACCATTCCCCAGTCCAGCGTCCTGAAACGGTTGGGCCACCTGAATGAGGCAGACATGCAAGCAGTGGACGCCTGCCTGCGAGTCAGCCTGGCCCTGTAGCGGGCTGGAGTCATCGCCCCCCCGGCAGCCCTATTTCAATCTACGCAGCCAGCTCAGAACCTGTAAACGAACAACTTCTTACTGTTGCGGAGTCAAGAGAGCGAAAGCCAGCCAGGCGGCCAGCAGGACGAACAGTACGGCTGTGACCAGCTTCACCGTCGCCGCCCGGCGATTGATGAACTGGCCCAACTGCTGGGACGTGGTGCCAAAGTAGGCCAGCAAGAAGATCACCACCAGCGGCAGGATGAACACCAGGTTGTAGAGCACCAGGTACAGCCCGGCCCTGGCCTGCAACCCCGGCACGCCCAGCACAAAGATGATGGTCGGCAGGTAAACCTGGCCCGTGCAGGCCAGCTCGATCACCGAGATCACCACCCCAGTGACAAAGGACATCGGCACAAAGGCCCGTAGGCCTGCCCCCTCGCGGATGACGCGATTGATCCAGCGCCGCAGGCGGAGGGGCAGCTTCAGGCGCATCTCCTCCGGCTTGCCCCGGCGGGCCTGCCACCAGTCGTACAAGCTGATGGCGGCCAGAAACAGGCACAGCACCGCCGTCAGACCGTACACCCAGCGGCTCACCGTGCTCAAGAAGGGCAGCGAGGCCATAAACTTGAGCAGCCCCATTCCCACCCCCAGGTAGGTCAGGAACACCCCCAGGGTGAAAGCCAAGCCCACGGCCAGCACTTCCCGCTGCTGGCGGCCCACGAAAGCCAGGTAAGAGACGAAAAAGACGATGGTGGCGAAGGCGCACGGGTTAAGGCCATCCACCAGGCCAGCGAAGACGACGGTGAAGACACCGAAGGACTTGAAGCGCTCGATGATGCTCTGCTCCCCCATTGCAGGGTCGAAGTCATCCCAGGTGGGCGGCGCGCCGGTGATGGCGTACTTCTCCAACAACGCCTCCAGGCTGCGGGCGTTGATCTCACTGCCGATGAGCGCCTCGTTGCCTACGAAGATGGCTGGCGCAGTGAGGCGCTCTTCCTTTGGGACCCCAGCTCGTGCCCCCAACCACTCACTCAGTGCCGATTGCTCCCTCACGTCGAACTCGGCGACCGCCAGCGCATAGCGTTCCTGGAGATAGCGCAGGTCCAGCTCAGCGCGGTCGCACTCCCGGCAGCCGGCCTGGTAGAAGTAGGCCAGGTGAATGAGGGGCGTCTCGCCCGTCGGGGCAGGCGTCGCGCCAGGGCGGGGCGGATAGTCTACGCCGCCGGCCGCAAGGTAGCGGGCGATGATCTCATCCAACTGGGCACGAATCTCGTCCTCTCCAATCAGAGCCGTATCGGCCACGAACACCTCCGGGATGTCCACCTTATCCGGCGGTATCTGATAGGTGGCCTCCATATCCAGCAACCACTGGTAATTGTCGGCGTCGGAAATCTCGATAGACTGCACCTCCAGTTGTGCCCCGTACTTTTCCTGCAAAGGCGAGAGCACCTCGTTAATCACCACCTGGCAATGCTCGCAATCCTGTGAGTAGAAGAACAGCAGGCGCACAACCGGCTCATCAGCCTGGATTGGGGCCAACACCAGGACTAGAAAGAACAGCGGTATCAGCAGTATCGCAGCCCTTTGTCTCATGACATCCAAACTTACTCCTCCTGACATAGAATTGCTCCTCTGGGAAAAGTAATGTATAATTGATAGCATGGAATTCAACGTTCGAACTCGGCGTAGGATCGCCCAATATCTGGCGTACGCCCATCAGGCAATGGATACTGGCCGTCTGGTGATCGCCCACCAGGATTGCATTGCGGCCGTCAAGCGATTCGTCCATCGCATCGAACAGGTTCTCCGTGAAATGGGAGCTTTACAATGAGTGATACACTGAATTACCTGCAACCCCACGAACAAATGGCAGTAAACGATTATGTGAATCGTTTGCATTTTAACCTAGGCGATAATCTCATGGGCTTGTGGCTCTTCGGCTCCAAGTTACGGGGAGATTTCGACTCTGATTCCGATATTGACCTACTGGTGGTACTCAAAATCCTGCAACCAGCGACGCGTTGGCGCATCCGCGAGATCGCCGCCCGGTGTTCGTTGGAGCACGATGTGCTTTTCAATACTCATATCCTCGACCAGGCCCGCTGGGAAGAGGAGGTGTACTATCAGAGTACCCTCTGGCGTGAAATCCAGCGTGATGGCGTGTCTCTTCCTCTCATGCAAACCGCTGACGCGCCAGATAGGTAATTCAGCTCTTACTACATCAAATCCACTAGCGTAACGGTTGTGCAACCAGGAGCTGAATCGTTCATATCGGCGAAAAAACGCAACTTTTGAACAACGGCAAGGCCAGTTGGAAGGATGCGGAATCCTGGATCACCAACTGAACGCCCGCAAAC
>JBAWAP010000317.1:0-6035 GCA_049589355.1 Anaerolineae bacterium
TGCCCTCTCTGGCCATTGTCCCGCTGCTGGTAGCTCTGTGGGAAAAGCGGGGGCCTAGCTGAGTGGACTGTGCACTCCAAGAAGAGAGTGGGGAATGGACATGACCAAGGATCGAAACAGTATTCGGGAGCACGAGCCCCATCCTCGCAAGGTCGCCGTGGTTGGCGCTGGTAAGGTTGGCTCTACCTTCGCCTACGCGCTGCTGCTCAACGGCCTGGTGGGTGAAATCGTGCTGATTGACATTGACCGCAAGCGCGCGGAGGGCGAGGCGATGGACTTGAACCACGCCATGCCACTCTCCCATCCTACGCGCATCTGGGCCGGCGACTATCCCGATTGCGTCGGAGCCGACGTGGTAGTCGTGGCGGCCGGAACGGCCCAACGACCGGGGGAGACCCGGCTCGACCTGGTAAAGCGCAATGCGGCGATTTTCAAGGACATCATCCTGCGCATCACTGCATACAACACAACCGGCATCTTGCTCATCGCCACCAATCCGGTGGACGTGTTGAGCTACGTGACCTGGAAAGTATCGGGCTTCCCATCCCGGCGGGTGATCGGCTCCGGCACCGTCCTCGACACAGCACGCTTCCGCTATCTGTTGAGCGAGCACCTGGGTGTAGACCCGCGCAGCGTGCACGCCCACATCATTGGCGAGCACGGCGACAGCGAGGTGCCGGTCTGGAGCCTGGCTAACGTGGCCGGAATGCGGCTGGACGATTTCTGCGACCGAGAGAGGTGCAAGCTCGGCCCTGAGAGCCGAGAGCGCATCTTCCATCAGACTCGCGACGCGGCCTACGAGATCATCCAGCGCAAGGGTGCAACCTACTACGCCGTAGCCGTTGGGTTGCTGCGCATAGTGGAGAGCATCCTGCGCGACCAACACACTGTTCTGGCAGTATCCAGCCTGGTGCCCGGCTACTACGGCATCGAGGACGTCTACCTCAGTCTGCCGGCGGTGGTTGGTAGAGGGGGTGTGGAGCGTGTGCTGCACCTGCCTTTGAACGAGCAGGAGACAGAGGCTCTGCACAAGTCCGCCGCGGTGTTGCGCGGTGTATTAGATGAATTGGAACATATCTGATGAGGTGCTGGGAAGCGCTGTCCAGCAAATTGTACGAGGAGGTGGGAGGAAATGGCACTCTATAGTGTTGAAACCAAACTGAGCCCAGAGGAGGCCATTGAGAAGGCTATGGCTTACTTCGGCGAGGGGGGCCTGGGGCTCGAACTGATCGAGCAAGAGCCCTGCTGCGTCTACTTCGAAGGGGGTGGTGGACACGTCTCAGTGACGGCTATCGTGGGAGACAAGAAGACGACGGTGAAGCTGGAGACCCGCGAGTGGGACTACCACGTTAAGCGGTTCATGCGGGAGATAGGCTGACCGCTGGCAACTGCCTGCTCAATCATTTCAACTCGGAAGTGATTGAAAGCGGAGGGGTGCTTTGAAGGCATCGCCGGATATTCGGGGCGACCCGGAAAAGCTGGCAATAGAGCGCACCGGTTTGGCCTGGCAGCGCAACCTGCTGACCAACGAGCGCACCTTTAGCGCTTGGGTGCGCACCGGCCTGGCGGTGGTGTCGCTGGCCTGGGGATCGCCCGCCTGCTGGACTCTGGGGAATGGCTGTGGATGGCCCGTGCCATCGGCGCCATCCTGATCCTCACGGGGGGAGGAATCTACGTCATCGCGTTTCGGCGCTATTGCTGGGCCTGTCGCCTCGTAGAGCAGGAAGGCATGAGGGCCACGCCCATCTGGCTGATGAGCATACTAATCGCGGCCTTAATACTGAGCACTTTGCTGGTCTTCGTTTTGCTGTTCCAGTGATAACGGAAACCAATCGGTCCCTATGAGAATAGAGGAGGAACCTCATGTTGTTCAAGCGTTTCGAGTCCAAGGGCTTGGCTCATTACTCGTACCTGATCGGTGATGGGAGTCAGGCCGTGGTCATTGACCCGCGGCGAGATGGCGATGTGTATGTGCAGACTGCTAGTCGGGAGGGGATGCAAATCACCCACATTTTGGAGTCGCACCGCAACGAGGACTACGTCGTCGGCTCCGTTGAGCTGGCCAGCCGTACGGGTGCTGTGATTTTGCACTCGGCCCACGATGATCTGGACTACGGCTACGGCGAGCGGATCCGCGATGGCGAAGCGCTGAGGTTCGGCCGGTTGAAACTGAAGGCGCTGCACACGCCTGGCCACACCCGGGGCCACATGAGCTACCTTCTCCACGATCTCAACGGTATGCCCTGGATGGTCTTCACCGGCGACGCCCTCTTCGCTGGCGACGTCGGTCGCACTGACTTTTACGGTCGCGACAAGCTGGGGGAGATGACTGGCTTGCTCTACGAAAGCTTGTTTCACAAGATACTGCCTCTGGGCAACGAGGTGATCGTCTGCCCTGCTCACGGGGCCGGCTCCGTCTGCGGCACCGCCATCGCTGAGCGAACCTGGACCACCATTGGCCTGGAGCGAAAGCATAACCCCAGGCTGCAGCATACCGATAAAGCTGACTTCGTGGAACACGTTGGGCGGATGCTGGAGTACCCACCCTATTTCCGAATGATGGAAAAACTGAATCTGGAAGGGCCACCGCTGCTCGGATCATTTCCTATTCCACTGCCACTGTCGCCGAAAGAGTTTGCCGCCAGGGCGAAAGATGTCCTGGTGTTGGACACGCGCATGGAGCTGGGCTTTGGCTCTGCGCACGTGCCTGGCGCGCTCTCGATCTGGCAAGAGGGATTACCCAGCTTCGCCGGTTGGTTCCTGTCCTACGACAAGCCCATCCTGCTGGTCGCCGAGACGAACGACGTCTCGCAGGCTGTGTGCTACCTCATCCGGCTGGGATTCGACAGGCTGGATGGCTTCTTAGCGGGTGGGATGCTGGCCTGGCATACGGCCGGATTGGCCAGCCAGAGCGTCGAGACCATCACCGTGCAAGAGTTATGCCAGCGGCTGGATGAGGAGGAGGACGTTTGGATTCTGGACGTTCGCAGCGACCAGGAGGTAGAGCGGAGAGAGATACCAGGTGCTCACCACATCCACATCACCCAGCTCCCTGAGCGCCTGGACGAGGTGTCGGGCGACCAGCCCGTCTACATCTTCTGCGGCAGCGGGCTGCGTTCCATGATTGGCGCCAGCCTGCTACGGCGCGCTGGCTGGGAGAATCTGATTGTGGTATTGGGCGGCCTGGCGGGCTGGAACTCGGTGAGTTGTCCGCTGAAGTAATCCGCGAAGTTGGGTAAGGAAAAGAGATCTTTGTCGCAGACAAAAAGACAGCTTTGTGCTATCATAGGGATGTATGTTTGTACGAGATAGAACGAGCTACTAGTAGGGAAAGGGAGGAAAGCATGAACAAGAAAGAAGTACCATACGGCTTTGGCCAAGTAAAGTGGGTATCCACCAACTGGCTGGAGGAACATCTGGAAGACGAGGGGCTGATAATCCTGGATGTGCAGCCCGATATCCACGATTACATCAAGGTTCACATTCCCGGCGCCATCTACGTGAGCGAAAAGACCCTGCGGGTGCCCTTGCACGGCATGCCGGGCAAGTGGATTCCCCCGGAGGCAGCGCAGGCCCTGTTCCGCCGGCTTGGGCTCCGGCCTGAAGTGCCGGTGGTGGTCTACACGGGTAAGGGACTGGTCAAGGGCTGGGGTGACGGCCTGGAACAGACCATGGTGGCTTACAGCCTGGTGCGCTTTGGCCACGACAACGTCTATGTGCTGGACGGCGGCCTCGACAAGTGGCTGAAGGAGGGGAGGCCGACCAGTCAGGTGTTCCCCAAGATTGAGGCATCGGACTTCCAGGCCACGGTGCGCTCGGAGATGTTCGTGAGCTACGATGAGTTCAAGCGCATCAAGGATGAGGATGACGTGGTCCTGCTGGACGCGCGGCCGGCCAACGTCTACGCCGGAGAGGGACCTTGGATTCGCAACGGGCACATCCCTGGTGCGGTGAACCTGCCCTGGAAATCGCTTATGGATGCGGACAACTCGAGGCTGCTGAAGCCGAAGGAGGAGCTCCTGGGAATCGTCGAGGGGAAAGGCGCGACAAAGGACAAGCTGATCATCTGCTCCTGCGGCACCGGTCGGGAGGGGACGAACGAGTACATCCTGTTTAAGCACTTCCTGGGGTATCCCAGAGTCAAGCTGTACGAGGGTTCTTTCACGGAATGGAGCTCGTATCCGGATAACCCCGTTGTCATTGGGGAAAGCCCCCGGTGATCGAGGATTGGTGCATATCGAGATCAAGTAGGAGGTGAAAGATGGCTATTTTGAGTGAAGATCTTCGCGACACGTTGCAGAAGGAATTCGAGGAGCTGCCAGGGAAGGTGAGGCTGGCGGTCTTCACCCAGGAGTTCGAGTGCGCGCACTGTCGCGAGAACACCTCTCTCGCTCAGGAGGTGGCTTCTCTCTCGGACAAGATAGGCATTGAGATCTACAACTTTGCCCTGGACAAGGAGGCGGTCGAGCGTTACGGCGTGGACAAGATCCCGGCCATTGCTGTGGAGGGGGAGAAGGACTATGGCGTCCGCTTCTACGGCGTGCCCGCAGGCTATGAGTTCACCTCGCTCATCGAGGCCATCAAGGACGTCTCGGCTGGGGAGTCGGGCCTGGCCCCGAAGACCAAGGAGGCCCTGAAGGGGCTGAAGGATCCCCTCCACCTCCAGGTCTTCGTCACCCCCACCTGACCATATTGTCCTATGGCTGTGCAGTTGGCACAGAGGATGGCTATCGAGAGCGACATGGTGCGGGCGGACATGGTGGAGAGCGCGGAGTTTCCGCACTTGGTGCACAAATACAACGTCTTCGCCGTTCCCAAGACGGTGGTGAACGAGGAAGTGGGCTTCGAGGGCGCCTTGCCCGAGCCCCTCTTCTTGGCGCAGGTCATGCAAGCGAAGGCGGAGGAGGGGTAGTCCTTTGAGAGGGGATAGGAGGGAATATGGCCATTTTATCTCCCAGTTCCCCGATTACTACAACGTCGAAGAGTTCCACTTTGGGGACGAGATGGTGCATCGTGGTCCATGATACGTCACGAATGGAACGGGCTATGCATACCCCTTGTGACCCTTGGACGCCCAGCTTCGAGAAGATCGAATGAAAAGGTAAGTCGAGCATGCACTTTGTCATCATCGGCAACGGTGTGGCTGGCGTCACCGCCGCCAGAGCCCTCTCAGAGGGAGGGGCTGAGGTCGAGGTTTATACCCAGGAAGCACATCACTACTATCCCCGACCACGCCTCCAGAGATTCCTGGCCGGGGAGATCGAGTTGGAGGATCTGTATCTCTATTCCCCAGCCTGGTACGAGGGGCAGGGCATCGCCGTGCACCTGGGGGCTGAGGTAATGGGGCTAGACCCCACTGCGAAGCGGATTGCCCTGGCCGCTTGTACTGAGCGCAGTCGAAGTAATGGCTGCGAGGTTTCCTACGACCGGCTGCTCCTGGCCACCGGCAGCCGCCCCTTTATCCCACCCATCGAGGGCGTGGACAAGGAAGGCGTCTTCACCCTTCGTACTATCGAGGATGCCCTGGCCATCAGAAGGTGGGCCGAAGGGGCGAAGCGTGCCGTGGTCGTAGGTGGTGGGCTTTTGGGCCTGGAAGCGGCCAGAGCCCTCATGGTGCTGGGATTGAGGGTGACCGTTCTGGAGTACGAGTCCTATCTCCTTCAGCGCCAGCTCGATGCCGAGGGAGGGGCGCTGCTGAGAAAGCTGATAGGCGCTATGGGCATCGAGGTGGCCTTGAATGCCTCCTCGCAGGCTATCTTGGGCGACGGACAGGCCACGGGGGTTCTGCTGCAGGACGGCCGGACGATAGAGGGAGATCTGATCCTCATTTCAACAGGCATTCGCTCTAATGTGAAGTTGGCCCAGGAGGCTGGTCTGGAGGTCCATCGGGGCGTGGTGGTGGATGAGCACCTGCGGACTAGCGCCGAGGACATCTACGCTGCTGGCGACGTGGCCGAGTTTCAAGGTCGGGTCTACGGTATCATCCCAGCCGCATTGGAGCAGGCGAGGACGGCGGCGCTGAACATGCTCGGTGA
>JBAWAP010000318.1:0-4616 GCA_049589355.1 Anaerolineae bacterium
GCTGAATATCGAGAAACCTCTCAGCGACGCTTTTCTTAAAGGCACGAAGGCCAGAGTTCAGGTCAGGAATTCTTACCCCCGTCAGGTACGAGGCCAGAAGGCGAATGAAGAGCTTGGTCGGGGAGCGTAGCCACCTGAGGCTGCCTGCCTCCAGCCTCCTGGCACCGATGACCATGTCGCACTCGCCCATGTGAGCGAGGAGACGGGGGATGTCCTGATTGGGATACGTCCCATCGCCATCGGTCATCACAATGACGTCGCCCCTGGCGTGGTGGAGGCCCGTCGTTCGCGCTGCACCCGTGCCGCGATTGTAGGGGTGCTGGATGAGCCTCACCCCCTCCCCTTCGGGCTGAGCCTCAGGACGAAGCCTCTGTCGCACGATCTCCGTGCTCCCATCAGTAGAACCATCATCCACCACGATGATCTCCCAGGGGGTGTCGCTCCCGCTCATGGTCTGGATAATCGTGTCCAAATCGTCACCGATGGCCCCTTCCTCGTTGTACACTGGAATGATGATGCTAATCATATCCATCTTCTATCGTCTCCTCAAGCAATGCCGTGCGCTGTTACTCTGAATCGGCAATCTCGACAAATACGGGCTTCACTCCTACCTCAAACTCGACCATTCCCAACTCGACGGGGACAACCACCGATTCATCACCGTCTCGGTTGGTGAGAATGGCGTTGATCGCGGAAGGAATCGCCACCGTCTTAGTTATAGTATTCGACCACAAGATGTAAAGCAAGCCCTTGTTGCCCGTAAACTTGTAAGCCTCAATTCCATCAGGAACATATTGATAGGCACCCAAACAGTGCGTCCCCTCCAGTTTGTTTGCGAAATTCTGGAAGGTGCTGTACCCGTTGATGGGTTCATGGTTGGTACTGATCAGCCACCGCTGCACCGCACCCTCTGGTACAGGACGCTCCCGCGGATCAAACCAAAAGATGTTGTCTACCCCGGCACCAAAGCCACGGGTGAGTTCCCGAACAATAAAATCGCGTTGCAGTTCCACGCTCCGACCGAGGTTGACCCACTGACCCGTCTCGGTTATCCAAATCTTCTTCCCATAGACCCCATTCCTCAACATTGTGTCACGAATTTCGTTCACTTTATGGGCCATAGTGGGAAACTCAACAGGGTTTATAGGGTAGTAATGGAGGCTAATGCCATCGAAATATGACCCCGCACCATTTTGCAGTGCCTCCTCAAAAAAACCCTTTTCAAAATGTATCCAATAATCATACGCCAAGCCACCGAAGAAGACCAAGGCATCAGGATCAAGGTTCTTGATCTTAGCGTAAAATATCCCTAGCTGCCGAGCATACTCAGCGGGATAGAGTCCCCAACATCCGATCACTGGCCCATACCAATGGGGCACTCTTCCGTCTGGCTCGTTGATAAACTCCCAAGCGTCTACGACCTCAGCATACCGAGGCACAAGGGCCTCAAGGAAATTCTCCAGAGCAAGTGTGTCCGAAATAGGCCCACAGTTCAACTCGGCTGCCCAGTCAGGGGCTCCGTAGATCACAACTATGACATGGAACCCTAACTCCCCAAGGTGACTAAATACCCGGTCGTATTTGTCCCAATGATATTCACCTGGCGATGTCTCTACTTCAAGCCATGACAAGTTTACTCGCATCCAATGTGCACCCATTTCTTTGACAAGGGGAAAATCGCACTCAATTACGTCGGGGAACGTTACTAAAGCTCCAAAATCCACCCCCAGTTTAGCCTGTGGCGGGCCGTACTTGTGAACAAGCGGAAGAAGTACTGTATAGGTAGTCGTTGCCGGCATAGCAGCATCCATCATACCACTACATTCACTGAACGTTTGGGCATCTGCCTTGTTCTTGGTCATCGCAACGGCAAAAGCCACAGCACAAAGCAGGAATAGCACTGACACAGCTAATCTAGCAGAACGGTTTTGATCTTTCATCGCTTCCCTCCCTTCACCCCACCCACTCCGCCATCGAGCCGCTTGATGCGACACCCCGCTACTCCGAGTGGGGGGTCTCAACGAACACAGGCTTCTCCCCTACCTCAAACTCCACCATCCCCATCTGGACTGGGAGAACGCTCGATTCATCACCGTCTCGGTTGGTGAGAATGGCATCAGCCGTGGAAGGTATCCTTACAGTCTTGGTTATCGCATTGGACCATAGAATGTAAAGCGAGCG
The DNA here is from genome assembly GCA_049589355.1 of Anaerolineae bacterium. Classification (GTDB taxonomy): domain Bacteria; phylum Chloroflexota; class Anaerolineae; order VGOG01; family VGOG01; genus JBAWAP01. The sequence goes on from JBAWAP010000318.1 coordinate 2,182, forward strand.
CTCCAGGCCAAGGAACTCGTAAGCCTCAACTCCTTCAGGAACCTTCCCGTAGGCACCAACACAATGCATCCCCTCAAGTTTTTCTGCGAAATGCTGAAAGGTGCTGTAACCGTTGATGGGTTCATGGTTGGTACTGATCAGCCACCGATGCACTGCATCCTTCGGTGCAGGATGCTCCCTCGGATCAAACCAAAAGATATTGTCTACCCCGGCCCCAAAGCCGCGAGTGAACTCGCGAACGACGAAATCGCGTTGAAGCTCCTGGCTCCCATTCAAGTTAACCCACATACCTGTCTCGGTTACCCAGATTCTCTTTTTATAGACCCCATTCCTGGACATCGTGTCACGGATCTCGTTCACTTTGTGGGCCATGGTGGGAAAGTCAGCAGGATTGATGGGGTAGTAATGGAGACTGACACCATCAAAGAACTCACCTGCCCCATATTGCAAGGCCTCTTCAAAAAAACGCCTCTCAAAATGGTACCAACTGTCATAGGCCAGGCCGCCGAAGAAAACCAAAGCATCAGGGTCCAGGGTTTTGATCTTAGAGTAGAATATCCCTAACTGCCGAGCATACTCAGCGGGATAAGGTCCCCAACATCCGATCGCCGGCCCATACTTGTGCGGTACTCTTCCATCTGGCTCGTTAATAAACTCCCAGGCGTCTACGACCTCAGCATACCGAGGCACAAGGGCCTCCAGGAAAATCTCCAAAGCAAGCGTATCTGCAATAGGGCCGCAGTTCTCCTCAGCCGCCCAGTCAGGGGCTCCGTAAATCACGACGATGGTGTGAAACCCCAATTCCCCAAGGCGTTCCAACACCGCATCGTATTCGGCCCAGTCATACTCACCAGGCGACTTCTCTATATCAAGCCATCCCAAGAAGACCCGCATCCAACGTGCTCCCATTTCCTTGACCAGAGGGCAATCGTACTCAAGAACGTCGGGAGCCAGGATCAGAAATCCAAAATCCGCCCCTAACTTAGCGTCGGGCGGAACGTACTCCTGAATCGAGGGAAGAAACACTGTGTAGGTGATAGTACCCGTACTCGTGACTACATGGGTATCGGTAGACGTTGTAACACTTATACCAATAGCAGTATCCTTCGCATCACTGCATTCACTGAGCGTTTGGGCATTTATCCTCGTTATCGCCATGGCAAAAGCCACAACGCAAAGCAGGAATAGCACTGCCAAGACCACTCTGGTAGAACGGTTCTGATTCTTCATTTCATCCCCCTGCTTCTTCTCGCTCATCTCCACCTCCTTCACACTGTTCAAAGCTACAACACAAACGCCGGTCTCAAGAACGCGGCCTCGGCTGGCGGTGCGTTCGAGGAGCCTGAAACTCAACTCACGGAGGATAAGGTGGCAACGTGGATGTGGATGGTGGAGGATAAGGCGCTGGCGGCGGTGTCTCCGTGGGCGGTATGAGCGCTGGTGTTGGTTCCACCGGTGTAGACGTTGGCTTTCTCTTGCACCCAGACCAACAGAAGGACCAGGTCGGGCTGAGGCACTCGACTTCGTCTTCTAGATCTGCTCTGTTCCCTCCTCTCTGCTTCAGGGTGACGTTCCAATCGAAGCAGTCGGTGTCCGACAGGCTGTCCACGCAAAGGTAATCGTGCAGTTGCCACCTCGTTTCCCGCGTCCCCGAGGGGATTTGACGAACTGAGTCCACCCATGTGCCATCGTACCAGATCTGCCCGCGGTGCAGGTAGGTTACGTTGACGAAGAAATACTCGGCCGGGGCCAGCGCTCTGTCGAATTGCCATTGTAACGTCACCACCCTCGTTTCATGCCCAAAGGATGCCCTATCTGGCGGGCTCAGCAGGCTCAGTCGGCAAGAGACTTGACTCGCTGTCAATGGCGGATTTGACATCGGCGTGGCGGTGGGCATCACGGCGGGCGCGGTAGTTGGGGTCTCAGTAGGTGTAGCTGCGAGCAAAGGTGTGGCTGTAGGCGTATGGGTGACCACGGGCGTAATTGTGGCTACTGATGTAAGGGTGGGACTGGGCGCTTGCGTACCGAGCGTCGCCACGACGCTCGGTGCTATCGCCATCTCGGTTGCCCTGACATCAGGCGAGCCTATCTCTATGCTCACCCGAATGTGTCCGCATCCCGCCAGGATCGTAGCTCCCACAAGGAAAAGAATCAGGACACGAGCCAATCTTAGCCTACCCTTGCCGCTGTCCTCAATCTTAGGTCTCCTCTCTACTTGCATCTCAATGTCATTAGATTACTCGCAAGTCTCTCCCCAGCGCACTGCCACCAGCATGATGTCCATGATGTCAATGTCGCCATCGCCATCCAGGTCGTAGGTTGCATCGTAGTCTGGATCACCGGCAGAGGTGTTCCAATGGATAGCCACCAGCATGATATCCACTATGTCTATCTTGCAGTTACAGTCGAAATCTCCGAAGATGCATACCCTGACG
>JBAWAP010000319.1:0-1702 GCA_049589355.1 Anaerolineae bacterium
GAAACATGATCACCGTGGACCACGTCGAAGGGACAACCCCGCTCTATAGAGCTCTGGAGGTGGGCTAAATGGCAAGCAACAAAGTTGGAGCAGTCATGGTAGTAGGCGGAGGAGTTGCTGGAATACAGGCATCTCTTGATCTGGCTGATTCTGGATTCAAGGTCTATTTGGTGGACCAAGGACCATGCATAGGCGGCGTGATGGCACAGCTAGACAAGACGTTCCCCACAAACGACTGTTCAATGTGCATTCTCTCGCCGAAGCTTGTGGCGACTGGAAGGCATCCAAACATCACGATACTAACAAATGCTGAAATCACCGGTCTAGATGGTGAGGCTGGTAACTTCGAAGTGAAACTTCGAAGGAAGGCCCGTTACATAAACGAAGAGAAATGCAACGGTTGTGGACTTTGCGCACAAAAGTGTCCAATCGAAGCAGTTGACATGTTCAACGAAGGACTGGGCAATAGAAGCGCAATCTTTGTCGAATATCCGCAGGCTGTGCCACTGAAGTACATGATTGATCGTGAAAAATGCATCGGTTGCGGAACATGTGCTGAAATTTGCAAGGCAAATGCCGTTGAATATGAGCAGGAAGAGAGTGAAGTAAAACTGAATGTTGGCTCGATAATTCTGGCTCCCGGCTTCGAATCCTTCGATGCAAGACTGAAAAGCGAATATGGGTACGCGCGATATCCGAACGTTGTGACAAGCATTGAGTTTGAACGCGTTCTGAGCGCTTCTGGCCCATATGGTGGGCTTGTCCTGAGACCGTCGGATGGTGAAATTCCGAAGAAGATTGCGTTCATCCAGTGCGTTGGTTCGAGGGACTTCCAGCTTGGGAACAACTATTGTTCAGCTGCATGCTGCATGTACGGCATCAAAGAAGCAGTAATAGCCAAGGAGCACACGCCTTCGAAACTGGATCCCACAATTTTCTACATGGACATGCGTTCCTACGGAAAGGAATTTGACTCGTACTATGAACGTGCCCAGGGAGAATGGGGCATACGGTTCGTGCGGTCAAGAGTGGCCGGGGTCACCGAGGACCCAAGAACAGGCAACTTGCATGTGCACTACGTTGAGAATGAGACACCCAAAACAGAAGAATTTGACATGGTAATTCTGTCGATCGGCATGACGCCGCCCAAGGATGCTGAGAAACTAGCCAAGAACTTGGGCATAAAACTCAACAAGTACCGATTCTGTGACACAGAGACATTTTCACCTGTCGAAACCTCAAAGCCAGGCGTATTCGTCTGTGGAGCCTTCTCTGGTCCGAAGGATATTCCTGAGAGTGTCGCGCAGGCAAGCGGCGCTGCGTCGAAGGCTATGGGAATAGTTGCAAGCGAAAGAGGAACGCTTGTCGCAAGGAAAGAGTATCCTCCCGAGCGCGACGTGAGCAAAGAAGAGCCGCGCATAGGCGTTTTCGTCTGTCACTGCGGAATCAACATCGGCGGAGTCGTGAATGTTCCCGAGGTTGTGGAATATGCCAAAACTCTGCCTAACGTGGCTTATGCTGAAGCGAACGTTTACACTTGTTCTCAGGACACTCAGAAGCTTATGGCGGAGAAGATCAAGCAGAACAATCTTAACCGTGTGATCGTGGCTTCGTGCACGCCTCGCACGCATGAACCTCTCTTCAAGGAAACTGTTCAGGAAGCTGGATTGAACCCGTACCTGTTTGAGATGACGAACATTCG
>JBAWAP010000320.1:0-2204 GCA_049589355.1 Anaerolineae bacterium
AGGATCAGCTCCACCGTCCGTCGCGCCCGCGCAAAGACGATGGTCTGCACGCCGTGCTGTAAGAGGTCGCCCGCCAGACGAACGCTCTCCAGCAGCGCGCTGCGTCGCAGGCCGAGGTCGTGGTTCACCACGGGAGGATTGTAGATCACAAAATGCCTGGCGCCCCGCGCCGCGCCATCGTCGTCCACCAGGGCCACTGGCTCTTCGATCAGCCGCTCGGCCAGCTCGATGGGATTGGCAATCGTCGCTGAGGTCAAAATGAACTGGGGCGACGAGCCGTAGAAGCGTGCAATCCGTTTCAGCCGACGCAGGACATTGGCCACGTGCGAGCCGAACACCCCGCGATAGGCGTGCATTTCGTCTATCACCACAAATTGTAAGTGTCCGAAGAAATCGGCCCACAGGGTGTGATGTGGCAGCACCCCGGTGTGCAGCATGTCGGGATTGCTGATAACCAGGCGCGCCGTAGCGCGAATGGCCGGGCGCGCCTCGGACGGCGTATCGCCATCGTAAGTCGCAACCCGAATAACTAACCCCTGATAACTGATCCCTGATAACTGATCCCTGATCCCTGACAACTGATCCTGGGCCAGGGCTTTGGTGGGAAAGAGGTAGAGGGCCCGCGCCTGCGGATCGCGCAGCAGACGGTCGAGCACGGGCAGGTTGTAGCAGAGGGTTTTGCCGCTGGCTGTGCCGGTGACGACCACCGGGTTCTGGCCGGCTTGCGCGCGCTGCCATGCCGTCGCCTGATGGGTGTACAGCCCGCCAATGCCCTGGGCGCGCAGGGCATCCACCAGCGTGGGATGGAGGTCATCGGGGAACAGCGCAAACCGCGCTGGCCGCGCGGGGAAGGTCCGCCACGCGGCGATGTTCGAGGCAATGTTTGGATCGGTGTGCCAGGCGCTTAAAAGTGCGGAAAGAGACATTGAGTTACTCATTTGGCAGTCAAAGGAGAGGCAAGCTGGCGGACGAAGCGAGCGAAGAGCAATGCAGCAAATAGCCTGCCGATGCCGGATAGGACGAACACGGGCGTGTATCCCCATCGTTGGGCGACGATGCCGCCGAGGGCAGCCCCGCCGGCCAGGGCTGTTGTCACCACGATCTGATAAAGCGCAGTGTAGCGCGGCCGGCGATCCTCGGGAGTGAGGATGAGAAGAAAGTTAAAATTGGAAAGCTCATAGCCGGCCCAAAGGAACCCGGCTGCCAGGTTGATCGGCACCACGTGCCAGGGCGAACGGGTCAACGCCCAGACCCAGGGCAGCAAGGGGATGAGCAGCCCGGTGACGAGTTGTACCTGGCGCGTTCCCCAGCGGTCAACCAGGGTGCCAAACAGTCGCTGACCCGGCAGCGCAGCCAGACTGGTCGCCACGCTGAGAGCTCCCACGATGCCGGCACTGGCTCTCAAATTCTCAACCAGGTAGAGGTTGAAGAACGGCCCGGCTATGTTAAGGGAAAAGTTCCATATTGCTGCTGTGGCGCAGAAGATCAGGAAATCCGGGTGAGCACGCAGGTGCTGGAGCAGAGGCCATTGAGAGTCACGGTCTTTCACCTCAGGAGGGGCCGATACGGGAGGCTCCTCGATACGAGCGAAACTGAAGGTGGAAGCCATACCAATGGCGCAGGACAAGCCCATGGCCAGTTGGTATCCGTTGGTGCCACCGATGAGGGTGATGAGTTGCCCAACGAGGAGGGTCGTCAGCATGTTGGCCACGCCCATCGCCATATTGCGGGACGCAAAGTAGCGACCGCGCCAGGACAGAGGCACGATGTCGGCCGTGAGGGACACCCAGGCGGGTACTCCGAAGTTGGCGAAAGCGCTGCGAAGGATGGCCAGGGCGATGACAACGTAGACAGCCGTTGGCCCGGCAAATAGTAAGGGGACCAGCGCCAGTAGCAACAGCGCCACGCGGGAGATACCACCGCCACTGAGCACCACGATTTGCTTGCGGTGGCCCCAGCGCTCGACGATGGCCGCTCCGGGCAACAGGAGCAAGGCAGCGCTCAGACTCGATAGCGCACTCATCAGGCCGATTTGAGCGCGAGTGGCCCCTAGCGCCAGCACGAATAGAGAGAGATAAACTTTATCTGCTAGTTTTCGGCCTGATGTGAGGCCCGGGTGATTTGCCAAAATGGCCGTCATGATGCATTCTTAAGGCACTACTAACCTTTGAAAGGAGAATGCACCATGATCGGCTTAACCAACT
>JBAWAP010000321.1:0-5590 GCA_049589355.1 Anaerolineae bacterium
TCCTCGCACAATCCGCTGGGCCAGTCCCTCAGCGATGGCAGTCTTGCCCACACCAGCCTCGCCGATGAGAACCGGGTTGTTCTTGGTACGCCGCGATAGCACCTGGATCACGCGGCGGATCTCTTCGTCCCGGCCGATGACGGGGTCCAGCTTCCCTCGGCGAGCCAGTTGGGTCATGTCCCGGCCGTATTTCTCCAGGGCCTGATAGGTGCTCTCTGGGGTAGGCGTGGTCACCCGTTGAGAGCCCCGGATGCCAGTCAGAGCCTTCAAGATAGTATCCTTGGTGATGCCCTGGCTTCGCAGGAAGGTGGCTGCAGCGCCTGCCACCTTATCTGTCAGGGCGATGAGCAAGTGCTCCGTTGATACGTACTCGTCGCGCATCCGCCCCGCCTCTTGTTCAGCCAGGTCAAGAACAGCCCGCAGATCTCGCGATAGGCCGACCTGGGTTGCTGCCCCGTAGACTTTGGGCCGACGAGCCAGTTCCTGCTCCAGCTCCTGCTGGAGCAGGTGAGGATAGGCTCCCAGCTTCTGCACGATCTGGGGCACGACCCCATCCGTCTGCCGCACCAAGGCCAACAGCAGATGCTCTGGTTCGATCTGGCTATGACTGTATTCACTCGCCAGGCTCTGGGCCTGAACGATTGCTTCCTGAGCTTTCTCGGTGTATTTGTTGAGGTTCATGATCAAATCTTCCCGCTGCCATTTTGCGCTGCGTCGCCCTGAGGTGAACCTCAGGGCTGAAAGGACGAAGCCCTACGGGCTAAAATTCCAGCCCCGAAGGGGCTTTGTTCTCGTATTAGCGCGGGGATTCATTCCCGCGCGGCCTGTTCAGACTTGCTTGCGTCCGCACTCCATCGAGTTATCCCTGCTAAGATTATAGCTCACCTGTGTTAGAATTGCGCAAGAAAAGTATTAGAGTTTTGTTAGAGATTCACCAAAAGTTTGGGCGGGCTGCACCAGATGCACAGCCCGCCCAAGAGCGCTCAATAGCGCAAAAGAGCTACGATGTGCCCCGCCTTTTTCAAATCAGGGCTGTCTCTCACTACCTCCACCCGTCCCCCTTGGTCAATAACCTCTCGCACGATCAGGTCCACAGCATCATCTATTTGCTTCACCATACCGCCGCAGAAGGGGCACTCCTTCTTGGCTTGAGCGGCGATGTAGCCACACTGCTGGCAGCGGTAGCCAGCGGCCCTGTATCCTTCGTCTACCAGCAAGATGTGGACTCGCCCCTCGTGCATGGCCCCCAGGGTGTCAGCCAGGCCAATGACCCCGGCTCCGCCCTTGGCCGCTGCGGTGATGGCGCTCTCCACAAGTGCCTTCTCCCTCTCGCGCTCCACCTCCGCTATGATCTCCAGCGAGCGATCCAACACCTCTGTCTCCAAGGCTGTCATAACGGCAGGGAAGCTGCCCACTACCTGATCTTGTAGGTCCTTGGACAGCATTTCATGAAACAAGGCTACATTCTGTTCAGTGCCGCCTAGAATGATTCGGCTGCACCGGCCCCCCTCGCAGAACTTGGCCGTCAACTCGGCCGCCTCCCTGAGATTGCGCTGAGCTATCTCTTCCTCCTTTCGCCTCGCACGCGCTCCTACCCCGCCCCGCCGGCCAGCCGCCGACCCGCGGCCGTGTTTCGTGCGCTTCACTTCCTCGCCAATCGTCCCACTCGTCTCCTGTAACTCCCCTAGGCGGAAGAGAAAGAGGCGTGCTCCCTCCTGATCCACCAGCACAACTCCATAGCGCCCATAGGCGTCGAGGATGTCAGTCAATGGCTTGATGTAGGGTCTCTCGCTTGCGTAGACGTGGTTCTCCACCGGCACGGCCAGAGGATAAACCCGCCAGAAATCCTGCCCCAGACAGGAGAACATCACCACCCCCTTGCCTTGCCAGTCGTACTCGTGATCGAAATATCTCTCCACGGCAGCGATATCTCTGCGCAAGGCCTGACCTGTCACCTCCTTTAGCAGGCCCCTCAGCACCAGTTTGTATTCATCAGTGGGGTGCTTCGTCGGATCAACGTTTAGATACAAGCTTAGCACCGGCGATTCCTCGCTGTGAAAACTTACTAGCTCTTGCAAATCTTCCTCGCTGAACATACTCTAGCCTCCTTTCGCCTAATTTGAATGCCTCTTTGATCGTCGAAGTCCTCCCGACCGAGGCGAGAGGATTTTCGATTGCCGATTCCTGAATCGAAAAACCTGTCCTGAGTGAAGCGAAGGATCGGCAATCGCCAATCGAAAATCGTTTTCACAGACCTTCAGGCATTTCACCCAGCTTCACTTCGATAGTCATCTCCTGGTCGCCGCGCAGGATGGTCAGCTCAACTACCTGGCCCACTTGGGTTTCCGTCTCCATGTAAACCGTCAAATCCTCATTGCTCTTCACTGGTCGTCCGTCTATGGCCACGATGATGTCACCCCCGGCTACAATGCGGCGGTTGCCCACGATGACTTGCCGGTTGCCTCCCCTCAGGCCAGCCTTGGCAGCGGGGCTGTCCCTGTAAATTTGAGCTATCAGAATTCCCTTGTCCACAGAGAGTCCCAGGCTCTGGGCAAGCTCTGAATCTATGGAGTAACTTAAGTCCCCTAACCAGGGATGGCGATAGCGGCCCTTCTCGATCAGCTCTGGTACCACCCGCTTGACGGTATCCACAGGGATAGCGAAGCCAATATTCTCGGCCCCAGTGCGGATGGCGGTGTTGACACCTATGACCCGCCCTCGGGAATCCAGCAACGGCCCGCCGGAGTTGCCGGGGTTGATGGCTGCGTCGGTCTGGATGACGTTGTAGATGACCTGGCCGTTCTCTACTTCCAGAGGCCGCCCCAGGGAGCTGATGACCCCTGTGGTGAGCGTGCGGTCTAGGCCAAAGGGGTTGCCGATGGCGATGGCCCGCTGCCCCACCCGCAGGTCCACCGAGCTGCCCAACTCAACGGGATAGAGCTTATCCGGCGGCACATCTATTTTGATGACCGCCAGGTCATTGTACGGATCAGTACCCACAATCTCGGCCGGTACCCTTGTCCCATCGGCCAGAGTCACGTGCACCTCATCGGCTCCTTCAATTACATGGTTGTTGGTGACGATGTGTCCCTTACTGTCTATGACAAAGCCGGAGCCGGTGCCTTCCTGGGGGATGGGCCCCCAGAAGAAACTCATGGTGATCACTTGGCTGGCGATGTGGACTACGGCGGGACTGACTTGCTCGTAGACGTTGATCACCAGTTGCTCCCCGACATCAGCCGCTTCCAGCATCTCTGGCGGTAAGGGAGTCGGTGTGACGACTATCACTACGGGGGTAGGAGTAGGGGGAGGGGTTGGGGTAGGCTCCTGTTGTTTAATACTCGGGAGCGAAATCAGGTTACAACCTGACAGAGCTATCATCAATAGGATGATAGAGATGGACAGGTGTAGCTTTTTGCGCATCGTCTCTCCTACTCGTCCTGGCGCAGGCTGGCCAGTTCGCGGAAGAGCTCCTTCTCCCGTTGGCTGAGCTTTTGTGGTACTTGTACCCTTAGCCTGGCGTAGAGGTCGCCGCGTTTCTTGGGATTGCGCAGGTTGGGCATTCCCTTTCCTCGCAGGCGGAAGGTTCGGCCGCCCTGAGTCTCAGGTGGGATGTTGAGCATTACGTCGCCGCTTAAGGTGGGCACCTTCACCTCCCCACCCAGCACGGCAGTGTAGAGGTTGACGGGAACCTCGCAACGAAGGTCATCCCCCTCACGCTCAAAGGTGGAATGAGGGAGAACCTTGACTTCCAAATAGAGGTCCCCACTGGCCCCTCCAGCGATACTAGGGCTGCCCTCGCCTGCCACTCGCACCTTGGAACCCGTCACGACCCCCGGCGGGATCTTTACCTCTAAGCGCCGCCCATCTTTCTGGATCGTCCGAGTAGTGCCTTGAAATGCCTCCTCCAGGGTGATCTCCACCGGCTGAGTGTAGTCCTGGCCCTGGCGAGGGCGCGCTTGTTGTGCTTGCGTCCAGCCGGTGCGGGGGGCGCCCATGCCGCCGAAAACGGACCGGAAGAAATCGGAGAAGCCCCCGCTGCCGAAGAGGTCCCCCAAATCACCCAAGTCTGCGTACTCTACCCGGACTCGGCCGCCTCCAGGCTGTGCTCCGCTGAACCACTGACTCCAATCGAAACCGCTGGGATCTCGGCCCGTGCGCTGCCACTGTTGCCAACTGCTCCCCAACTGATCATACTTCTGGCGCTTCTCAGGGTCGGACAAGACCTCATAGGCTTCGTTGATGTCCTTGAAACGCTCCTCGGCGGCTTTATCGCCGGGGTTAACGTCGGGGTGATGTTGACGGGCCAGCTTGCGATAAGCCTTTTTTATCCCTTTCTCCTCAGCGTTCCTGTCCACGCCCAGGATCTTGTAATAGTCTTTGTACTCCATCTATCGTCTATGCTCCAATCGAGATTAGCAATCTAACAGGTAATAAAGGCATTGTTTGGATTTGTTACTGTGTTTCTGCAAACACGATTGCCTCATAGAGACCAGACTTGCTATTTCGTCGTCGCATCCTTTCAATAGAGATGATCTGAAAGCCATTTGCCTCAAAGATGTCAGCGAGAATTTCGTCTGAAGGCAGGACGATCCTATAGAATTTGCTATTGCCGATCACGTATGCTAACTGGGCACCTCGTCGAAGAAATGGCTTGAGAGACTCAATGTGCTGTTCGATATCGTTGAAGTACTTGATCACATAGTTCTGCATCAGGTGACTATGCTGCCCAATTCGCTCTGGGATGCCGCGTAGGGATTCCTCAATGACTGTGGAACGATAGCCAAAATGACCGTTCAGGACTGAAGTAGCTTTGCCCCACGTGCCACCGATGGCTTCGGTTTCTAACTCACCTACTTCTCTACCGTCTTGTACTAATCCCAGAAAGAACATATGAGGGCGAGTCTCTCTAGCATAGCTATAACGGTTTGGGTAGGGTGGCGAAGTGATGACCGCATCGAATACGCTGTTGGCGGGTAGTACTTGCTCCAACTGTTTGGAGTTGCCTGGCAAGATGAGTGTTTTCGGTCTCGCCTGGGCAAAGCTTTGCAGATCAGTTGTCATGATCTCTATTTGTTCCTGAAACCTCTCAAAAACTGGCGCATCACTCTTAGGGATCTTAGCAAAAGAAAGCGATGGATGATTGTGACGTGCATTAGAGACTTCGATCAGTATGCTTGCTACAGCCAGCCTTAGGAGACTGGCGATGTCAACCGGCATCGAGGCATCCGTGAGAGCCATTCGTATGGCAACAAGTTTTTTGAGGATCAAAGGTGACCACCATTTCGTTACGTTCTGAATCTTGGGAATCCAATCGTGGTAGTCTATCAGGAACGTTGCTGTATCCAAAGTCTCCAATTTAGAAAAGCGGCTCTGTGCCTGCACCATTACTTCCTTGGCGGCAACAGCCAAATCAGTCAGGTTCCTGAGGGGAGTTGTCTTGACTTTTGCTACAAAATACAGCAATGGGTTTAGCTCAACGGCACAACTACTTAACCCTCTCTCTTGGCACACGAGAGGCGTCGTACCTACACCGCAGAATGGTTCCAGAACCTTTGCATTATTTGACAGTTCCCAATGAGCCAGGATG
>JBAWAP010000322.1:0-1590 GCA_049589355.1 Anaerolineae bacterium
GAAAGAGGACTATCAGGACCAACGCCTATCACCAGCGCAGCGACATGATTCTCAGGCTCGCTGAGAAATTTATGAACGAGAACTTTGCGGGCATACAACATCGTGTGCTTTGGGGCCCCATACTACCACAAGATGCCGCCCGCCAGGCTCAGAATGAGCAGTTGCTTGTCCAGGCCGGTGTCCATAGCAGAAGGACGGCCATGGACGAATTAGGAATCCAGGATCCCGATGAGGAGTTCACCAGGTGGCTAGAGGAGAGAAAGAAGATCCTGGAAATGAATAAGGAGTTTAGGACACAGTCTACGAGAGGCGGAGCGAGAGAGAGAGCGATAGCCTCAGAAATGGAAGTGCCTGAGTAATAACTCACCCCCTTGTCATTGCGAGGCCCGATTTATCGGGGACGAAGCAATCTCAAGAGGAATAGGAGAAATGTATGGAAGAAATTCAAAAACCACAGGAAAGCCAAGGGAATCCTGGGGAAAAACAGGAAACCCCGGGTAACCCTGGGGCAGCCCCGGAGACCAATGCCGCACCCACGCCCGACGACCTACAGGTCATCAGAGCCGAACTCGACGAGGAGAAGAAGGCGAAAGCCGCCATCGAGGCAGTCCTCACCGACAAGGGCAAACGCATCACCGAGCTCGAAGCCTCCCTGAATGTAGTCTCCCAGGCCGGCGAAGCGGCAGCCGCCGAGCTGGGCCACACTAAGGAAGCCTACACCAAAGCCGTCGGCAAATACCTCGATGCTGTCAAAGCGGCCAACCCTACCCTCCCTGGCGACGTCATCGTCGGCGCCACTATTGAGGAGATAGACGCCTCCGTCGCCAAGGCCTTATCCATCGCCGACGCCGTCAAGGCCAACCTCGAAGCCCAGGCCAAGGAGGCTAAGGTCCCTGCAGGAGCACCTACCAGGGGCGAGATATCCCTTGAGGGACTATCCCCCAGGGAGAAGATCGCCGCTGGAATTCAGCAAAAAGGAGGAGCTTAAAAAAGCGTTCAGCAGTCAGCAGTCAGCCCCTAGCTGATAGCTGATAACTGAAGGCTGAAAGCTAAAAACCATGACCATATCTTTAGCAGAAGCCAGCAAGCTCTCGACCGATATCCTTCTTAAAGGAATCATCGAGACCATCATCAAGGACAGCCCCATCTTAGAGAGGTTGCCCTTCATTCAAATCGTGGGCAACAGTTTGAAATATAACCGTGAGCTCACCTTGCCCGGTGCCGCCTGGTATGCCCCGGTATCGGGCACCTGGGTCCAGTCCGAGCCCGCCTTCGAGCAGTGCTCAGCCACCCTGTGCGTCCTCGGCGGAGACGCCGATGTGGACAACTTCCTTAAGGCCACCCGGAGTAATATCCAGGACCTCGAGGCCGCCGTCATCGAGCAGAAGGCTAAGGCCATCAGGTACGAGTTCGAGAATACGTTCTTGAACGGAGACTCAGGCGTGGACGCCAACCAGCCCAACGGCCTGTATAAGACCCTTAAGGGCACCTCCTGGGTAGCCGATACCGTCACCGCCGTGGGAGACATCGTTGTCCCTACCGCCGGACTGCAGAACGGCTGGAAGTACATCTGCACCGTATCAGCAGGAG
>JBAWAP010000323.1:0-94260 GCA_049589355.1 Anaerolineae bacterium
GATATTGATCTGTCTACCTTGGGCCGCGCCCTGGCCCTCTTCGACGTAGAGCTGCCTCAGCGCTACGCTATTGCTGTGCAGGACCACGGTGAAACCCTGGAGGGAAGCCAGCGACGCTTTCGCTTTCAGCAGTGGAAGCGCTTTGTAGAGCAGGGGGGACGCATCGTTGAGCTGGCCTATCTGGAGGTGCCTGCTCATCTCACCAGGATGAAGGCCGTCCAGACCGACACGCCCGGCGCGATGCTGATGGATACCGGCTCGGCGGCAATCTGGGGGGCGCTTTGCGATGAGAACGTGGCTGCCCACCAAGAGGAGGGACTCATCGTCGTCAATATCGGCAACCAGCACACGATAGGGTTTTTGCTCAGAGGGGAGAGGGTTTGGGGCTTGTTTGAGCACCACACTGTGCTCATGAACCCTGAGAAGTTAGCTGTCTATATTGACTCTTTGCGGGAAGGGACCTTAACCAACGACGAGGTCTATAACGACAATGGCCATGGGGCCTATGTCCATCCCGATTACCCTGGCGATGGAAACTTCCGATTCGTGGCGGTAACAGGGCCTAATCGAGGGATGGCGGCGGGCTTGGGTTACTACATGGCTGTGCCCTACGGGGACATGATGATGACAGGGGCCTTCGGCCTGGTGGCTGCCGCGCGCCGTTTGGGGCTTGTTGAGTAGAGTGTCACTGCGAGGAGCGAAGCGACGAAGCAATCCCTACCGTTGACAGCAATTGCACCTTGGAGATTGCTTCGCTTTGCTCGCAATGACAACCTCAGCCCTGTACCCAGGTACGAGATGAATTTCGGTCGCAGGCCTGATGACAAACAGAGCAAAGTTTGGTATAATGTGGGCGAGAGAGGAGGGTACAGAAATGCAAACCAAAACCTTCAAACCCAGTCCCAAATATCTGGGCAAGTTACGCCTGGTCATAACCATCGTGGCCTTGTTGATCCTGGCCGGCGGCGTTCTGCTTGGCTGGCTCATGAGCTTCGATGAATCCATCGGCGCGAGTGGTTTCAGGATTGTCGTCATTGTCACCGCTATCATTGACGCCGTCTGGTGGGTGCCGGCGATGCTCGTGACCGCACCCTACTATCGCAGCCTGAGCTACGAGATTCAGGACGATGAGGTAATCGTGCATGTGGGCATCTGGACCAAATCGGTCAAGCACGTGCCCTATCGCACAGTGACCAACCTCACAGTCAAGCGGGACATCCTAGATCGCTGGCTGGGCCTGGGCACGCTGAACATCCAGACGGCCGGGATGAGCGGTCAGACCGGCGCCGAGGAGAGCCTGGTGGGCCTGCCCAATGTTCAGGAGGTCTACGAGATCGTGGTCACAGAACTGCGGCGTTTCCGGGGAGGTATGGCCCCGACGGCTGCCGGAGTGGAGGGCGAACCGGCTGAGGCTTTGGCCGATGCCTTGAGCGCGATTCTGACTGAAGTCCGGGCGATTCGGCAAGCGCTGGAGAGGGAGTAACATCCCCGCCTGGCCTGCGAATGGAAATTCGCAGGCTGAAAGCCCAAGTCGGCCGGAAGCCGACTCCTGTCTAGTGCGCTTGGAGCGTACTTGGGCTTTGAGCCTGGTGATTTCATCGCCAGGCGAGCAGTGGCGGCAGGAAAGACTTTCTGACCCCGATCCAAGTTTACCGTAAAGAGTTCTACAGGAGCCCCAAATGCAGAGTGATTCCCGGCTAAGAATGAACTTACAGCACAAGCTGGTCCTCACCCACTTGGTGGTGACCCTGGCAGCGGTTCTTATCGTCGAAGGGGTGTCCCTGGGAGTCCTGACCTTGATCGGGCTAGAGCTCTTCGGAGGGATCCACTTCGCGCTGGTGACCGTCGGCGCTGCGCTGGCGGGGCTGCTGCTGGGCGCGTGGGCCAGCCACCCCATCACCCGTCGCCTGGGCCGCGCCCTCGAGATCAGCCGGGCCTGGCTGCGCGGCAATCTCTCGCTGCGCATCGCCGACCCCGTCAGCGATGACGTGGGCCTGCTGGCCAGTCAGCTCGACCTGCTGGCCGAGCATCTGGAAAAAGATGAGCAAGACCTGGAAGAGCTGCGGGAGCGCAACGCGCGCCTCAGTGATCAGGTGCGTGCCCTGGCGGTGGTCGAAGAGCGAAATCGCCTGGCCCGCGAGCTGCACGACAGCGTCAAGCAGCACCTCTTCAGCCTGGCGATGACGGCCAGTGCCATCCGTGCCCGCTTCGACGCGCTGCAGGACGTGCCGGACGAACTGGACGAGATGGTACGTGAAGTCGAGACGACGGCCCAGGCCGCTCAGCGTGAGATGACCCGCCTGATTAAGGACTTGCGCCCCGGCTCACTCCAGGAGCAGGGGTTGGCGGAGGCGCTCAATGATTACACCCTGCTGTTCGGCGCGCGGGAGCACATCCTGATCTACCTGGAGGTGCAGGGCAACGATGCGCTCTTGCCTCCATCCGTGTCCGAGGCCCTCTACCGCGTGGCACAGGAGGCCCTGCACAACGTAGCCCGGCACTCCCGGGCGACCCGGGTGGACGTGCGCCTGCGCTGCATTCCTGAGCAAGTGGCGCTTACCATTCGCGACAACGGCGTCGGGTTCGACACCAGCCAGCCCCGTCGAGGGCTGGGGCTGGCGAATATGGAGGAGCGCGTGATGACCGTCGGCGGGGCGCTGACCGTCGTTAGCCAGATCGGCATCGGCACCACGGTGCTGGCGGAAGTCGCGCTGCCCCATCCCTTGGGTACGATGGAGTTTAGGGAAATCGCCGGTGTGGACAGGGATCGCCCCAGCCCAACGATTGAGAACTGGCCCTGGCTAGGCCAGAGGCTGGTCATCCCGGTGGGGCAAACCTGGCCCTGGCTCCCGGCCGACCAGGTACACCTGCGCCGGCCGCTGGTGGACTTCAACGAAGAGCCGATCCTGATCAAGCGTGACTTTGGCTTCCTGGGCTTCAAGAGAAGCTACCTTCTACAACCAGTGCAGCATCGCACGCCGTTGATTCGGGTGAACCAGAGCAGGTCGGAATACGAATGGGAGTCTGGCGGCGCATCGTGGGCGCTACGCCGCATCAGTGGCCTGAGCGGCAGGATGGTGCTGACGCGCAACGGGCAATCCCTGGCGGCGATGCAGTACCAAGGCCGGCTGCTGAACACCTGGAACGAAATCGTCTACGACGGGCGGGGCTACCGTCTGTCCTACGTCAAGGGTCGCCCGGGCTGCTGCGTTCTCGTGGACGAGGTCGGCGACGAGTTACTCACGGTTGTAAGCGGCGCCTTGCCCCAGATTGAGATGCGCCGTGCGCTGCCGCTGCCCCTGCTGGTGATGGTGACCATGCGTATCGTGGACGAGATAGTAGCTCCGACCACGGCCCCAGGGAAAGTAGTTGAGAAACAGGAGGGGAAGAATGATAGCTCGTAAGACCTTTTCCGACACCCATTTCTTGAACTTTGCTGGGCGAACAGCGTTAGACAAACGGGAGAAACTCAGACAAGAGGCCGAAGAGTTCATCGCCAACAGGATCAATGAGGAAGACGTCATCAGCATTACCGAGTTGGGGGACGAGTACGTTTCCTCAGTCACTATTTGGTATAGAAAGAGATAGTTCACAATTAGAGAAAGGAGAGAGCCATGAGAATCATTAGACGTCCAATCTACACGCTGAAGCCTCATGAACGGGGTATCCAGGAAACCCTGGGCAAGTATACCAAGTTTATTCAGCCCGGATTGGGGTTTCAGATCCCAATCGTCCACGTCATCCGCGTCCGTGATATCCGCGAGCACACCATGGACATCCCCCCCCAGGCGGTCATTACCAAAGACAACGTCGAGATCATGGTAGATGGCGTCATGTGGGTGCGCCCCGCTTCCGACGAGGAGTCTATCAAGAGGACCTTCTACAACATCGACAACTGGAACCGAGCCGTGGTCCAATTGGCGATGACTAATCTGCGACAGGAGTTCGGCGATCTGACCCTGGATGAGAGCCTGGTGGCGCGCGAAAGGATCGCCCACAACCTGGAGGCCGTTCTCAACGCCTTCGCCGAGGAATGGGGACTGAAGGTGAGCAAGGTGGAGATCATGCTCATTGACCCGCCCGAGGACATCAAGCGGGCCATGCATAAGCAGAAGACGGCCGAGCAGGAGCGGCGGGCCATGCGTCTGCTGGCCACCGGCGAGTTCGAGGCCGCCGAGCAGCAGAAACTGGCCACGATCCAGCGAGCTGAGGGCGAGAGGGAGGCGGCCATCAAGGTGGCCGAGGGGAAGGCCCAGGCGATCCGCTTGGTCAACGAAGCCGCTGAGCAGTACTTTCGGGGTAACGCTCAGGTGCTGAAGCAGATGGAGATGACCGAGACTGCCCTGCGTGACAACGCCAAGATCGTCATCACCGAGGAGGGTATCAGCCCGACCCTCTTGCTGGGCAGCTTGCCGGTCTCGATAAGCCCGTCTGCCGAGCAGTAGCACCTCCCCCTGGTATGGGGGATTGAGGGGGGTATACGATGTCACAGCGTACAACCTCCACCCTCGCAGGGGGGACAGAGGGGGGTGAACGCATCACCGTCTTCGTGGTGGATGACCACGACGTGGTGCGCAAGGGGCTGCGCTTCTACCTGAGCGCTCATCCGGAAATCGCCATCGTGGGTGAGGCTGGCGACGCGCAGAGCGCGGTGGAGGGAGTGGCCGAGCATGTGCCCGACGTGGTGCTGATGGACCTGGTGCTGCCCTTGCGGCCGGGGACGGAGCCCGTGAATCAAGGGGGTGTGCAGGCCACTCGCCACATCCGCCAGATCAGCCCTCACACCCAGGTGGTGGTGCTGACCAGTTTCGCCCAGGACGAACTGATCTTCTCCGCTATCAAAGCCGGCGCCCTCTCGTACCTGCTCAAGGACGCCGATGCGGAGACGGTGCTGGATGCCATTCACGCCGCCAGCCGGGGTGAGGCCAGCTTGCACCCCCGCATCGCCCAGCGGCTGATGGAGGAGGTCACCGCGCCCGCGCGGGGCCGTGACCCCACCGCCGGCCTGACGGCGCGCGAAATGGAGGTGCTTCGGCTCGTCGCTCAGGGCCTCACCAACGCCGAAATCGCCGATGAGCTGGTCGTCACCGAGCGCACGGTCAAGGCCCACGTCAGCAACCTGCTGGGGAAGCTGCACCTCTCTGACCGGACTCAGGCGGCGGTCTATGCCTGGCGTGAGGGGCTGATGAAAGAGTAGACTACCTCTTCGTCGGGAGGAAACGATGGGGAAACACGGGGTTTCTACAGGTATTTTGCGTTTCTTGAGAAGCGTTGTGCTCATTGACCTGGGCATCTTCGCCGCCGTTGGCTTGGTGTGCTGGCTCGGAGGCTGGCGTACGGCCTACCAATATGGCGGAGGCCTGCTTGGGACTGGTGTAGCGGCCATAGTAATCGGGCTCTCGAGCCTCATGGGCGGTTGGGGTATAACCCGGAGTTTCCGTTACCAGTATGGTCAGTCAGTAAGCGAACAGGGCATCCACGAACGCACAAGAC
Organism: Anaerolineae bacterium; assembly: GCA_049589355.1. Classification (GTDB taxonomy): domain Bacteria; phylum Chloroflexota; class Anaerolineae; order VGOG01; family VGOG01; genus JBAWAP01. The sequence continues at coordinate 5,494 of JBAWAP010000323.1, forward strand.
AAGCGATAAAAGACGAGGCTCGGAGCTATCGGTTTCTCATTCTCATGGCCGCTGTTGGTGTTGTGTCCATTGCCGTGGGTGCGCTGATTCAAACCGTCTACAGGTGAATGTTCCACTCAGCAACCTGCTGGGGAAACTGCACTTTTCCGACCGCACCCAGACGACGGTCTACGCCTGGCATGAGGGGTTAATGAAGCAGTAGGAGGTGTCGAGATGGCTTATAGTGGTGGTGCTGTGGTGGCTGCTGCCGCTGCCGCAAAACGTCGCCGAATGATGCTCGCTGAGGAGGAAGATATGGCCAGGTACACGCGGGACGACCTGAACAATGATTGGGAGTTCAAGATTGTCCGGTCTGAATCGGCCGCCTTTCGCAAGCCAGATGTTCTGAAGAAGTTGCTCGAAGAAGAAGCCCAATCTGGTTGGGTGATGTTGGAGAAATTCGATGACCGCAGAATACGCTTCAAGCGCCCACGGAGTGCTCGCACTAGAGACGTGCTTCTACCACCCGGTGTTGATCCGTATCGCACACGGTACGGTACCCCCACTGTTCAATACGTACTGTTGGTAAGCATGTTGATAGGAGTGCTGGTCTTAGGTCTTGGAGTGTTCGGCTTGTCGCTCGTAGATGGCATCGGTGCGGCGTCCAAGCTGTGGACAGTTGCAGCAGCGCTACCTTTGGTTCTCATAGCGCTTGTAGTGCTTGGGCTCTTGGTGCTGGTCGTGGTGAGGTCGAGGTAACGAGCCAATGAGTAGCGAGTTGACGAGTGGTGCGGCAACCTGATACGATTATGAGCTGGTAGGTGTCTCCGTAGGGGTCGGGGTGGGCGTCGAGGTAGGCGTGGGGGTAGGCTGCGGCGTCGGTGTTGATCTCGGCGGTGGGGTGGGGAGGGGCGTGATGCGGCGAATTGTCGGCGTGGGCGTGGGCCGCTTTGGTTCGGGCATCATTGTTAGGGCCAGTCCCAAGACCATACTTAGCACCACAACCAGACTCATTATTCCGAAGATGATCCGTTGTCCTTTACTTCGTGAAAGTCTCACTTTTCCCCTCCGATGATGTAGGTCAATGAGCAACGGGTCAACGAGTAACGAGTCAAGAAGTGGATACCGCGCTGCTTGTTACTCGCTGACTCGTTACCCATAGGTAACTGCTCAGCCCGTGTCATTGCGAGGAGCGTTTTTTGCGACGAAGCAATCTCCTCCTTGCGGCTTGGGGATTGCTTCGCTTCGCTCGCAATGACAGCCTGAGTAGTCACACCCATAGGCTGAATTATACCACCTTCTGTCCGTATTAGTCAAGATGAAACCCTCTGACATTACCTTCCCCAGAGAATGGGAGCGGATCAACCCTGAGTCCCTCAAAGGCACCATCATGGTGATCGGGGAGTCGGATACCGGAAAGACCACCTTCGCCCGCTATCTCTTCCTCCAACTGTGCCGCTGCCACATCTGCCCTGAGCAAGGTCGAAGGGGCCGGGTCGCTTTCCTGGATTGCGACGTGGGCCAGAGCACCCTTGGTCTGCCTACGACCCTGAACCTGGCACTCTCTGGCAGCGAGCCATCGGCGTTTCCACCTGAGGGTGATACCCTGTCTTACTTCGTGGGTGCAACATCCCCCAGGGGGCACATGTTGCCCACCGTGATCGGTGCTCGCAAGCTCCAGAAAAAGGCCCAGGAGCTAGGCGCGGAGGTCATCGTTGTGGATACCACCGGACTGGTGAGTCGCCTGGCGGGGGGTGGGGCGCTGAAGCAGTGGAAGGTCGAACTCCTCGAGCCCTCCGTCTTGGTGGGCCTGGAGAGGGGTGCGGAGCTAGAGCACATCCTCTGGCCGTGGCGATGGGATAAGAGGGTGCGGGTGTACGATCTGCCGGTGTCCGAGTACGTGAACGAGAAGACCAGGACTGAGCGGATAACCCACAGGGAGGAAAGGTTCCGTAGCTATTTCCAAAAAGCGCACACCCTGAGGGTGCCCTTCAGGGATGTCGTCGTGTTCGGGATCGAGATGATGGCCGGAGGCAGGTTGCTAACCTTTCAGGATGACGAGGGCTTTGCCATGGCCCTGGGTGTGGCCAGGGCCTACGATAGAAAGGGTCAAGAATTGACGGCCAGCACTCCTCTCCCTAGCCTGGAAGGAGTCAGCAGCATCCGGTTTGGCTCATTGAAGCTCGATCCGACGACGGGGCAGGAACTAAAGGGCAGTAATCGGTAATCAGTGACCAGTAACCACTGATCACTGATTACCGATCACTGGTCACTGCCTCCATCACCCAACTTCAGGGATATGACTCTGGAGACGCTATCCTTGCCCATGGAGATGCCGTAGATGGTGTCCGCCGCCTCGACGGTGCCCCGGTTGTGGGTGATGACGATGAATTGAGTTCGATCCGATAGCTCTTGGAGCCCTTCCCGAAAGCGGCCGATGTTGGTTTCGTCCAGGGTGGCGTCCACCTCATCCAGGAAGCAGAAGGGAGTGGGGCTAGCCTTCAGTATGGCGAAGATCAGGGCCACCGCTGTCAGGGCCCTCTCCCCTCCAGACAACAGTGCCAGGCTTTGCCTCCGTCGTCCCGGCGGCCGGGTTACAATGTCAACCCCTGTCTCCATCAAATCGTCGGGTTCCGTAAGGACTAGCTCAGCCGCACCTCCACCGAACAGCGACACAAAATACTCATTGAACCCCCTGCGCACAGTCTCAAAAACCTCTCTGAAATCCCTCTCCATCAATTCGTCTAGCTCCCCGATCACCTGGCGCAGATCCTTGGTCGCCTCCTCCAGATCCTCGGCCTGAGCCGTGAGAAAGTTATAGCGCTCTAGTACCTCCTTGTATTCAGCGGGTGCGTTTGGATTGACCGGACCGATGTGCTTGGTTTGCGCCTTCAGTCGCCCAATTTCCTCTTCCAGTCCGTGCGGCAGTTCCTCAATGGGAGGCAGGGTTGAGACCAGGGACTCGAGGGTCAGTGGTTGCTGGTGGGTGACATAGTCGTCTGTCTCCATCTCCACCAGACTCAGGTCATTCTCGACCTGGTGCATCAGGCTGGTTAGCTCGTCTTTACGGCGCTCTACCTCCAACACGGCTTGACCCTTTAAGCTTTCGTACTCACGGAGTAGGGGGCGAAGGCGGACCTCTGTCTTCTCTATCTCAACTTGCTCACTATCCAAAGCGGCCAGCTCTGCCTCGGCTGGCTCGATGAGCTCGGCCATAGCCTGGACTTGATCCATCAGTTCTCTGTAGCCAAGTTGTAGATCATCTACCCGGGTGATCAGGTCCCGACTTTCTGCCGTTAATTGTTCTTCCTTCACATTCTTGGCTGATACCTGCTCGTCCAATCGGATCAAATCGGCTTTCAAGTTCTGTAGGACATTTCTCTGGTTCTCACAGCCTTGCTCAGCCACAGCCACGGCTGTCTTCAATTCGGCCAACTCGTACTCAAGCTCCTCAACACTCAGGGTGTCCAATCGTGCCTCTAAGGCCAGGAATTGCCCTTCGGTTTTTGCCTCTTCCTCCTCTAGACCATCCAATTCCTCAGTGAGCAGTGCTTCCTTATCGTCCAAGGCCCTGGTTTCGGCCTTCAGTTGATCCTCTATGGCTCGCCGCCATCCCCTCTCTTGGTCCAGAAGCTCGGCCTGGCGCTCCTGGGATGCTAGTTCCTCCAGCTTGACATCCTCTTTTGCTTTAATCTCGCCTTCCTTCTTATCGAAGGTCGCCAGCTTCTCCAGCAAATGGCGTTGGACAGCCTCCTCAGTGTGACGTTCTTTCTCCAGGTCTGAGCAGCGTTTTTGAGCCTCGGCCAGGTGTTGGGGCAACTCGTGCCGTTCTCGTTCTCGCGACAGTATCCCCCTGCCTCGGCCCTGCGTCGGCCCGCCGGTGACGGCGCCGTCGGAGGTGATGACCTCACCGGTGAGGGTGACTGTTTGGAATGGGCTACGGGTACCAAGGTAAGTCACCAAGCGCAGGGCAGTCTGGAAATCGCGGACGATGATGGTTCCACTCAGCAAGTTATATCCCAACCCGACGAGTCCTCGCTCAAATCTCACCAAATCAACGGCCAGCCCGATAACTCCCTTAACTGCCGTGACAGGTGGGATGGGTTTCTGGATGGGTCTTATTCTATCCAGTGGTAGGAAGGTAGCTCGCCCCCCTTTGGTCCGCTTTAGGAAATGGATGGCTGCCTCGGCGTCGGCCAGGGTTTCCACCACGATATCGTGCAGATGAGGGCCCAAAGCGGCCTCGATGGCCGTTTCCAGATCGGGGGGTATTTGCATCAAGCTGGCAACCGGGCTAACGATGCCTGTCAGCCGGCCGTCCCTCGCTGCCTGGAGCACCGTCTCCGCGCCAGTGTAGTAGCTTGACTCTTCTTGCCTCATTCTCTCCAGCAAATCGTAGCGGGCGTGCAGTTGAGTCTCCTCTTGCTCGCTCTTGGCCAAGGCAGCCTGCAGTTGAGCCTGGCGTTGTCGCGATGCCTCGCTCTCTTGCTCAACTTCCCGTCTTTGAGTTGTTAGTGAATCGGCCTCAGCTTGAATGGCCTCCAGTTCACCTTTTAGAGCCTCGATCTGCTCTTGTAGAGCCGTCAGCTTGGCCTGATGATCGGCCAGGGTCTTGCGGTGTTCTTCCACCTCCTGGCCCAGTTCCTCTCGGCGCTCGGAGAGTTGTATTAGGCGGTTGCGTCGGTCGGCAGCTTCCGTAGCCAACTGAAAAGACCGGTCTTGGGCCCCTGTCAGCTCTTTCAAGATGGCCTGTTGCTCCCTCTTGCGGACCTCCAGTTTTTCCTGAGCCTCTGGCAGATGAATCAGTCGCTCTTGGAGTTGGGTTTCAGCCTGGTTTAATTCTTCTTGGGCCTCCGCTACCCTCTCCAGTTGAACTGTTCGGTTGGCCTCTAAAGATGCTATTTCTTCCGCGATGTCCTGGCTCTGCTGACCGAGCATCCGTAGTCGTTCCTGACTTACGGCCAACTCTCGCTTTTTCCCCTCTGCCTGGGCCTGTAGGTTGGTTTCCTTCAGGTGCCCGTCGCTCAGCTTCTGCCGTAATTGGCTCTGCTGCGCTCTCAATTCGGCTTTCCGTCGCTCCAGTTCCTCTAGCTCAGCTTCTCGTTCCCGTGATAGTTCCTCTTGCTTTTCGGCCTTGGCCTCGGCCTGGCGGAGGGCCGTTTGTGCTCTTTGCCAACTATAGGTGTACCAAGTGCGTAGGAGTTCCTCCAGTTGCTCGGAGAGCTCTTCGCGGTGTTGTGCCCGCTCGGCTTGCTTCTCCAGGCGCTTGAGTTGGGGGGCGATCTCGTTAACCAGGTCGTTGACCCGGAGGATGTTATCTCTCGTTTGTTGCAGCTTGTCGATGGCGTTCGTACGTTTGGCCTGATGGATGCTGATGCCGGCTGCCTCTTCGAAAATGGCTCGTCGCTCATCGGGCCGCAGTGACAGGACGACGTCCACCAAACCCTGGCCGATGACGGTGTAGCTTTGGCGGCCAAGCCTGCTCTTACCCAAAAGCTCGGTGATATCCTTTAGTCTCACCCGATTGCCGTTCAAGAGGTATTCGTTCTCGCCTGATCGATAGGCACGGCGGCTGATGGTTACCTCGCTGTACTCCACGGGCAGCCAACCATCGCTATTGTCCAGGGTGATCGAGGCCTGGGCCATGCCCTGGCGGGAACGCCTTTCGCTGCCCCAGAAGATCATGTCCTCGGTGCGCTTGGCCCTGAGTACGCTGTAGCTCTGCTCGCCTAGCACCCAGCGTACGGCGTCGGCGATGTTTGACTTGCCGCTGCCGTTGGGCCCTACGATGGCCGTGATCCCCTCGTTGAACGCGAACTCCGTCTTGGCGGCGAAGGTTTTATAGCCCTGTAGCTCTAGATGCTTAAGGCGCAATGTCTTTCTCCCTGAGCCTAACTCACCCTGCCATCACAACACAAAAAGCGGGAGAAAAGTATTTCTCCCTTTTTCAATACGATTCGCGCTAATTATACAGCCTATTGGAATCGGTGTCAATCCAGAGACCCTGAGGGTTTTTGGAACCCTAATGGTCTGATTCGCTGCAGGGCCACTTGGGCTGCCCCCTGTTCGGCAACTTGCTTGTTGTGCCCGGTGCCGCGGCCATAGACCTCATCACCGATGAGCACCTCGACCGTGAACTCTTTGGCGTGGTCGGGGCCCCGCTCAGCTACGGTACGGTAGATGGGGGTTATCTGCAACTGGCCCTGGGTCAGTTCTTGCAGCATGCTCTTAGCATCTCTGTACAGTTCTTCCTCGAGGATACGCCCGACCTCGGGCTCGATGCATCTCAGGGCAAAATCTTCGGTAGCTTGAAGGCCCTGGTCAAGGAGGGTTGCTCCCACCAGTGCTTCGAAGGCGGCGCAGAGGATTGCGTCGCGCTCCCGACCACCACTCTCTGCCTCGCCTCGGCTCAGCAGCAGGTATTCGCCAAGGTTCAAAGCTGCGGCAAAGTGGGCCAGCGTATCCCTCTTGACCAGGGCGGCACGCAGGCTCGTCAGGCCCCCCTCTGCTATCTCCGGGAAATGGTTGTAGAGGTACTTCGCCGTGAGGAAGTCAAGCACTGCATCTCCCAGGAATTCCAGGCGCTCATTGTCAGACAGCGGATGATCGGGGTTCTCGTTGAGATAGGAGCGGTGAGTGAGAGCACGCTGCAATAGCGACTTGTCTGTGAAAGTGATTCCTAGCTTCTTCTCTAGTTCGGACAGGTTGATCATGCTATTCATCGGGTCCGTAGATTCGTAGATTCGGAATTCGTAGATTCGTGACGAATCCCGAATCTACGAATCACGTCTTCACGGCAGTTCTGGCTGCATTTACTCGTGCGCCTTAATCACAATCGTCGCATTGTGCCCTCCGAAGCCGGAGGAGTTGGAGAGGGCTATCTTGACATTGGCCGGGCGAGCTACGTTGGGCACATAGTCCAGATCGCACTCAGGGTCAGGGTACTCGTAGTTGATGGTGGGATGGATGATCCCTTCCTGGATGGTCTTGACGCAGACTATGGCTTCCACGGCCCCGGCCGCGCCCATAAGGTGGCCGGTCATGGACTTGGTGGAGCTGATAGGGACTTGGTAGGCGTAGTCACCGAAGACGGCCTTGATAGCCTCGGTCTCGTTCACGTCGTTAAGGATCGTCGAGGTGCCGTGGGCGTTGATGTAGTCCACATCCGTTGGTCCCAGGCCAGCCTTCTTCAAGGCCCTCCCCATGGCTTTGGCAACACCCCTTCCACCCACGGCTGGGGCGCTGACGTGATAAGCGTCGGCTGTAGCCGCATAGCCAACTATTTCAGCCAATGGCTTTGCCCCCCGGTTTCGGGCATACTCCAGGCTCTCTAAGATCATAACCCCTCCTCCCTCGCCGAAAACGAAGCCATCGCGCTGAGCGTCGAAGGGACGACTGGCTCGCTCTGGCTCATCGTTGCGCCGGGAGAGCGCACCCGTGCGGTGGAAGGCGGCCATCCCGAAGGGCACAAAAGGGGCCTCGCTGCCCCCGGCGATCATGGCCACGGCATCGCCTCGACGGATGATTTCGAAGGCTTCGCCGAGAACGTTGGTGCCGGTGGCGCAGGCCGAGACGATGCAGAAGTTGGGCCCTGCAGCGCCGAAGGTGATGGCTATCTGCCCCGCTGCCATATTGGCGATCATCATAGGGCCGGTTAGAGGGCTGACGCGCATGGGACCCTTCTCGAAGAGGTCATGATAGCCCTGGTCAATGGTCATAAGACCGCCTATCCCGGAGCCGATAATCACCCCGACGTCGTCGGCGTTGCTCTCATCAATGGTGAGTTCTGCCTGCTTCAGGGCCTGGGACGTGGAAGCGATGGCGAATTGGATGTAACGGTCCAGACGACGGGCATCCTTATGGTCCATGTAATCCTCGGGATCGAAGTCCTTGACCTCGCAGGCGATTTGGGTCAGAAAGGGCGAAGGGTCGAAATGGGTGATGCGCCCTGCCCCTGATTTGCCTGCCAGGAGGTTCCGCCATGTGGTCTCCACATCGAGCCCCAGGGGGTTGATAGTTCCCATGCCTGTGATCACTACTCGATTGTTACCATTGCTCATTTCAGCCTCCTTGTAGCTTGATGAATTGCTCGGTCCTTCAGGTTGCTTGGCTCTTGAGACCACTCCCAGTCAGAGGGACAACGGTGATCTCCTCAAGCCCGATGAGGCCGCGAAGCTGTAGCAGCGCAGCGATAGCCACCGCCGAGGTTGGCTCGACATAAAGTCCACGTCGGGCCAGCTCATCACGGGCACACAGCGTCTCCTCGTCGCTCACGACCAACACAGTACCGCCCGTCTCCCGCACCGCTGCCAAGAGCTGGCGGCCTCGCACCGGCTGGACGATGCTGATGCCCTCGGCGATGGTTTGGCCCTTCTCGATAGGAAAGACATCATCCAGCTCCCGTTGGTAAGCTTCATACAGGGGAGCGCAGAGATTAGACTGGACGGCGAAGAGGCGGGGCGACTTCTTGATCAAGCCGGCTGTCCGCAGGTCCTTGAAGCCTCGGTAGGCCCCCAAGAGCAGGGTGCCATGGCCGACGGGCAGAGCCAGGTTGTCGGGAGCGCGCCAGCCCAGTTGCTCCCAAATCTCGTAGGCAATGGTCTTCAGGCCCTCCAGAGTAAAGGGATTGTAGTAGTGGCTGGCGTAGTAAGTACCTTGAGCGGCTGCTTCTTGAACGGCCTGAGCAGCTCTCTCCCGGGGCCCCTCCACTTTCACCAGCTTGGCTCCGTAGATGGAGATCTGATGGAGTTTGCTTGGTGAGGCGTACGCCGGGACATATATCTCGGCCTCTATTCCGCTCCGGGCGGCATAGGCGGCCAGGCTGGCCCCCGCGTTGCCCGAGGAGTCCTCGACCACCCTCTTCACTCCCAGCTCTCTTAGCACGTTAACCAACACGGCCGTGCCCCGGTCTTTGAAAGACCCCGTTGGGGCCAGGAACTCCAATTTGCAGTGGATCCTTGCGCCATAAACCTGGGTTTCGACCAAAGGGGTGAAGCCTTCGCCCAGGGAGATGATGCCCTCTTCGTACTTAACCGGCAGCATGGCCCGATAGCGCCACAGGCTGCAATCACCTGTCTCGATCTCGTCCTTTACGAAGCTAGGAATGTCCTCCAGCTCGAAGACCCCGCCACAGTCGCAGCGCCAGCGGTAAGTGTCGTATGGGTACGTTCGTTTGCAGGACAAGCATCGTAGGTTCATCGCTGATCAGTGACCTCCACAGTCTCGATTGTATCGCCTACCTTCACTTGGCCGCCCTTGATTACCTTGGCGAAGACGCCCTCGCGGGGCATGACGCAATCGCCCACTTGGTAGTAGATGGCGCAGCGATCGTGGCAGATCTTGCCGTGCTGGGTGATTTCGAGTATGGCCTCGTCACCGACTCGCACTTGCGAGCCGATAGGCAGGGAGAGAGGGTCTATGCCCTGGGTGGTGAGGTTCTCGGCGAAGCTGCCTGGTCCGACGTTAAGGCCCAAGGCACGCATCTTCTCGATGCTTTCGATGGCTAGCAGGCTCACTTGGCGGTGCCAGTCAGCGGCATGGGCGTCACCGACGATGCCCCAATCCACTTGCAACTCGGCTTCTCCCACGTTTCTTTTACGTATCCCCTTCTTCTTGCTGGTGCAAACGGCGACGATGGTTCCCTTCATCTTCTGTTCTACCTTTATTATGAACTGCTGATCCTATTACCCGGCGTAGAGATGCCCAGGAGCGCCTCAAGCCTTTTGTTATCAGAGAATGTCTTTCTCTTTCAAATACTTCTCGACCTCCACTAACACCATTTGAACATCGGAAAACAGTTCACCCTTAAGCTTAGAACCGTATCTGTTGCCCTTCTCGTCATGAAAGTGATGGGGAAAATTGGGAAGCTCTGGGAAATGTTCAGCGTTATCCCAACGAAGGACCGCCTTTGTGGTGAACAACTGATAGGAGCAACGGACGAACTCCTCATCTTGTAGGTAGCGAATTTGCAAGCCAAATTCGTCGGTGATCTTGGCCCTGACCTTGAAGGAGAAAGTCTCTTGGTCAACTATGTTCAACTCGGCTGTCCGATGCTCCTTAATGATGGGGCTCTCATCTAGAAGCGTTAGCAATCGCTCATGAGGCTGCATCTACTATCTGCCTCTTTATCTTGTTACACTTTCTTAAGAAGACCAGGGCCTCTTCCCAATCCATCCACTCGTCTTCCTCTGCAATCGAGGCCTTTCCCCTCAAATTACGGGTATATTCCTCGAAAGTCATTTCATGCTTTACTTCAAAAGCCCTCGCTTGCCCTTCATAAAGGGTGATTTGCCGATCTATGTAGTCTAATAGAAGGCTCTTGAGAAGCTCGTCATAGCTTTTGAATATCCCTTCTCGCACGAGAGGGGCGAAGAGCCTATCGGCGTATTCAAGGATTGGGCTGGCCTGCTGTGTTATAGACATCTGTAACCTCCTCGTCTCTTTCATAGCTTCAAAAGCTTGGTGTAATCGTCCCTGCGCATAACTCCGACCTTTGCTACTCCAGTATTATCTCCCCGCTCTTGCCCCCGCTCTTGCGGGCCAGGCGGATGTTGGTGATGTGCATGGCATGATCCACAGCCTTGCACATGTCGTAGATGGTCAGCGTGGCCACAGCGACGGCGGTCAGGGCTTCCATCTCCACGCCTGTCTTGCCCGTCGTTTTTACGGTGGCGGTGATTTCGATAAGGTTCTCTGCCTCGTCGGGCGCGAACTCGACGGCCACGTGGGTCAGCAGCAAGGGGTGACACATGGGGATCAGGGCGTGGGTGTGTTTGGCGGCCATAATGCCAGCCACCTGGGCCACGGCCAGGACGTCTCCCTTGGGGATACCATCCTCCTGGATCAGGGCCAAGGTCTCGGAGCGCATGGTGATCTCGCCCTTGGCTACGGCCACTCGCTCGGTGTCGGGCTTCCCGCCCACGTCCACCATGCGGGCGCGGCCGGATTCGTCAGTGTGGCTCAGCCTCGCCGGGTTTGAGCTCTTGCTAGCAGTAGCTAACTCTGCTCCAACGGCATGGATCGCATCATGGTCAGATGCATTCAGCCAGGCCACTGTCTTTGGCGAAATAGGTACATCGGCAAGGAATCTCATCAAGAGGATGCCACCTCTCTGACCAACTCAATTGTTTGCTCACGAGCCAGCCAGGACGCATACTTAATACACTGCCAGATATCCTCTTCCTCGAGATAGGGATACTCGTCCAGGATTTCCGCTATAGATAGGCCAGAGGCTAGCAAATCGAGCACCACATACACAGGCATCCTCATGCCTCGAATGCACGGCTGCCCGTGAAAGATCTCCGGATCAATGGTGATTCTATCTAGCATGGTCCGTGCCTCCTTTTGGGAACAATCATGATCTTAGCCTCCTGTAGAGATCGAACATCTCCCGGATTGATCGGAACACCACTTTGAGGCTTGCTCCGGTTTGTTTGCCGAACTCCCTGGGGTAGTGATGGACGCCGACCTCGGCGAACCTGAACCCTTTGCGCTTCGCTTTGACCAGCAGCTCGATCTGGTAGACTTTCTCCTCGCCCTGGAGCGGCTCCACAGCCTCAATGACGGACTTCTTGATGAGCTTGAAGCCGCAGGAATAATCCTTGACGTCCAGGCCGAGCAGGAGCCGGGGGATCAGGGCCCAGCCAAAGGTGTACAGCCGGCGAACAGCGGAATCGGCCCTTTGCAGGCGGTAGCCCAGGATGAGGTCTGCGCTCTGGGTAAAGGGCAAGAACCGCTCGATGTCGGCGAAATCGAACTGACCGTCGGAGTCAATGAAGGCCACCCAAGGGTATCTGGCCGCTCTGAACCCGGTGCGCAGAGCGCCCCCGTATCCGCGGTTTATCTCGTGGTGGATGGCCCTGACACTGGGATGAGCTCTGGACAGCTCTTCTGCGACCTCCCCTGTGTGGTCCTGAGAGCCGTCGTTGACGATGATCACCTCGTACTCGTCGGCCACGCCGGGAAGGACCTTCAGGGTTTTTTCCACGACGATGGGAGCGTTCTCCTCCTCGTTGTACGCCGGGAAAAAGACTGAGAGTTGCTCGAGTTTCTCCTTCTCTGTCATCTGATCCTCTCTTTGGTGCTCCGTTTTTGCTCCAGCGAGCGTTTCGGGGCGCAGGTGATCTCTTCCTTGGCCACCGCCACTCGCTCGGTGTCGGGCCTGTCACCCACGCCCCCCATGCGCGCACGGCCAGATTGGTCAACGTGTGATCTGGTGGTGGGACGGAGTTTCGCATGATATATCTGACACCCCTTTCGACGATGGCCGGACTGCTTGACCTGTCAGTCGGCGTTTTGACCAACGTTCCCGGCATACACGCAGTCCCGACCGAAAGGAGGGCATTGAGCGAAGCGGCTGTACGCCGCTGTGTCTCAGTACTGGCGAGGACGCCGAGATGCGTACGTCTCCATGAAAGTGGTTCGTGCTCTGGAAAGGGCCGCGTCGTCTTTCCACTGGCCGCGCAGCAACAGCCGACGCTCCGGGCGCGGCAAATCGTGCAGGACGTAGTAAAAGTTTATGCGCTTCCCAGGCACCTGGTACTCCTGCTGCAGGGCTTCGATCTCAGCCTGGAGCTGCGCTTCGATCCCGTCTGCAGTCCTTGGCTCAAACACCGTCTGATTCACCCGACAGAAAGAGCCCTTTTCAGCACCAGGCCGGCTTCGATGGTCTTGCCCAGGCCAACCTCGTCGCACAGCAGGCCACGGCCCCGGAAGCGGCGCAGTGCCGTCTGTGCCGTTTTCACCTGGTAGCCGAAAGGCACAAAGTCGAGGGTGTCCAGGCAGATTAGTTCATCGAAGCCAGCGACGAGTAACAAGCGCTCGGCCTGGAGCTGGAGTCGGTACAGGCCCGGACTCGTCAGGGTCCCGCTGACGACCGCGTCGAGGACGGCGTCGGCGCCGGGCAACAGGCGCAGGTCGTAAGTCAGTTCGGACAAAGGACATTACCTCCGCAATTTGATTTTGAAAGGCAGGCTATAGTTTTTCAGGTTGGATAGTAGTCGGCAAAGTCTGATTTGGCTATCCCTAGGGCTTCAGCCTCGCTTGCTCCAAATTCTAGGCGAGGTTGGCGAATTTGTCAACTTCGCTTATCGGGGCGCCCCTTTGTCATAATCGGCTCTTTGTAGTATAATTATCGTTGGAGGTAAGCCTGGTTGTGTTCGGTCGTTCGGAAAAGATAAAGGACAGCTTGACGCGCACCCGCCAGTCTTTTTTCGGGCGGGTCGCTGGCCTATTTGGAGCAAACGAGGTCACCGAGGAGCTGTGGGAGGAACTGGAGGAGCTCCTGATCCAGGCCGACGTCGGAGTGAACACCACGTTTGAAGTGGTGGAAAGACTGCGAGCGCGCGTCGGTAAAGAGCGAGTGCGTGATACACAAGCCGTGGAGGGGATGCTGAAAGACGAGCTGATAGCCGTGTTGGATAGCAGGCCCCCCTTGCGCATCAATGAACCACGCTTGCTCACGGTCATCCTGGTGGTGGGAGCCAATGGCTCGGGCAAGACCACCAGCATCGCCAAACTGGCTCATTATTACCAGGAGCAGGGCAGAAAAGTCATCCTCGGCGCGGCAGATACCTTCCGGGCGGCGGCCATTGACCAGCTTAAGATCTGGGGCCAGCGAGCTGATTGTGAGGTCATCGCTCATCAGCCGGGAGCCGATCCGGGGGCTGTGGTCTATGATGCTATCCGGGCCGCTCGATCTCGTGGGGCAGACATACTCATCGTGGACACGGCTGGCCGCCTGCACACCAAGTACAACCTGATGCAGGAGCTCAAGAAGGTGCGAGGCGTGGCGGCCAAGCAAGTCCACGACGCGCCCCATGAGACTCTCCTGGTCCTAGATGCCACCACTGGACAGAATGCCCTCGCCCAGGCCAGGCACTTCAAGGATGACGTGGAGGTAACGGGCATTTTCCTGGCCAAGCTGGAAGGCACCGCCAAGGGGGGTGTTGTCTTCGCCATTGCTAAAGAACTGGGCCTGCCTATCCGCTTCGTGGGCACCGGCGAAGGCCTGGAGGACGTGGCTGAGTTCGATGCTATCGAGTTCGTGAATGGATTGTTTGACTAACAACACATTGCCTGTCACTTATCGGCAGATTCAGTAGTTGGGCGGCGCGACTGAACAAATTGGAGTATAATAGAGCCGGAGGTGGCGATTGCGCTACAGTTTCGAGTGGGACCCGGCGAAAGAGAAAACAAACGTTCGCGAGCACAAGGTGTCTTTTCGCAGAGCGGCGACCGTGTTTCGGGATTCTAATCAACTGTCCATCTACGATGAAGAGCACAGCGAGTATGAGGACCGTTGGATCACGATGGGCATTGATGATGGCGGGGTTTTGCGAGTGGTGGTGCATACATTCAAGCAGGTCGATGAGAACTTGATCGAGATCCGCATCATTTCAGCACGTAGAGCAACAAGTAGGGAGTCACGGCAATACCAGGAAAGGAATGAATGAAAGCAGAGTACGATTTTTCCAAAGGCGAACGAGGTAAATTCTATAGCCCCGACGCAGTGTTCAGCTTTCCAGTCTACCTTGAGCCAGACGTGAGTGACTTCATGAACCAGTTAGCAGATGAAAGAGAAATCGACATTCAGGAACTGGTTAACGAATGGCTCAGGGCAAACATCAAGCTGATTCAGAGTATAAACGCGAGGGAAGCAAGCAAGACTCCATCGTAGTTTGCCACGTATTTGCTTGGTAGAAAGATGGTAATCTTGCATTTGTGGGCGCCGCCCAACCCGTCGCTGGAGGCGACAGCGCCTATCGACGCTGGGTTGCACCGGCGGTTCGTTTCAGGAGTTAGCGTTGTCCAGCAAGACGGCTCTGCAAATCCGGCGCTGCGCCTCAGCTCCCATCCGTTAGGCGCCATACACAAGGATCATATGGATGTTTGCTGGTTTTGATCCCGCTGGAAGCACCAATTTTGGAGTAGCCATTCTCTCGATGGCTGGCAACGTCTTAATAGATGCCCCGCTCACTTGGTCAGACTCCTCAAGCGGATGGCGTGGCCAAGACTTATTTCTGAGACGGACCTACTCACAAATAGCGAATCGAATTCTGGCAACCAACAGTTTGTATGGCTCAGTCGTCGTTCAGGGACCAGCGCTAGGTTTGCGCCTCAAGCAACAGTTTTCCCAAGCAGCAATAACTGAGACCCATCCAAAGGCGACACTCATAGCCATTGGTGCTCCGATAAGCATGATCAACCAAGCTGCGGACAATATCACACTGCTGGCTAACTGGTTCTTCAACCTGATAGGCATTACCCCGATCCCTCTAAATAACGACAATGAACTTGATGCGCTAGTTTCAGCCTACGTAGCATGGGCTGGTTTTACAGGACAACTGAACTGGTAGGATCTCGTTCAAACACATGGGGGCAATTTGATATACCCGCTTGGGCATGAGAATTGCTATTACTGGTTTCCAGGGTACACTTCAGACGAAATTGGGAGGTGAACAGTTATGGAGGAACTTATGAGCGAGCTAGACGAGTTGGAACGGCGCATCGAGCAGATGAAGGAGCGTCTTTGACCTGGCCAGCAAGGAGCAGGAGATAACGCGGCTAGAGAGACGGGCGGTGGAGCCCAACTTCTGGGACCGTCCGGAGGAGGCTCAGGCCGTGATGCAGAGGCTGGCCTCGTTGCAGGAGGAGGTCGGGGTTTGGGAGGAGCTGGCGGGCCGGGTGGCTGACGTGCGAGCCCTACTCGAGCTGACCATAGCCGATGAGGACGAGGCTATGGCTCGCGACATAGCCCGCGAAGCCGAGGCCATTGAGGCCGAGCTGGACGGCTTGGAGTTTTGGCTCCTCTTTTCGGGCGAGCACGACAGAGACGATGCCATCCTGGCCATCCACGCTGGGGCGGGTGGCACCGAGGCCCAGGATTGGGCGGAGATGCTGCTCAGGATGTACCTGCGCTGGGCCGAGGGACATGGCTACAAGACCAGCATCCTGGACAGCATGCCAGGTGAGGAAGCGGGTCTGAAGAGGGTCATCGTTGGTATTGAAGGAGAGCACGCCTATGGCTATTTAAAGGCGGAGAAAGGCGTCCACCGCTTGGTGCGCCTTTCGCCCTTTGACGCCGCTCACCGGCGGCATACTTCCTTTGCCCTGGTGGAGGTCTGGCCCGACATCGGAGAGGAGATCGAAGTGGAAATAGACCCGGATGACCTGCGCATTGACACCTTTCGCTCTAGCGGGCCAGGCGGGCAGCACATGCAGAAGACCAGTTCAGCGGTGCGCATCACCCACTTGCCCACAGGGACCATTGTGACCTGCCAGAACGAGCGCTCGCAAGCCCAGAATCGGGAGACGGCCATGAAGGTCTTGCGAGCCCGTCTGTTCGATCTGGAGCGAGAGAAACAGGAGGCGGAACAGGTACGCCTCAAAGGCAAGCACATCGAGGCTGGCTGGGGCAACCAGATCCGTTCCTACGTTCTGCAGCCTTATAAAATGGTCAAGGATCTGCGTACTGGCTACGAAACAGGCAATGCCGAAGCTGTTCTCAATGGGGGCCTGGATGATTTCATCGAGACCTACCTCCGGTCCATAGTGGGCGTTGGGCTTACTTGACAATTTCGGCCAAAAGGCGTATAATTATTGCGTATAAAATGACCAATGATGGTCTAAGAGCGATGGGAGTTGTGATCTCAGGCGCTCTTTTTTCGCTAAGGGATACCAGAGGTATTGGCTGGTGGTTGAGAACGTCGAGGAACTGTTCACCCGATTCGAAGAGCACTTAGCGCGGTTGGCTCTGGCATCAAGAACCATCGTGAACTACCTGGCCGACCTGAGAACCCTCGCTCGTTGGCACGCTGATGTCAAGGGGGCGACATCTTCCCTATTGGAGTTGACGCCCGACGACATCCGGGAATATCGCTGCCACATGCACACCAATGAGGGGTGGGCTTCTGCTACGATCAATCGGCGTCTGCAGGCTGTTCGCAAATTCTACAGTTTTGCGATGGAAACTGGTCTGACGGAGAGCAATCCCGCATCCGAGGTGAAGTTGATCTCGATATCTGGATCAAATTCACCTCGGGCGCTAGCTCCTGCGGAGGTCACTAGCCTCCTTCAGGCGGTACAAGAGGGGCGGCCCAGCTTGGTCAAGCGCGACTATGCTATCATCCAGTTGTTGCTTCAAACGGGGATCAAGCTGGGAGAGTTGACAAGACTGTGCTTATCCGATGTCCAGTTGCGGGGCGATGGAGAGGGTTTGTTGCTAGTGGGAGAAGATGATGGCCATAAGTGCCGACGGATCCCCCTCAATCCCTTTGCCTGTGCCGCCTTGCGGGACTATCTGCGGGTTCGCCCATCTTCAGATGGCGCCGGCAATCTCTTTCTGAGCCAGGGAGGGGATTGCATTTCGGTGCGCACGATCCAGCGATTGATCCGTGTCTACACCCAAGCTGCTGGACTGGAGGACGTATCAGCTCACGTCTTGCGGCATACCTTCGCTGTGTCCACCCTGGAGGACACAGGGGATCTTTCACTCGTGGCGCGACTGTTGGGCCATCGCTCTATTGAGACTACCGCCAAATATCTCGAAGCTTGCGATCAATAATCAATATCCAATATTCAATACCCAAATTAGGAGGAGACATCTTGGAGGTAAAAGATTTCAGCGCCTTGCGCATTAGTCTGGCTTCGCCAGAGGAGATACGTTCCTGGTCCTATGGCGAGGTGACCAAGCCGGAGACCATCAACTACCGCCGGCTAAGGCCCGAGAAAGATGGCCTCTTCTGCGAGGCTATCTTCGGGCCTACCAGGGATTGGCAATGCTACTGTGGCAAGTACAAAAACGTGCGCTACAAGGGCATAGTCTGCGATAAATGTGGGGTGGAGGTAACCCGCTCTTCGGTCCGGCGGGAGCGCATGGGGCACATCGGCCTGGCGGCCCCGGTGGCCCACGTCTGGTATACGCGGCGTGTGCCTAGCTACTTGGGGCTGTTGCTGGACGTCTCGCGGCGAAACCTGGATCGCGTCCTCTACTTTGCTCAGTACATCATTACCGAGATTGACGAGGAGGCGCGACAGAAAGCTCTGCATCGCCTGGAAGAGGAATTGGCCCTGGAACAGGCCCGCCCGGAGAAGGAGACCCAAGAGCAAATTGCTGAGATAGAGCAAAAATTGGCTGCGGAAGTCGAGAAACTGGAGGGGGTCCGGCAGGCCACTCATCAGCGCCTGGAGGAGGACTTAGCCGCAGCCACCGAGGAGATCATGAAAGAGGCTAAAGCCTTGCAAGCGAAGATAGAGACTCGCCAGGGCAATAGAGTGCGGGCTCCTCTGATCTTCTCGCCCACAGAGGAGATCATCGTCGAGAAGGGCGAGACGATGGGCAGCGACCATTTGGTTCTTTTGAATAAGGCCGTGCAGGAGAAGTTGAGTGAGATCGAGGCCCGGATCAGAGGTGAACAGGAACGGAACAAGACCTTGGTGGAAGCCGAGATCGGGGACCTGCGCCATGCTTTGGAGCAGGATATCGAGAGCCTGCGGGCGAAGTTGCATCGAGAGATAGAGGTCTTAAAGGAAAAGATCGAGACTGATCGCGATGAGCTAATGGATCTGGCCCAGATGCAGTTTTTGAACGAGGCTCGCTACCGGGAGCTAAGGGCTAAATGGGGCCAGGTCTTTAAGGCGGGTATGGGGGCTGAGGCCTTCTATGAAATCCTGAAGGCGATGGATTTGGACGTCATGGCCAAGGAGTTGTGGGTTGAGGTCCGTTCCAGTCGTTCAAAACAGCGCCGCAAGAAAGCGGTCAAAAGGCTGCAGGTAGTGGAGGCTCTGCGAAAATCGGGCAACCGCCCTGAGTGGATGATCTTGACCGTGCTGCCTGTCATCCCGCCAGAGCTTAGGCCCATGGTCCAGTTGGACGGAGGCCGCTTCGCTACTAGTGACCTGAATGACCTCTATCGGCGGGTGATCAACCGCAATAACCGTCTCAAGCGTCTCCTGGAATTGGGGGCGCCCGACGTCATTGTGCGCAATGAGAAGCGGATGCTCCAGGAGTCGGTTGACTCCCTCATTGACAACAGCTACCGAGGTAAGGCCCGGTCCCGGCGCGGCCAACGAGAACTGAAGTCCCTCTCGGACATGCTCAAGGGCAAGAAAGGACGCTTCCGCCGTAACCTTCTGGGCAAACGCGTGGACTACTCAGGTCGTTCGGTGATCGTCATCGGCCCGGAGTTGAGGCTACACCAGTGCGGCCTGCCCAGAAGTATGGCCCTAGAGCTCTATCGTCCTTTTGTGATCGGCAAGTTGGTGGAATACAACTACGCCAACAACGTCAAGGGGGCTAAGCGGATCATCGAGCGGGAACGTCCCGAGGTCTGGGAGATCCTGGAAGAGGTGGTCAAGGAGCGGCCAGTACTGCTCAACCGCGCCCCTACCCTGCACCGCCTGGGCATCCAGGCTTTTGAGCCTCTTCTGGTTGAGGGCAAGGCCATCCAGATTCACCCCTTGGTCTGTGCCGCCTTTGGCGCCGATTTCGATGGCGACCAGATGGCTGTGCACGTGCCGCTATCCAAGGACGCCGTGGAAGAGGCACGAAGGCTCATGCTATCCACGCATAACCTGCTCAAGCCAGCCCACGGTGAGCCCATTGTAGGCCCCGACAAGGATATGGTTATGGGGTGCTATTATCTCACCATGGAAGAGGATGGCTGTCGTGGCGAGGGCAAAGCCTTCACTGACCTTGATGAGGTTTCCCTGGCTTACGATCTGGGAAAGGTTGACCTGCACGCTAAGATCAAGGTGTTGCATGTACGAGAGCGCCGCATGGCCACGAAGCATCCTGTGGAAACTACGGTTGGCCGGGCCATCTTCAACCAGATCTTGCCCGATGAACTGCGCTTTGTGAACGAGAGTTTGGACAAGGGGCGGGTGAAGGATTTGGTGGCCAAGTGCTATCAAAAGCTCGGCCTGGAAGCGACCGCCGAGCTCGTGGACAGGATCAAGGCCATCGGCTTCAAGTATGCCACTCGATCAGGTGTGACTATCGCCGTCTCCGACCTGACCGTGCCTGAGGAAAAGGCCCAGATTGTGAGCCGGGTGGACGAACAGGTGAAGCAGGTGGAGCGTCAGTACCGGCGGGGTCTTCTGACTCAGGAGGAGCGGTACGCCAAGACGATCGAGCTTTGGACCCAGGCCACCGATGATGTTACCGAGGCCGTGGCTAAAGCTTTGGACCCCAGTGGCGACGTCTACATGATGGCTTTCTCAGGGGCCACGAAGGGAGGCTTCCAGCCCATCCGCCAATTGGCGGGCATGAGGGGGCTCATGGCCGATCCCTCGGGCCGCATCATAGAGATGCCCATCCTGTCCAACTTCCGGGAAGGGCTGACGGCCCTGGAGTACTTCATCTCCACCCACGGGGCGCGCAAGGGCTTGGCCGATACCGCCCTGCGCACCGCCGACGCCGGCTACCTCACTCGGCGGCTGGTGGACGCGGCCCAGGACGCGATAATCAATGCTGAGGACTGTGGCACCAGAAGCGGCATTTGGATCAGGAAATCAGACGATGTGGGTGGCCAGACCTTGGGGGAGCGAATCCTGGGTCGGGTCGCAGCGGGGCCAATTGCTGATCCTGGCACGGGCGAGATCATAGTCTCCACCGGGGAGATGATCGAGGAGGAAGCCATGGAGGCCATTGACGCGGCTGGCATTGAGGAGATCTATGTGCACTCGCCGATGACCTGCCAGCTTAGGTACGGCCTCTGCGCCAAGTGTTACGGACGGGATCTGGGCCGGGGGAAGATGGTTGAAGTAGGGGCCGCGGTGGGCATCGTGGCTGCTCAATCCATCGGTGAGCCGGGCACCCAGCTTACCCTGCGCACCTTCCACACTGGCGGAGTGGCCTCCGGCGGGGACATCACCCACGGCTTGCCTCGGGTGGAGGAGCTTTTTGAGGCACGCAAGAACCCTAAAGGCGAGGCCCTCATGTCCGACATTGAGGGGCTAGTGGAGATCCGACGCGCGGAGGGGATGCGCTACATCCAGGTCATCAATAGTGAGGTTTTCCGCGACGAGTATGACATCGTGCGTGGCTGGAAGATCCTGGTCGAGGATGGCGACGAGATAGCCGATGGAGCGCCTATCGCTAGCCGTGGCGAGAAGAGGGAAGTTGCTAAGAGGGGCGGACGGGTCTGGCGGGAGGACCGCCATATCACCGTAGTCTACGAGAGACGGGAGGAGCGAGAGTATGAGGTACCGTCAGCGGCACGGATGACCGTGGGTGAGGGCGATTGGGTGAAGGCGGGTCAGCAATTGACAGAGGGCTCAAAGAACCCGCATCGCATCCTGCGTATCCTGGGACGGGATGCTACTGAGCTCTACCTACTCTCGGAGATTCAGAAGGTCTACCGCTCCCAGGGGGTGAACATCAACGACAAGCACTTTGAGCTAATCATCAGCAGGATACTGAGCAAGGTGCAGGTAACCTCCTCGGGCGATACCGAGCTCTTGCCGGGGGAGCTTGCGAACCGCCTGGCCTTCGCTGAGGTCAACGCCAGAATGCCTGCGGAAGGTGGTCGCCAAGCTACAGCTCAACCCGTCCTTTTGGGGATCAGCAAGGCTGCCCTCAACACCGATAGCTTCCTTTCGGCCGCCTCCTTCCAGCATACCATCAAGATTCTGGCTGGTGCGGCCATCGAGGGAAAGCAGGACGATCTTTTCGGCCTCAAAGAGAACGTCATCATCGGCAAGCTGATACCGGCGGGAACGGGTTTTCGGGGCCAGCCTAGACATCAGGGTGAACTCTCTTCAGGGACCTTTGAGGACGTGGAACTGGCACTGGTTAGGGAAGAAGCCGCCGAGGAGCCGACCATCTCGCAGGTGGAAGAAGCCGAGTTGCTCCTGGTCGCCAGCTCGTCATAACACAATAAGAGGCCACGTTGGAGGGGAGGGCGGTGATCGAGTTTAGTTCGGTCACCGCCTTTTTTCTTAGGCGACAGCATCTGACAGCGAACTCAGGGATTGAACGAATCCGTGCTGAAGCGCCCCAATTCGTTCAATCCATAGATTCGTTGTCATATTGTTTGACAAAAGCCTGGAAATGGCATATAGTAGAGGCACAGCTTACCCTGCCAGGAGGTCAAATCCTGGTTTGATATGGCAAGGAGGCAAAATGTATTATTCAGACAAGATGCTCACTTGTGAGCAATGCGGAGCTCAATTTGTGTTCACCGTCACCGAACAGCGAGAAATGGCCGAGCGAGGGGCCGAGTTGTTCGAGCCCAAGTTCTGCCCTCGCTGCCGCGCTGCCGAAGAGCCTGGAGTTAAGCTCATTGGACGGGTGAAATGGTTCGACGCCATCAAAGGCTGGGGGTTCATTACTAAGGCCAACGGTGAGGACATCTTCGTTCACCGCACCGGCATCGAGGGCTACGGTACCCTGCAAGACGGCCAGGAGGTGGAGTTCCAGATCGAACAAACCCCCAAAGGGCCCGCAGCGGTCCAGGTAGTCCCTCTGCCGACGGATGAGGAGAGTTAAGAACAACAGATGCTGCGTACTAAGATCGTTTGTACCATCGGGCCAGCCAGCCATGCCCCTGAGATGCTGCGAGAGCTGATGCTGGCCGGCATGGACGTGGCTCGTCTGAACTTCTCCCACGGCGACCAATCCTACCACGGCGGGAACATCGAGCGCATCCGCGCCGTGGCTAGCGAAGTGGGGAAACCTATAGCCATCCTGACCGACCTCCAGGGGCCCAAGCTGCGGGTTGGGGAGATGGAGGGGGAAGGGGTCCTTTTGGTTTCGGGGGAGAAGGTGAGCCTGACTACACGGCCCATTGTAGGTCACGAGGCCTCTGGCGAGTTGCCCGTCCAGTATGCCCACCTTCCCCGAGACGTGGAACCCGGCGATCGCATCCTCATTGACGACGGGCTGCTGGAGCTGGAGGTGCTCTCCACCGGGGAGACGGACATCGCCTGTCAGGTGATCACCGGAGGTTTACTCCAGACCAACAAGGGAATGAACCTGCCCCGCGCCTCTCACGCCATTCCGGCCATCACCGATAAGGACCGCCGAGACTTGTGCTTTGTGTTGGAGCAGCAAGTGGACTGGGTTGCCCTCTCCTTTGTGCGCCACTCAGGCGAGATACAGGAGCTGAAGGAGATGATTCGGGAGCTCTCAACCTCCGGCAGCCCCGTGCCTGTGGTGGCCAAAATCGAGAAACCGGAGGCTGTGGACGACATTGATGCGATCATCGAGGCGGCGGACGCGATCATGGTGGCCCGTGGCGATTTGGGGATCGAGACCTCGCCAGAGGCTGTGCCCATAGTGCAGAAGATGATCATTGCCAAATGCAACGCTGTGGGCAAGCCGGTAATTACCGCCACCCAGATGTTGGATTCGATGATCCATAACCCGCGGCCTACCAGGGCTGAAGCCAGCGACGTGGCCAATGCCATCCTGGATGGCACCGATGCTATCATGCTCTCTGGTGAGACGGCGGTGGGTAAGTATCCCCTCGAATCCGTGCGGACGATGGTCAGGATCGCCGAGGAGGCTGAGCGGGGTGGAATGGAAGGCCTGGCTAGGCCCCGTCCGCCCCTTGGCCCGGTGACCTCCATTGCCGACGCCGTCAGCCATGCCGCCCGTGAGACGGCCTGTGATCTGGGGGCAGCGGCGATCATCACCCCCACTATCTCAGGCCACACTGCTCAGGTCATCTCTAAATATCGTCCTCGCTGCTCCATCATCGCCGTTACACCCAGCCCCAGGGTTCAGTGCCAGTTGGCCCTCTACTGGGGGGTTCGTCCGCTGCTGTCGAGGCGCGCGGAGAGCACCGATGAAATAATCGCTGGTGCGGTCAGGGCTGCTCAAGAGCATGGATTGGTAAAGCCAGGCGACGTGGTAGTGGTCACTGCCGGAGCGGCGAGCAGCGGCCCTGGCACGACGGACATCATGAAGGTGCAAGTCGTCTAGGTCCTTGTTTGACAACGCTTCCACCCCGTGTTACAATGAATTACCCGCGCCCCTGTAGCTCAATTGGAGAGAGCGTCTGACTTCGAATCAGCAGGCTGCAGGTTCGAGTCCTGCCAGGGGCGCCAAAAGCTTCAACTCGCCCAAAACTCACCTTGCTTACAGAGATTTAATGATGGAAGATTCTGGAGTGATTGAAGAGGCAGAACGGGTCATGGTCATCACGGCTCACCCCGACGATGCAGAGTTCAGCGTGGCCGGTGCGGTGGCCAAGTGGGCCCGGGAAGGCAAGACTGTCATCTACGTGATCTGCACTGACGGCAGCCGTGGCAGTAATGACCCCCAAGTGGAACCGGAACGTATGGTCGCCATTCGAAGAGCTGAGCAAGACGCGGCCGCCAGGCTTTTGGGAGTGGAGGAAATCGTCTATCTGGGTTACGAGGACGGCACTCTTCGGCCCACCCTGGCCCTACGTCGGGATCTCACCCGGGCCATCCGCCGCTACCGGCCGGACGTCGTCGTTTGCCCAGACCCCACCTTCCGCTACGGCGATGGTTACCTGAATCACCCTGACCACCGCGCCGCTGGCGATGCTGCCCTGGATGCCGTCTTCCCTTCGGCCAGCACCCGCTACATCTTCCCAGAACTCCTGGCCGAGGGGTTGGAACCCCACACCGTGCGAGAGGTCTTACTCCGAGGAGCACCCTCACGGAACCTCTGGGTGGACATCAGCGACACCATCGGTCTCAAGATCGCAGCCCTCAAGAAGCACGAAAGTCAAGTAAGCCATATTCAGGATTTGGAGGAAGGGATCCGAGCCTGGGCCCGGGAGGAGGCGACGGGGCGGGATATGACTTACGCCGAGTCTTTCAAGCGCATCATCCTGGGTTGAGATTAGAGGTGTAACCTATGCAGCCCGTGAAAATCGTCTTTATCGGTGCCGGCAGCATCTCGTTCGGGCCGTCCCAGATCCAGGATTTCGTGCTGGAGCCGGCCCTTAGCGGCAGTACAGTGGTGCTGGTGGACACCAACCCCGAGGCCCTCGACCTGATGACGCGCTTTGCCCAGCGCCTCAACCAGACGCTGGACGCTGGCCTCACCATTGAGGCTACCACCGACCGCTGGCAAGCCCTGCCTGAGGCCGACTTCGTCATTACCTCGGTGGCGGTGGACCGCGTGGCGACGTGGAAAAAGGACTTCGAAATCCCCCTCAAGCACGGCATCCAGCACGTCCTGGGCGAGAACGGCGGCCCCGGCGGGCTCTCGCACACGCTACGCAATGTCCCCTTGCTTCTCGGCATCGCCCGCGATATGGAGAGGCTTTGCTCCAAAGCCCTGCTCCTCAATTTTACCAACCCTGAAAGCCGCATCTGCCTGGCCCTCGATCGTTACACCGATATCGCTTACGCTGGACTGTGCCACGGGCTGACGATGGGGCTGGAGATGGTCAGCGACATCACCGGCATCGAGGTTGCTGATTTGCAGGGCAAGGCCGCTGGGCTGAACCACTTCTGCTGGTTCCTGGACCTCCGCCGCCAGAGCACGGGCGAGGACGTCTACCCGCTGTTGCGGGAGCGCGAGCCGTACTATGAACCATCAGGCCCGCACCAGGAGTCCCACATCCTCTGCCGCCGTCTGTTCCGCACCTTTGGCCTCTTCCCCTACGCTGGCGATGACCACACCGGGGAGTACCTGCCCTATGCCCATGAGTTCTGCGGCACCGATGGCCCTCCGTGGGAGTTCTGGGATACTACTTTCAGCAGCTTCGCCAGACGGGTACGGGAGATCGCCGACGGCGTGCGCCCGGTGCCCGAGGTATGGGATCGCGCCCCGACTCCTGATGATTACGCACCAGAGAACATTGACGGCCTGGGACTATTCCCCTCCGGAGAATACACTGTGCTCATCATTACGGGGGTGGCCGACAACCGCGACAACTACATCCCGGCGCTAAACATCCGCAACGATGGCTGTATTGAGAACCTGCCTGACTGGGCCGTGGTCGAGATCCCGGGCATGGCCTCGGCCGACGGATTGCGGGGCCTCCACATGGGCGCCCTGCCTGATGCGTGCGTTGCTCCCCTGCTCACGCAGGTTTATGTGCAGAGCCTGGCCGTTGACGCGGCGGTGAAGGGCTCGCGGGAGCTGGCCTTGCAGGCCATGCTGATTGATCCGGTGATCCAGTCCTGGGAGGCTGCCGAGAAGACGCTGGACGAGCTGCTCGAAGTCCACGCCAGATACTTACCGCAGTTCACGACGTAGAAAGGAGGAGGTCAGATATGCATGTATAGTCAATATCCAATATCCAGCATCCAATATCCAATATCTAAGCAAGGAGGAACCCAAATGTGCAAAAAACGAATACTCTTCATCGTGACACTGTTACTGGCATTGGCTCTGGGGGTGAGCGCGGCCAACGGTGCTCCGCCGGCCCAGGGGGAATTGACCTACACAGTTAAGCTAGGTGACAACCTCTGGACCCTGGCGGAGAAGTACCTGGGCAGCGGCCCGGCCTATTGGGCCATCGTCGGCGCTACCAACGCCACATATAAGGATGATCCGAGCTTCGCCTACATCGCAAACCCCAACTTGATCCATCCCGGTTGGAAGCTCCTCATCCCCAGCGCCGAGGAAGCGGAAGCGTACATTGCGCTCGCCAAGCCCGCTCCTGTCACTCTCCTCTGGGCTTTCTGGGGCAGCCCAACGGAGGCGGAAACCCATAGGAAGGTGGCAGACGCTTTTACGGCCGAACATCCCCATATCACAATCGAGACCATGGTCGAGCCATGGAGCGACTACTTCACCAAGGTCCAGACCCTTTGGGCCAGCGGTGACGCGTCGGTGATTCCGGACGTGCTCTTCCTGTGGCCTACGCCTCGCTACGCCGCCGATGGCGTGCTGGAAAACCTCGACCCCTGGATTAAGAAAACCGGCTATGACCTGAGCGACTACTGGCCGGCACTGCTGGAATCGGCCATGTACAACGGCAGCGTCTACGGCCTGCCCCGCGACATCAGCGTGGAGGCGCTCTACTACAACAAAGACATCTTCGACGAGGCTGGCGTGTCGTATCCCACCGATGACTGGACCTGGGACGACTTCCTGGCGGCCGCCGAGAAGCTGACCGTGGTCGAGGCCAGTGGTCGGGTGAAGCGCTATGCCCTGGGCATGGAGGGCGGCAAGTATCAGTTGTGGATCGGCCAAAACCGGGGCGGCATTCTGGACGACATGCGCAACCCATCCAAATGTACCTTGACCGAACCGGCGGCCATGCAGGCCATCAAGTTCTTCGCCGACCTGATGAACAACAACTACGCCATGCGTGATGCCGACCTCAGCCAGGCCGGTGGCGATGCTGCCGTCTTCCAGAGCGGCCAGGTTGCCATGATCATCCAGAACTCCAGCCGGGTGTCGGCTTTTAACCAGGCTGGCCTGAACTATGACGTGGCCATGGTGCCCATCCCCAAGGGCGGCCAGCGGTCGGCCTCCGCCGGCGGCGCAGCCTGGGTGATGAGCAGCGCCAGTGACAACAAGGAGGCAGCCTGGACTTTCCTGAGCTGGCTGCAGAGCAAGGACGGCGGTCAACACCTCTATACCGCCTCCGGGGAGATCTTCCCGGCCCTCAAGTCCACCGCTCGCTCCGACGACTTCCTCAAATCCGGCCAGCCGCCCAAGAATCGCCAGGTCTTCCTCACCGAGGGCGAGAACGCCAAGGTGGGACGGTTTGGCTACTTCCCCGAGTGGGACGAACTGGAGGAGTCCATCATCCTGCCTGGCCTGCAGCGCATCTGGGCCGGGGAGGCTACCCCCGAACAAGCTGTGCCGGAGATCTGCAAACAGGTAGACGCCTTCCTGAAGGAGCACGGCTATCCAAAGTAAAAGCCCTCACCATCCCCCCAGTCCCCTTCCTCTCCCAGATCTGGGAGAGGAAGGGGATGCCGAGTGGAGCGAGGCGGGGGATGGAGAGGGCCTGTGGATCTGATCATGACCCTCCCACCACATAGGTCTTCATTCCCCAAAGACGTGAGCAAGACTTCCGAAGACTTCGGCGAGCTCAGTCGAGCCGTCTCTAAAGCTTCGGAAGTTTATCGTCGCCGTTGGTGGGCCAGGTGGCGGCCCGATCAGCAGTGGGAAGCGTACCTCTTCCTGTTGCCCAGTTTCGCTGGCTTTCTGATCTTCGTCGCCATCCCTGTCATCGCGGCCCTGGCCCTGAGTTTTGTTCGTTGGAACCTTTTGACCCCTCCAACTTTTGTCGGCACAGCCAACTATACGCAACTGCTGACCCAGGACCGTATCTTCCACAGGGCGTTCTGGAACACTGCCTATTTCACCGTCACTATCGTGCCGCTGCAACTGATTCTCGGCCTGTCGCTGGCAGTGGCTCTTAACCAGGCGATCCGTGGCATCACCCTCTATCGTTTGATCTACTTCATGCCTGTCGTCACCACCATTGTGGCCGCGGCCCTGGTCTTCCAGTGGATGTTCAACCGCAATTTTGGCCTTGTCAGCGCCATGATCTGGAAGCTGGGGGAGCTAACGGGGCTTCCCATCAGTCCGCCGGACTGGTTGAGCAGCACCTCTTGGGCAAAGCCGGCCGTAGTGATCCTCACCCTCTGGAAGAACACTGGCTTCACCATGGTGATCTATCTGGCGGGGCTGCAGGCCGTCCCGGAAGAATTTTACGACGCCGCCAAGGTGGACGGCGCCAACGCCTGGCAGCGCTTCCGCCGCATCACGATGCCGATGATTAGCCCGACGACTTTCTTCTTGCTCGTTATTCAGATGATCGGCGCTTTCCAGCTCTTTAGCGAGCCCTACGTCATGACCCGGACTCAGGGTGGCCCGCTACAGGCTACCTTGACCATCGTCTACTACATCTACCAAAACGCCTTTCAATTTGGTAGCATGGGCAAAGCCTCGGCCATGGCCTGGGTGTTGTTTACCCTGATTTTCACTTTCACCTTTATCCAAACCCGTCTGCAACGACACTGGGTCCACTACGAAGCGGGGGAGTGACGAGGTATGGGAGATAGTGCGCTTCCATCTGATGTGAGGCGAACAGGGGCTCAGAGGATTTCGGATCTTCCATTCCGCAATCCACAATCCGCAACCCGCAATCTGGCATTGCACGCCATCCTGATCGCCGGCAGTGTAGTTACGTTGCTGCCCTTTGTGTGGATGCTCAGCACTTCCCTGAAGGAACCGCGGGAGATCTTCACCTACCCACCCGTCTGGATCCCCAGCCGCATCGCCTGGGAAAACTACGCCACCACTGTTTCGATCATGCCCTTTGGCCGCTTTTATTTCAACAGCCTGGTGGTGGCCACCAGTGTCACCTTCCTGCAGATCCTCACCTCCTCCCTGGCCGCTTTCGCCTTTGCCCGGCTGCGCTTTCGGGGACGTAATGTGCTTTTTCTGCTTTACCTGGCCACGTTGATGATCCCGTTCCAGGTGACGATGATTCCTAACTTTATCCTCATCCGCCTGCTGGGATGGTACGATTCCTACCAGGCCCTTATCTTGCCTCCAGCCTTCTCGGCCTTCAGCACTTTTTTGCTGCGCCAGTATTTCCTGGGCATTCCTATGGACCTGGACGAAGCGGCCCGCATGGATGGCGCGTCCTCTTTGCGAATATGGTGGCGGATCATCATGCCTCTAAGCGGCCCAGCCATTGCTGCCCTGGCCGTTTTCATCTTCCTCGGCTCCTGGAACGATTTCCTGTGGCCGTTGGTCATCACCACCTCGTTGAAGATGCGCACCCTGCCTGTGGGCCTCAGCGCATTTCAGGGCCAGTACAACGTGCAGTGGCACCTGCTGATGGCTGGCTCCGTCATCGCCATGCTGCCGGTGCTCATCATCTACGCCGTTGGCCAGAAATGGATCGTGCGAGGCATCACCCTTACGGGCATGGGTGGGCGCTGAAACATAAGACTTCCGAAGTCTGCCAGACTCCGGAAGTCTTATTAGCCGACTTTGGCTTTAGCCTGCGAATGGGAATTCGCAGGCTTTTCTATTTCTTCTCGATAAGCAGGCGATAGATCTCTGTCGGCTGGGCGCCGAAACGAAACTTGTATTCCTCGTCGCCGCGCAAAAAGTCGAATTTCGCCCGGCCCAACTCGATGGCCCACTGGATGCAGTAGGCCAGGAGGACGATGCCAGGGCTTAGCCAGGCGTGCTTTTGGGGATCGTACCCAGAATTATAGACCAGAATGGAATCACGGTAGTCGAAGTTCAGCATGGTGGCCGCCTTCTCCCCATTGATTTCCATGAAAGCCAACTGCAACCATCCAGCCTCGTGCAAGACTTGGGCTGCGGCGTGGAAGAAACCCTCCATCCGGGCGTCCATGAACTCGTCCTTGTCAACGTCGCTCTTCTGATGCAGTTCAATGAAAGCTTCCATCTCCGCTGCCAGGTCGTGCTCTTCGTTCATGATGTACCAGTTGATCTGCCCGCTGTCCTCGGCCTTGCGGAGCTTGCGGCGGATCTCATGGCGTTGTTTCCCGTCCAAGGAACTCAGGTATTCATCCCAGGTAGATGGCAGGAAGATGATAGGGCAGACATCTTCCACCTCTGTCTGGACCTGGTAACCCCGAGCCGTGGCCATCTCGACCAGGAGCTGGTGGGTGGGGGAGGCAGCCGGGATGTTGCACAGGTCGGCCAGGTCCCAGGTGGGCGCTTCATTGCTCCCCAGCCAATCCAGCAAGGCACTGTAAACTCTCTCCTCCTGGCCGCTGGCGGCGATAATATCCAGGTAGTCGGACACGTCGCGGCAACCCACGATGGACAGGGTCTTCAGCCCATTGTCCGAGGTGGTCAGGTACAGGGGGGCGATGCCTGAGAGATGGCTGCCATCGCGCACGGCGATCAGGTAGAGCTCGCCCTCGCCCAGGTGCTCCCACCAGGTACTTTGCCATTCCCAGGTCAGGAAGATGGTATCGGATGCGCTATCGCGCAGGAGGGGATTCCATTCTTCGCGCAAAGCTGTGAAGCCGGCGGCGTCGGTGTATACCTGGGTTGTCATTTTAGCTCCAGAATCAACTGGCAGTACGGGTCGCCCCTGGCAATAGAGCGGGGCAACGTCAGGGTCATTTCAGTGTGGCTGATCATGCCGTGATCGCCCTGCATGGCGATGTCGCACAGCCGGGACAGTTCATCCGGCGTGGCCCCTAGTCGTTTCCAGGCCGTGACTAGGGTGCAGTAGTGGAAGCGGACCTCACCCCGGGTCTCTCCTGCTTCAATCGCTTCCTTGTCGAAGATCTCTTGCCGGCCGGGTTGCATCTGGTGGGCGATGAAATCGGCTGGGGTGGCCAGGGAGCCCATTTGCTGGCCTTTGGTCTGGCCGTACCGGTAGATGGCCCGGCTGGCCAAGCGCTCAGCCTCTTCCGGACCTAGAGCTGCCTCCATCTCCTTGAGCAGGAAAAAGAGGTACGTGGCCCGATCCTCGATGGCGCTGC
The DNA here is from genome assembly GCA_049589355.1 of Anaerolineae bacterium. Lineage (GTDB taxonomy): Bacteria > Chloroflexota > Anaerolineae > VGOG01 > VGOG01 > JBAWAP01. The sequence continues at coordinate 36,850 of JBAWAP010000323.1, forward strand.
GCACAGCTTCGGTTGTTTCGTTGGGCATGCTTTGTCTCCTCTCGGGTTATGGCTGGTCTCTGTTGGGGGCCAGTATCACACCTTGTTTCTGCAGCGCCAGGATCAGGGCCTTATACCCGACAAAGTGGATGGCCTGGATGCCCAGCGCTGCCGTGGCCGACACGTTCGGCTCGTAATCGTCCACAAAGATCGTTGCCTCAGGGGCCGTACCCAGGCGTTCCAGCGCTAGCCGGAAAATGACCGGGTCGGGCTTGGCCAGGCCCACCACTGCTGAGATCACCTCTACGTCGAACAACCCATTCAAGCCGTAGCGTTCGCGCAGCAGCCGGGGAAGGACATCACTGGCATTGCTCAGCAGCCCCGTGCGATACCGCCGCCGCAGTCGTCGGACCAGGTCTGCCATCCGTCGGTCGGTCTTGGCGTCGCGGAACAGCGCTTGCGCAAAGTCACGGATCGCCTCGGGTGTGTGAAAGCCCAACCGGGCGCCGGTCCGCCGCCAGTATTCCTCATCGGTGATGGCCCCCACTTCGGCCAGCCGCCAATCGGCCGATTGCCATAGCATCTCAGTCAAGCCCCCAGGTTGCAATCTCAGGCGGGATTCCTGTTCCTGGAACGAATCTATCTGGCGAAAGTCCACCATCACTCCGCCAAAGTCGAAGATGATCGCTTCGATGTCTGATGCCATGTGTGCTCCACCTGGATTATACACGAATCTCATTCCCATGCAAATCATGCTGGGCAGGGTAGCGTCACTTTGGGCTACCCTGGTTTATCTTGACAAAACAACCGCTTTAGCTTATCATTACAGGCGATTGCTTGGGTTGCCGCAGGAGGGGTAGTGGGTAAACGATTTGAGATCCGCCTGGCCGGGGCAGGAGGGCAGGGGATGATCCTGGCGGGTTTGATCCTGGCCGAGGCGGCGGCGATCTACGACGGCAAGAATGCCAGCCAAAGCCAATCCTACGGCGCTGAGGCCCGCGGAGGCGCTAGCAGGTCGGAGGTGATTATCTCCGATAGCGAGATCGTCTATCCCAAGGTGACCAACGCTGACTTGCTCCTCTGCATGAGCCAGGAGGCCTGTGACAGGTATTCCCACGAGTTGAAAGAGGACGGCGTCCTGATCGTGGATTCTGTTAACGTGGAACGTGTGCCCACTGGCCGAGCCTATCAGGTGCCCATCACCCAAATCGCTGAGGAGGCGACAGGGCGGCGGATCACGGCTAACATGGTGGGGTTAGGTTTGGTTGTAGGGCTGACGGGCGTGGTCTCTAAGGAATCCATACAGACTGCCGTCTCGGCCCGGGCACCCAAGGGTACTGAAGAGATGAACCTGAAAGCTCTGGCGGCCGGGCTTGAGAAGGCTGAGGAACTGAGGATAGCGCGGGGCTGAATCCCCGCGCTGATAGAGCGAAGCCCCTACGAGGCTGCAAATGACCAGCCCGAAGGGCTTTGCCCTTTCAGCCCGATGGCTTCAGCCTCGGGCTTACTGGGTGTGAGGTTGGCCGAAGTGGCTGCTTCAACCGATGAACTGGATTTAGCTCCCTATGCCGGGCGGTGGATAGCCATCGTGCGGGGGCGAGTGGCGGGGGTTGGCCTCTCACCTGAGGAAGCCCGGCGCCTGGCTAAGCGCAATCGGCCCAGGGAGGAACCAGTGATTGTCTTCGTGTGCGCTGAGGGGGAGCACAAGGGGCAACGAGTAACGAGTAACGAGGGCTCCACTTATTGACTCGTTGCTCGTTGACTCATCAACTTACCAATGATCGAACTCATCCCTAGGGGGTCAATTGTAGAACAAGTCTGCGTCTTCTTGCGGGAGCGCTCCGTCAAAGCTTATCTGGTAGGCGGCTGTGTGCGGGATTGGCTGCTGGGGTGCTCCAGCCATGACATAGATTTCGCTGTGGCGGGCGATGCCGTAGAGCTGGCTCGCCGGGTGGCTGATCGAGAGGGTGGCGCTTTCGTGCTTTTGGACCAAGAACGCTGCACGGCTAGAGTGGTGACCAGAGGGGAAGACGGCCAGCGCCTCTTCATTGACTTTGCCCGGCTGCAAGGGGATGACATCATCACCGACCTCTCCAAACGGGATTTCACCGTTAATGCCATTGCTGTTGCTGTGGAGGCAGACACAGGGTCTCGCATCATAGACCCTTACAGTGGGCAACGCGACCTGCAGCTTGGCCTGGTACGAGCTGTCTCCGAGATGGCTTTTCTCGATGATCCCTTGCGCACCCTGCGAGCAGTGCGCCTGGCCGCCGAGATGGAGGCCAGCATCGAGCAGGGGACCGTGAGGCTGCTCCGTCAAGCCGTTCCTTTGATAGCCAACGTCTCTGCCGAAAGAGTGCGCGACGAGCTGAGCAAGATCCTGGCCTTACCAGGGGCACCACAGAATTTGCGCTATCTGGACGAGTTTGGCCTGCTAGTTGTCATAATACCTGAGCTGGAAACGCTGAAGGGGGTAGAGCAATCGGCCCCTCACTACCTGGACGTCTTTGAACATTCGCTGGAGACGGTGAGATGGCTGGAGCAGGTAGTTGATGTTGTGGAGGGATACGATGGAGAAGAGGTGGCGGATGGTGCACTGTCCCTGATTCCTCTTCTTTTGTCTCCTTTCTCCTTTCAGCTTAGCGCTCATCTGTCACAGCTCATCTCTGGTGACCGCACTCGCCTGACGGTGCTGAAGTTGATGGCCTTGCTGCACGATTTGGGCAAGCCTGCCACCAAAAGCGTTGATGATGAAGGGGTTATACATTTCTACGGCCATGAGGGGGAAGGGGTAGGGGTGGTGGGGGCCATTCTCAGGCGCCTGCGCTTCGGTGGGAACGAGGTGGCCCTTGCCAAAACCATCGTGGCCAACCACATGCGCCCCTCCCTTTTGGCCGACCAGGAGGTGGTCACCAAGCGCGCCGTTTACCGTTTCTTCCGCGACACGGGAGATGCCGGCGTGGACACCTTGCTTTTCTATTTAGCCGATCACCTGGCGACCTGGGGGCCCAATCTCAGGATGGCTCGCTGGCAGAGGCGGGTGGAGTTCGTGGCCTCGATGCTGGCCGATTATTATGAGCGTCACCATAAGGTCATCTCCCCACCCAAGCTGATCAGCGGCCACGACCTCATGGAGGAGTTTGGCCTGCAGGAGGGGCCCCGCATTGGCGAGCTTCTGGAGGCGGTGCGGGAGGCTCAGGTGGAGGGGGAGGTGAGGACGAGGGAGGAGGCGCTGGCGCTGGTGAAAGAGCTGCTGACTCAAGGGGGACTTGCTTGATCCCACATCCCGGTGATGGTGCGAGCTAGCCGCTCCCCGATAAGACCGGTTGTTCCGAAGGCCAAAGGGAACCAAAGAGGAACGCCAAGGAAAGTGGGATTGGCATAGTACCAGACGCCAAAGTGCACGAACACTGCCTCCGCTAGCGAGCCCAGCACGGCGATGACCAGGAAGAAGCTCAGATCGAGTCGGTCGTGCCAAAGAGCCAGCGCTGCCAGGCACTCCACCAGCACGACCACGAACAGAAGCAGGTTATTCCTCCACAGCAGCGATACTGAAGCTACGAGCAGAGAGAAGGTCGCGAGTTCCCTTACAAGCTCGGTCCATAGTTGTTTCGAATGCTTCATGCCTCGGTGCTCCGTACAATTGATCGCTCTGGTCACTTCGCTGGAGTTTGGATAAAGCTGAGAAACCAGGTTTTTCTGCTACATTGTGCTTTCCAGGGCATTGGAGCTGCTTGCCACTGGTACGTGTTGGATACAAAAAGGTTGTAAAAACCTGGTTTCTGACCACTTCTCTGAGTTTGTCCAAAGGCCAGGCCTTGAAACCGCGATTATTTTACCAGAAAAGACAGGAGTAGGCAATGCCGAGCAAAACGCCCACGATAAGTGAGAAGCTGTCTGCCTGGGTGGCTCTTTCCCGGCTGCCTTTCCACTCTGTGGGGGTGCTGCCGTTCATCCTGGGTGGGGTGCTGGCCTGGCGGCTAGGAGGGGCTTTCCGTTGGGATGTCTTCGCCTGGGGCACGCTGGGCGTGGTGCTCGTTATGCTGGCCACCTACTACGCCGGGGAATACTGGGACTACGCCGAGGATTCCCTCTCCGCTCGTTTGACTCCCAGCCGCTTCGCTGGGGGCTCCCGAGTGTTGCAGCGCGGTCTTTTGCCGCGCCGCGCCCCGCTGTGGGCCTCGCTAGTCAGCCTGCTGTTGGCCATCGGAGTGGCGTTGACTCTGCAGTTAGGCTATCGGACAGGGCCGTGGACCATCCCCTTCGCCGCCCTGGGCCTGCTGGCTGGATTCTTTTACTCCACGCGGCCAGTGCGTTGGGTGAGCACGGGTTGGGGCGAGTTGTGGATCGCTTTCTGCTACGGCTGGCTGCCGGTGGCGGTGGGCTGTTACTTGCAGGTGGGAGAGATAGCGCAGCTTGTTCACTGGCTGGCGATCCCCATCGGTCTCACCATCTTCAACGTGATCTTGCTCAACGAATTCCCCGATTACCCAGCCGACTTGGAGGCAGGGAAGGCCAACCTGATGGTGCGATGGGGACGAGAGCGAGCCTCCCGCCTCTATGGCCTCATCAGCCTGGGGAGCTGGGTGGCAGTGCTGCTCTCCCTGGGTCACGGCGTGCCCACGCGGGCTCTGTGGTTCTATCTGCCCATCCTGACCCTCTCGCTGATCCTGGTCGTGCTTGTGCTAGGCGGGCGCTGGCGGGATCGGACCACCCTGGAGAAGCTCTGTGGCGCCAACCTGATGGTGAACCTGGGCACCACGGCGGCCTACATCTTTGCCTTTGTGGGTTGAGCATACGGACATTGAGCACAGGTGCTCGGCACTTTAGTGCTACCTCACGGATTGATCGTATGGGCGAGTGGTTGCAGGAGTGGGGAAAAAGACCAAAGCGCAAGGTGCGTACCTATTGGTGGCCACCGAGTCTGTTCCTCCGACAACTGGGGAGTGCACTGTACGTGGGTGCGCTGGCGCACTGGAGGGAGTTGCCGCGCTGGATTGTCACCTACGGCTTCAAGTGTCTCCCCGGGACTGCCGGGTCGTGGGGACAGGGTTGCATCGGCTTTCCGGCCCACCCGGTCTGGGAGATGACGACGGCCTGCAACCTGCACTGCATCCACTGCCACGCCTCCGGCGGCAAGCCCGCAGCCGACGAACTGACCACCGAGGAGGCCAAGCGCCTGTTCGATCAACTGGCCGAGGTGAGCGAGTTTCGCATGGTGGCTTTCACCGGCGGCGAGCCGCTGGTGCGCGGCGACCTCTTCGAGCTGTTGGCCTACACCCAGGCCCTGGGCTTCACCAATACCCTGGCCACTAACGCCACCCTCATTGACGATGAGGTGGCCCGTGACCTGCGCCGCTACGGCGTGGCGATCGGTGCCGTGAGCCTGGACGGCTTCGATGCCGCCACCCACGACTTTGTGCGTGGTCAGCTTGGTACCTTTGAAGATACCCTGCGGGGGATACGCGCCCTGCGCCGGGCCGGCATCCCGCTGCACATCAACATCACGGCCATGGAATACAACATGGATCAGTTGGAGCCGCTAATGGACCTCGTGGATGAACTGGGGACGGCAATCCTCATCATGTACCAACTGGTGCCGGTGGGGCGAGGGCGGGGCATCGGGGAAGCAGCTCTGGACCTGAGCGCCAACGAGCGACTGATCCGCTTCATGGCCCAGGCCCAGAGCGTCATCCGGGCCGTCATGGAGCCAGTGGCGGGCCCCCAGTATTGGCCCTTCTTGCTGCAACGGGCTGGCATCAAAAGCGGCCCGCTCCTGCGTCTGGCAGAGACGGTCTTTCACGGGTGTTCGGCGGGCCGGGGCTTCGTCTACATCAAGCCCAACGGCGAGGTCTGGCCCTGCCCTTTCATCGAGGTGAGCTGCGGCAACGTGCGCGAAACACCGTTCGCCGAAATCTGGGCCACTGCTCCCATCTTCGAGGATTTGCGAAAGCGGGAGCAACGCCTGAAAGGACGCTGCGGCAAGTGCGAGTATAGGCGGCTCTGCGGCGGCTGTCGGGGGCGGACCCTGGTCACCACCGGCGACTATCTGGCTGAGGATCCCTCTTGCTTTATCCATCGCCCTGACGATCAGACCTCAGAGGTTTCGCAAACCTCGGAGGTCTCCGAACAGGAAATCCAATGATTACCTCTGTGCAGCTCATCCCCTTACTGGAACCCATCCGCCCACAACTGGAGCGGGTGGAGTGCCTGTTGCATGAAACACTGACGAAGGTCGAGGAGCCGATCAGTTCAAGGCTACGCCACTCGCTGGATGGCGGCAAACGTCTGCGGCCAGCGCTGGTGATCCTCACCGGGCAGATTTTCGCCTCTTCTACCAAGCCTTTCTACAACCTGGCGGCGGCAGTTGATATGCTACACACCGCCACGCTGATACACGATGACTTGCTGGATGAGGCCCCCTTGCGACGGGGTCGTGAGACACTGCACACGATATGGCCGGCAGGGGCGACCGTGCTGGCCGGCGACTACCTCCTGGGCCAGGCCATATCGCTGATAGCAGAGCTGGAGCATCCTCGTGTCTTCAAGGTCTTGGGCGAAACTCTCTGCACCTTGTGCACCGGAGAGATAAGGCGGATGGTGGTCGCCGGGGGAGAACGTAGCCGCGAGGGATATTACCGTAGCATCGAGGCCAAGACTGCCTCGCTGTTCGCCGCCTCAACGGAGATGGCAGGCGTCCTCGCCGGGGCAGAGGAGCGGCAGATCGCGGTTCTGCGTCGTTTCGGTCGAGAGTTGGGGATGGCCTTTCAGGTCGTGGACGATGTGCTGGACTTCATCGGCGACGAGGCGCAGTTGGGTAAGCCGGCTGGCAGCGATTTCCGCCAGGGCCTGATGACATTGCCCATCCTCTACTATCTGGAGATGACAGAGGACGATGGCCCTGTCCACGCTGTGCTAGCTGGCCAGCGGGACGAGGAGCACGTGCGAGCGGCGATAGAGGCCGTTCGCTCTTCGGGAGCCATTGAGGCTTCGCTGGCGGAGGCACGAGCCCACGCCAGGCGAAGCCAGGAGGCACTGATGACCTTGCCCGACAACGCCTCGCGCCATACGCTGTGTTCTCTGGCCGAATATGTGGTGGAGCGAAGGTGGTGAGAAACGAGGAATTTGCCCATTTTGACCTAAATTCAGTGCTGGGTTATAATACACCAGGACATTCATGGAGATACAAGCGGCTGTCGCCAAAGTGCACAAATACGCCACCAGCGAAAGTGGCGATACCTTAGAAATGATCGAGCGGCCCCACGGTGGGCTCTCTCTGGTGCTGGCCGACGGGCAACGCTCGGGCAAGGCAGCCAAGACTATTAGCAACTTGGTGGCCCGCAAGGCTATCTCGCTCTTGGCCGAGGGGGTTCGGGATGGCGCGGCAGCCCGGGCAGCCCACGATTATCTCTATGCTAATCGTGGAGGCAGGGTCTCGGCTACTCTGAACATCGTCTCGGTGGATTTGGTCACCCAAACCGTGGTCATCTCACGGAATAGCCACTGCCCAGTCATCGTCGCTGACCATCACGGGGTGCGGACCTTGGATGCGCCCAGCCAGCCGGTAGGCATCTACCCCGGGACCAAACCGGTCATCACCGAGCTGCCCATTGTCCCTCACACCTGGCTAGTCGTTTTCACCGACGGGGCGCTGGTTGCCGGGCAGCGCTATGGGGAGCGGCTGGATATGGTTCAGCTTGTCTCCGACTTCTTGGCTGGCGGGAAAAGGGATGCCCAGGCTATGGCCGACGCTATCCTGGAACGGGCTGTAGAGCTGGATCGGGGACGGCCATCGGATGACATAAGCGTTCTGGTGATGGCTATTCTGCCCAGGGTACAAGAGGACAATGTGCGGCGGATGACGGTTAGCTTCCCAATTGACAAATGGGACAAAAAGTGACATAATAGGCTTACTACGCGGGCAGGGTGATGCCCTGAAAAGAGAGAAACATGGGATTAGAAAGAGAAGCTGTGCTGAAGCGGATTGTGGAAGGGGGCGGTCCGGAGGGCCTTGATCTATCGGGCCAGGACCTGGCGGGGATTGACCTCAGCGGGTTTGATCTTCATGGCGTTATCTTGGCCAGGGCCGATCTTCGGAAAGCCGATTTGAGGGGGGCGAATCTGCGGGGAGCAGACCTCTCTCGGGCTATCTTGCAGGGGGCTGATCTGCGCTGGGCCGACCTTTCCCAGGCTAACCTGTGCTGGGCAGATATGGAGAATGCGAACCTGCGAGGAGCGGACCTCGATGGCGCCGATATGGAGGGCACTGAAGTCGCCGGGTATCTTACGGAAAAGGAGTTAGCAAGAGGCGGTAGAGGAGAGGAGCCCCCTCCCGCTTCTCCCCGGCGGCAGTCGGGAGCATTGACCACGCTGGCTATCCTGATATTTGCTCTGGCTGTGGCAGACCTGCTTTGTGTTTGGGGATGGCTCTACAAAGCCTCTTACTTCGATGAGTTCGGCCTCCCTTGGAGCCTCGGTCTCAACCTGCTATCCCTGGATTACCTCCTTCGAGGCGGACAGGTCCTCGGGATTAGCTTGGGATTCCTCCTGACGCTGCTCGTGCTCTTTTTCTACGTACTTTTGATGGTGAGCGTCATCGCGTTCATATTTTCCGTGTTCGCCTATCTAGGCGACCGTATCCTCCCTCGGGTAGAGGCTTCTTCGATTCGCCGAAGTGTCATGGTAATACTGCTTCTGGCCTGTCTGGTCAGTTGGGCACTGATCTTGCCCCGCCTCATCCCCCTTGGCGGCTGGCTAATCAAGGAGGGAATCTCAGCGAAGGAAGGCTTTCAGGTTTTTCGAGGGTTCCTCGTTACCTCCTCTATCGTCAAGAAAACACTCTTTCTCGCTTTCTTAGCGGTCTGTCTGATTCCTTTATGGATTCTCTACCGGCTTTTCTGCCAGGGGCTGCAGAGGGCAAGGTCCCCGTTTCTGTGGTTGGGGAATGCCTTGACTTTCCTGAAGAGGGCTCGCCTTTTTGACCAATTTCGCCCCTTGACACCCTGGGAACGGCGTTTGGGCTTGCTGGCAGTGGCGGTCATTGTCATCGCCATTCCTACCTTTCTGACTCAGGCTGGGAGGCTGCGTGCCCAGGAGGACATGTGCGACGGAGGCTCGCTTCCCCTGGTCAGCTTCTACGAGAAAGGGTTGTTGGAAACGTCCTCGCTACAGACGGAGGAAACAGAAGGGCAGTTTTGCTTGCGGCTTCTGCTGTTTAGAGACGGCAATTACTACGTGTTCTATCCATACCAGACCCACGAGGTCGAGGAGAGGTGGCAGCCCAGCTTGTACGAGATCTCCGCTGAGCAGGTGGATTTCATCAAACTGAAGGAGCGCACGGATTGTTTGACGTGTCGTGATGATGTCTTTCCCGCAGAGGAGCCAACTCTGATCATCTCGGCTGTGCCTACCAGTACTGCAACGCCGACCGAGGTGCCGACCGAGACGCCGACCGAGACGCCTACCGCCACGGCCACGCCTGGGACACCCACTGCCACGAGCACGTCAGTGGCACCCACTGCCACATTCACGCCGGAGGTGCCTACTGCCACAGATACACCCATGCCGCCTACTCCAACAAATACGCCTGTGCCACCTACAGACACGCCGCAACCGACTCCAACGCCTATCCCACCGACGGCGACGAACACGCCGCCCGTAGGTCCTACGCCACTGGAGCCGGGGTGCAGGGACAAGTATGAGCCTGACGACATCGTGGGGCAGCAAAAGCTTATAGCCTTGGGCGAGACTCAGACCCGCAGCTTCTGCCCTGAGAACGATTTCGACCTGGTAGAATTCCCGGTCAAAAAGGATCGGTGGTACCACGTCTATACCCACGATTTGGCCATGGGCGTGGATACGATGATCTCTGTCGGGTTGGTGCCGAAAATCGCTCGCTATTGTGATCCCTCCAATTGTGCCAACGACGATATCGCGCCAGGGAACCTGGCCTCGGCCATACTCTTCCAGGCTGACGTTGATGGCACTGCTTTGGTGTCCATTGACAATCGCTACCAACATGGACCTGACAAGACATACCAGATCACCGTTATGGAAATTGTGCCCACGCCCACGACTACGCCAAGCATTACCCTGACGCCGACCCCGACCCCGACCCGCACTCCTACACCTACCATCACCGTCACCCCGTCGCTTACTCCGGGCTACGATCTGTATGAACCCAACAACTCCTTCTCGACTGCTTGGCTGATAAACTCCAGTGAAAAGTTCTTCGCCTATATAGACCCGGGTTCTGATCTGGACTACTTCCGGTTCAACGTCCAGAACGCCGATTACCAGATCACGGTGTGGTTGACGATCCCCGATCCTGGGAAAATGCTCTATGGTGTTGACCTCTACGACGCCGATTACAGTCGCATGGGTACGAAGGCGAACCAGGCCGGCGAGAGCTCTATCAGCTTCACCCACGATCCCGCAGCAACGGGTAGGTACTACGTAAGAGTGTACAGCATCCAAAGTCGCTTCGATCCTAGCAAGGCCTATGAGTTGATGGTTGTCTTCGACAAGGCCTCGACGCCTACTCCTCCACCTACCTCGACGCCGACCAGCACTCCTACTCCAACCAACACGGCTATACCCAGCCCGACACCAACGGTAATAGAGTAGATTGCCTTGCTGAGAGTTTTCGGCTCAAAGGACAGAAAGCAGAGAGGGGGAGCTAAGAAAGTGGGACGCAATTTCTCGAAACTGGCGCTAGCTTTGGGAATCTTCACGGCTGTCTTTCTCAAGTCAGGGGACCGTGTGGCTACAGACCTGGTGGAGGCAACGGCGGGCAGAGTGTACGCATCGCTTGATTGTGCCTCTGCGTCGTGGGAGCAGGGTGACGACACGGAGGGTCTCACTATCTACGCCCTGGCGAGCCATCCAGGCAGTCCTAAGGTCTATGCGGGCGTTTGGGGGGACGGGGTCTATCGCGCGGTCAGCGGTGAGAATTCTTGGTGGCTGACCTCTTTAGGGTCTCCCATCGAGATCGCTTCCCTGGCCATTGATCCCATCAGCCCTGCTGTTGTCTACGCGGGAACAAAGGGGGATGGCATCAAAAGGAGTGCCAATGGCGGTGATAGTTGGGGGGCAGTAACGGGCCTGGAGGGCCAGGATGTCTGGTCCCTGGCGATCACCTCCACAGTCGCTTCCATCTATGCCTACGCCGGTACCGCAGGGGAAATCTACACTAGCACCAACGGGATTAACTGGGGCCTTGCTGGAGGCGCTGAGATTGGCACAGAGAAGCTCTACGCCCTCGCCGTTGATCCCGAGGACAGCAGAACCGCTTACGTGGGCACGAAGGGAAAAGGGGTCTATCGGACGACCGATGGTGGCCTTACCTGGACGCCGAGCGGTCTGTCCCCAATGACCGCTCGGGCACTGGCTATCCACCCCAACGACAGCGAGACCATCTATGCTGGCACACAGCAATTTGAACAATCTAACCACGGGATTTTCAAGAGCACCGATGGTGGGGCCTCGTGGCCTTTAAGTGGATTAGACAAATACGATGTCTTAGCCATTGCCATCAACCCTCGCAACCCCGATTTTGTATATGCAGGAACATCCGGGGATGGTGTCTGGATAAGCTACAATGGGGGCCACAGTTGGCACAGAATGCCCGGCCTGACAGGTGGCGCTAGCCGGGTCTACTCGCTGGCCCTTTTTACCCCTCAGGGGGAGGACGATTGCCAGGTTCTCTATGCTGGGACCACCGATGGCGTGTGGGCTCGTACCGTCATGTCCATTCATGTCCTTTACCTGCCTCTTGTTTATAATAAGAGGTAATTTGCGGGGCAATAGACTCAACAGGTGGCCGATGCGCATTGCTGTAGTAGGCCCTTGTGCCTCGGGAAAGACAGCTCTGGCCGAGCGCCTTCAGAATCTGGGCTACGAGGCTCACGAGTGTACCCAAGAGCACTCCTACGTGCCAACGATGTGGCAGAAGATCTCCAAGCCGGATGTCCTGATCTATCTGGACGCCAGCCTCCCAGTTGTTGCCGAGCGCCGGTCCGCTGACTGGAGCGAGGAGTACCTGGCCAAACTAAACCTTCGCCTTTCCCATGCTCGCCAGCACTGTGACCTTTACATTCAAACCGACGAGTTGAGCGAAGAGGAGGTTCTGGAGAGAGCCCTCGATTTTCTGGAAGGAGGGGGCAGGTGAGGGTAGGCTCTCCATGGAAGAATTCATCCCCTCCCCCCACGAGGGGGAAAAGTCAGGTGCAACCACATGAACATTGAAGATTACCACTTTGGCCGGATCGTAATTGACGGCAGGCTCTACACATCCGATGTCATCGTTTTTCCCGATCGCGTCAAGGATGGCTGGTGGCGAAACGAGGGCCACGAGCTATGCCCAGCCGACCTGTGGGAGGTCGTCCAAGAGAAGCCGGAAGTGCTGGTGGTGGGCACTGGCCACTCGGGCTTGATGAGGGTCCTGCCGAAAGCGGAGGAGTATCTGGAGCAACAGGGCATCAAGTTGATGGTCGAGAGGACGGCCGAAGCTTGCCAAACGTTCAATCGGCTCTGCAGCTCTGGGGAGAAGGTTGTGGCCGTCCTTCATTTGACCTGTTGAGGCTGACTATAGACCTCCGAGGTTTTGGTAACTGAGGTTCGTAAACCTCGGAGGTATTTTTTGGGGGGATCGGCCATTTGACAGATGAGGGGCAATGGGCTATAATCTACTGCGTTTGTCACTGAAGTCTGAGAACTTGTCTGAAAAGTAGCGGGCTGGGCTCCCACGCGATCTGCTGGTTTTTCAGACGAGCTCTGAGTCCATGGGAGGGGAGGAAAGTCGCTTTTGAGAGAGAGAAATGTTGGCTTATTGATTGGCATCATAGTTCTGGCCCTGGCGGCTATCTGGGTGGACTTGCCGACCAACCCGGGCCTTCACATTCACCTGGGCCCCATCAACTTCGATAAGGACATCAGGGTTCACCAGGGGTTGGACCTGCAGGGAGGCTTGCAGGTGCTCCTGGAGGCGGATCTGGCCGAGGGCGAAGCCATTGATCCTGGCGCTATGGATGCAGCCAAGGTCATCGTCGGGAACCGCGTTGATGCCCTGGGCGTGGCCGAGCCCCTGGTCCAATCGCAGGGCGAACGGCGGATCATCGTCGAGCTGCCGGGGGTGAAAGATCCTGAGTTGGCTATTGCCACCATCCGTGAGACAGGTCTCTTGGAGTTTGTTGATGGGGGCAGTACGTTCTTGCCTCCGGACACGGTGGTCAGAACCACCGTCGGCGGTCTGGAGAGCGCGGAGACAGTGCCCACGGCTGCTCCTACAGAAGTAGTGACCCCAACAGTGGGGATCACGGGCACGTCCACTGTTGGTCCTACAGGTGAGGTTACCTCCACGGCGGAGGCTACAGTTGCCGTCACTCCTACAGTGCCGGTTCCTACCGGACAGGTTTACACCACGGTTATGACGGGCAAGGAGTTGGAGACAGCCAACGTTGCCTTGGATCAGTATGGTAAGCCGGAGATTCAGTTCAGCCTGAAGTCTGAAGGGGCCAGTACTTTCGCTACCTTCACCAGCCGGAACGTGGGGAAGTTTCTGTGCATTGTTCTAGACAAACAAGTCATCTCCTGCCCACGGATTCAAACCGCTATCACCGAGGGCCAAGCTCGTATTACCGGTGAGTTTACTTTGGAGGAAGCGCGAAGTCTGGCTATCCAGTTGCGTTACGGCGCTTTGCCGGTTCCCCTGAGAGTGGAGACGACTCGCACCGTCGGCCCTACCCTGGGCCAGGACTCGGTGCGGAAGAGCACCACCGCTGGGGCCATCGGGCTGAGTATCGTCTTCCTCTTTATGCTCGTCTACTATCGGTTCCCTGGCTTTCTGGCCGACCTGGCCCTGGCCATCTATGCCCTTCTCAACTTTGCGATCTACAAATTTGGCCTGCCGCCACTCTTTGGTTACGTCACCTTGACCCTGCCCGGTATCGCTGGCTTTTTGCTCTCCACCGGCATGGCTGTAGATGCCAACATCCTCATCTTCGAGCGGATGAAAGAGGAGTTGCGGGCCGGACGCAGTCTGGGAGCAGCCATCGAGGCTGGCTTTAGCCGTGCCTGGACCTCCATCCGCGACTCTAATATTTCCACCATCATCACTTGTGCTATTCTATTCTACTTTGGCTCCACCTTTGGAGCCAGCATGGTCAAGGGTTTCGCTCTCACCCTGATCATCGGTGTGAGTATCAGTATGTTCACCGCCGTCACGATCACCCGCACCTTCGTTCGCCTCGCCTTCGATGCGTTCGGCGACACTCTGCGGGATAAAAGATGGCTTTTGGGAGTGTAGGAGACAACCATGTTTAACATTATCGGCAAACGCTACTGGTATTTTCTGATTTCAGCCCTGCTTATCGTTCCAGGTCTGATAGCAATGACCTACTCCACCATCACCTATGGCACACCGGTGAGGCTGAGCATTGATTTCACCGGCGGCAGCCTGATGGTGATCAAATTTCAGCAGCCCGCTACAGAGGGTGCTATCCGCGACGTCTTCATGAGCTATGGCTTCACTAACCCTGTAATACAGCATTTGGGTAAGCCAGAAGACAACACCTGGCAGGTGCGTGTAGGGTTCACTGATCTGGAGACGGTGGACAAGATCAAAGCATCGTTGGCGGACCAGATTGGTCCTATTGATGAGGCCAGCTCTAGCTTCAGCACTATCGGCCCGGCCGTGGGGCACGAGGTGACCCGGTCTGCTGCCGTGGCGGTGGTCATCGCTTCGTTGCTGGTAGGAGCGTTCATCATCATCACCTTCCGCCGCGTCCCCAACGCCTTCCGCTACGGCGTCAGCGCTATCTCGGCCATGGTCCACGATATCCTGGTTGCCTTGGGGTTCGTCTCCATTATGGGGCTTCTCTTCAACTGGGAAGTGGATGCCCTCTTTCTGACGGCCATCCTGACCGTCATTGGCTTTTCGGTGCAGGATAAAATTGTGGTCTTTGATCGCATCCGTGAGAACACGCCCAAGCGACGGGGTGAGCCTTACGAGACCATCGTCAACCGCAGCATCCTGGAGGTCATTCACCGCTCCCTGACCACTCAGCTCAACGCCATGTTCGTGATGATTGCCATCTTGCTCTTCGGTGGAGCCAGCATTAAGCAGTTCATCGCCGTGATGTTGGTCGGGATGGTCACCGCCACCTACTCATCAATTTTCATCGCCGTACCGCTGTTAGTCGTTTGGGAAAAGGGCGAGGCGGGTCAATTCTTCCGCAACCTGCGAAGGCGAGAGGCAGCGGCCTAGGGAATCAGTTTGTGGCTCATCGGTTGTCATGCAGATGTAGGCTGGTTCCAATGCAAGCAGAGGGTGAAAAATGAAGAGGACGAACCTTCGGAGGGTTGCTCTGGCTGCCCTGAGCCTTTGGCTCATGCTGGCAGCCATTTCTCTTTCTGGGTTACCCGTTTTGCCGGCGGGTGCCCAGGACGGTGTGACGCTGGAACTGGTGGCCCAACTCAGGGGGACAACTTATGCCGTCCACGTGATTGGCAACTATGCCTACATCGGCGAGGGGCCAAGGCTGGTCGTCCTGGACATCTCCGACCCGGCCAACCCCACGGAGGTGGGCCGCACCGACGTGCTACACGGCGTTGTGTGGGGTGTTCACGTGGTGGGGGATTACGCCTACGTTGCCGCTGGGCCTGATGGCCTGCGGGTCATCTCGGTCGCTGACAAGGCCAACCCTATTGAGGTTGGCTTTCTCGACACCCCTGGCTGGGCCTATGGCGTTCACGTCGTGGGGGACTACGCCTACGTTGCCGATGAAGAAGGTGGCCTGCGGGTCATCTCGGTTGCCGACAAGGCCAGTCCCACCGAGGCTGGCTTCTTCAATACGCCCGGTGTAGCGTACGGCGTTCAGGTAGTGGGGGATTACGCCTACGTCGCCGATTATGGCGCTGGTCTGCGGGTCATCACCGTTGCGGACAAGGCCGACCCAACCGAGGTAGGTTTCTTCGACACCGATAGCCTGGCATGGGGCGTTCGCGTCGTGGAGGACTATGCCTACGTCACCGATTATCTGGAGGGCCTTCGAATCATCTCGGTTGCCGACAAGGCGAATCCCACTGAGGTCAGCTTCTTTGACACATCTGGCTATGCTTATGGCGTTCACGTGATGGGCGACTATGCCTACGTAGCCAACGCCGCTGGCCTATGGGTCATCTCGGTTGCGGACAAGGCGAACCCCACCGAGGTCAGCTTCTTCGACACGCCAGGCTCGGCGTATGGCGTTCATGTTGTGGGGGACTACGCCTACGTCGCCGATAGGTGGGAGGGTCTGCGGGTCATCTCTGTAGCTGACAAGGCGAACCCCACCGAGGTGGGCTACTTCGACACGGCTGGCCAGGCAGAGGGCGTTAACGTCGTGGGGGACTACGCCTACATCGCCGGTTGGAGAGCTGGCCTGCGGGTCATCTCGATTGCGGACAAGGCGCACCCCACCGAGGTTGGCTACTTCGACACGCCTGGCTCGGCAGAGGGCGTTCACGTGGTGGGGGACTACGCCTACGTCGCCGATTGGGATCAGGGACTTCGGGTCATCTCGGTTGCGGATGAGGCTCACCCCACCGAGGTTGGCTTCTTCGATACGCCCGGCACGGCAAGGGGAGTTCACGCCGTGGGGGACTACGCCTACGTCGCCGATGGCGGCGAGGGCCTACGAGTCATCTCGGTGGCTGACAAGGCCAACCCCGCCGAGGTTGGCTACTTCGATACGTCCGGCACGGCATACGGCGTTCACGTCGTCGGTGACTACGCCTACGTCGCCGATGAGAGAGGGGGCCTTCGGATCATCTCGGTGGTGGATAGGGCCAACCCGGCCGAGGTTGGCTTCTTCGACAGGGCAGGCGCTGCAGATGGCGTTCACGTGGTGGGGAATTACGCCTACGTCGCTGATTCCGATGAGGGCCTTCGAGTCATCTCCGTTGCCGACAAGGCAAATCCCACTGAGGTCGGCTTCTTCGACACGTCTGGCTATGCTTATGCCGTTCACGTCGTGGGGAACTACGCCTACGTCGCCGATCATAGGGAGGGCCTTCTGGTCATCTCCGTTGCTGACAAGGCTAACCCCACCGAGGTGGGCTCCTTCGACACGCCTGGCAGGGCGGTGGGCGTTCAGGTGGCAGGGGACTACGCCTACGTCGCCGATTTGGATGGTGGGCTGGTCATCCTGCGCATCATCAGGGAGCTGCCTTACACGATCTGCCTGCCCCTTGTCCTCAAAAACTACGGCCCGTAAGCCTGTGAATAGAGTTCGCAGGCTGGGAGCCAAAGCACGCCGAGGCGTGTTCTCCTATATGGGCCTACACGCGGGGTTGAGAAGAGTCTCAGCCCCGTTTTTCGTTTTGACGCCCAAGACTTTATGTGCTATGATAGAAGGGAGGGTATGGCCGGAGTGCAGGCGCAAGCCTGCGGGGGCGGACTTGCGTCCGCACTCCAGGGAGTTTTTCCGTCTGAGGATAGAGCATGGGATTGATCGTGATTCGCTACGGCGAGATTGGTTTGAAGGGCAAGAACAGGCCGTACTTCGTCAAGCGGCTGCGCAAGAACATCAGAGACTGCCTGAAAAAGAACGGCATGACGGGTGAGGTGCACAGCGTCGGGCAGCGCATCTATGTGCAGGTCGAGGACGTGGAGCGGGCCGTCGAGAAGCTGCGGGACGTGTTCGGCGTGGTTTCGCTGAGCCCGGCTCAGGAGGTTCCGGCCGACATTGAGGCCATCAAGGCAGAGGCCCTGAGTATGGCCGAGCAAGCTGGCCTGGATGAGACGCGAACTTTCCGAGTGCAGAGCCGCCGGGCCGACAAGTCTTTTTCCCTGATCTCGCCTGAGATCAACCGCCTGGTCGGCGCTCACGTTCAGAAGGCGGCTGGGGCGCGGGTTGACCTCTCCGACGAGGCTGACCTCACCATCGGCGTCGAGGTGCGTCGGGGCCACGCGCTGGTCTTTGGTCAGACGGTGGCTGGGCATGGGGGATTGCCCTTGGGCACCGAGGGTCGAGCAGTGGCTTTGATCTCCGGCGGCATTGACTCGCCTGTGGCCGCCTGGCTGATGATGAAGCGGGGGTGTGGGGTGATCCCCATCCACTTTCGCCAGAGCGAGGTGGAGATGGCGAAGTTCATGGACAACTGTGAGGTCTTGTCTCGCTACGCCTACGGCTGGGACATCCTCCCCATCGTGCTGGATCACCAAGAGGTTTTTGGCGAAACCTACGAGAAGCTCCGACGCGTCGGTGCGGAGCGCTGGGCCTGCATCTTCTGCAAGCGGACCCTGCTCCAAAAAGCCTGCCAAATCGCCGATCAGCACAAGGCCAAGGCCCTGGTCATGGGGGACTCGCTGGGCCAGGTGGCCAGCCAGACTCTGGATAATCTGGAGGTCATCTCCTACGGCATCGAAAAGCCGATCCTGCGCCCTCTCATCGGCCTGGACAAGACGGAGGTCACCGCCCTGGCGCGGCGCATCGGCACCTTTGAGATCTCCACCCGGGAAGCCAGGTCTTGTCCCTTCTTGCCGCCCGACCCGCTGACCAAGGCCAGTTTGCCAAAACTAAGGGCTGTCATGGAGAAGATGGAAGACAGTGAAGCGTGAGACGTGATGCGTGAAGACGTGAAGTGTGTTGCGTGTTCCGTGACGCAGTACGCAATACGCAGCACGGCTCAGGATGAACCATGGGAAAAGTCGAAGAACCCCTGCCAGTGAAGTTGATAGCTAGCATGTTTGCAGGCAGCGGGGAGCTGCTGGAGGAGGCCAGGGTCAGGTTAAGTCAGGAGTTCGGCCCCATTGATTATGAAAGCGAACTCTTGCCCTTTGACCATACCACCTACTATGTGGCGGAGTTCGGGGAGAACCTGAAGCGGAGGTTTGTAGCCTTTGCGGAGCTTGTGCACCCAGGCAAACTGACGGAAATCAAGCTGCTGACCAACGCTTTGGAGATGGAATGGGCTGTGGAAGGAAAGCGGCGGATCAACATTGACCCTGGCTACGTCTCCCACTCTAAGCTGGTCTTGGCCACCACCAAGGATCACGCCCACCGTATCTATCTGGGTCAGGGCATCTACGCCGAGGTGACCCTGCACTTTCGCGACGGCACCTTCCGTCCCTGGCCGTGGACCTATCCCGACTACGCCAGCCCGCCTCTCATTGCCATCTTCAACCAGATCCGGGGGCTTTACGTGAAGCAATTGCGGTAAGCATTCAGACCCTTGGGGTTTTTCCAGGCGAAACTGGGGCCCTGATCTTCCACGGCATTGAGAAATACAATAGAGCCCGCATTTTTGGCGACAAAACCCCAAGGGTCTCATAGTGAGAGAGCTATTCCTTCGCCACCAACTCCACCTCGGTGACTATGCTCTGGTAGTCCCAGCCTGAGGCGTAGATTCTGATGGAGATAAGGTGAGCAGGCTTGACGTCCCCCAGGATTTCGATCAGGTTGCCCGATTCGTAGGAATACCAGACATTGCGGGGAATCTCCATGCCGTTGATGATGAGGTAGTTATCAGGGTTTTCATAGTAAAAGCCCTGAACCCAGTGATTAGGATTTCCGTAGGCGTCTTGGTAGTCCAAGCGGACGATGATGGGGTACTCGGAGTGTAATGTTCCGCCGCCGGACAGGCTTTGGTAGAGGAGCATGACGGAGAGGCGAAGTTCCAGGGCCCCATAGTCGCGGATGTCCTTATCTATGGTTTGGATGATGCCCGTCTCTCCGTGGTGGATGTTCCCCCCCAAGCGCTGGAAGAGCACTGCCTGGCGAGCGCCGCTGGTGATGATCTCCACCCGGCCGCTGGCCTCGTTGGGGTCATCCCGGTCATCATAAGAGACCCAGCCCTTTTCCAGGGGCTCTCTGAAGTCACCGTTACCGATGATGTTTCGCTCCGCTGGCAGGGGACCTAGGGGCTCTCTGCCGATTTCCACCGTTGTCCTCTCTCCCCGCCCCAGTTCTACCGTCTTCCCCATGGCTGTGACCTTTGCTCGTCCGTCGCGCACGGTCAAGTGGAATTCCTCGCTGCTCACTTCTATCGAGTAGCTCCCGTCCTCCTCCAGCTCGACTGCAGCGTGGGGGGTTCGCACCAGGAAGTCCAGGGGGGATTTCATTGGTGGCGCCACGCCGATTCTGACTCTCCCGCCCGTCACTTCCAGGACGATGGTGTCGGGCTTGGGGCTGAAGTCGAATCTGGGTGACTGCGTCTTCAGGATGACCACTTGGGTCTTGTTGTAGAGTTGCAGCGTGCTATCCTTGAAAAACTCCAGGAAAGCTTGCGATGTGGCATCGGTAGTGATGGTGGATCCTTCCAATACATCGTCCTTGGTGCCTGTTACAGCAAAGGGCACACTAGCGTTCGGCTCCTGCACCTGAACGGTGCCCTTAACGGCCGCCAGGGACGTCTTGTGGACCTGGGTGGCATTGATAAGGTACCAACGGATGCCAAGGGGGATGCTCACCGCCAGGAAGCAGAAGATGGCGAAGGCAATGGAGAGGGTTATCCAGGCCAGCCTCGCAGGGTTCTTTCTCAGACTCATTCTATCTCCACAGCCAGATCAGTCTGGCTCTCCTCTCGTCTAGCCGGTTCAGCCCTGCTTCGTGGGCCAGGCGCACCGCTTCCGCGTACTCTTCGGAGGTGATGCGGCGGTTCAGAGAAGGCAATTCGTGCCCTTTGTAGCAGGGGTGGTACTGGTCCATAAGGTTAAGGTAAGTGTTGGTGGAGACCTCTTGGGCCAGAAACTTTACGATCTCGGCCGTGCCGGCCAGCCCCTCAGGGAGTACCAGGTGGCGCACCAGCAGCCCTTGCAAAGCCACTCCCCGCTCGTCCAAAACCAAATCCCCTACCTGGCGGTGCATTTCTTTCATCGCCGCCTGGTTTATGGTCGGGTAGTTCTTTACCTTCGAGTAGCGCAGGGCTACATCGGCGTCGGCGTACTTCATGTCGGGCATGTAGATGTCCACGATGCCGTCCAACAGGGCCAGGGTCTTCAGAGAATCGTAGCCGCCGGTGTTGTAGACCAGGAGCAGGCGCAGGCCAGCCTCGGCGGCGATGAGCAGCCCGGCCAGAATCTGGGGCACCACGTGGGTGGGGGAGACGAAGTTGATGTTGTGGCAGCCCAGGTCTTGCAGGTGCAGCATCATGGCGGCCAGTGCCTCTGGCTCCACCTCTCGCCCCTGGCCCAGTTGGCTGATCTCGTAGTTCTGGCAGTACTGGCAGTTCAGGTTGCACCAGGCGAAGAAAATCGTCCCGGAGCCGCCCCGGCCGACCAGGGGCGCTTCCTCCCCGAAGTGGGGGTTGTAGCTAGAGACGAAGGCTCGCTCCCCCGTGCGGCAGACGGCCCCCTTGGCGCTCTCCCTGCGGTTCACGCCGCACTCCCTGGGGCAAACATCGCACGCCTCCAGTCGCTGATACGCCTCCTTGACCCGCTCCCTCAGCTCGCCGGAGCGGAGGAGTTTGAGGTATGCGGGTTCGAAATTCCCCATCACGTCAAGTTTCCCGCTTCTTTTCTAGCCGTCTGCTTTAAGTGCTCCCAGAGCGCCGTCACCTCTAGTCCCAGAGCTTTGGCGTGCCGCTCCACGTAGCTTTCATCGAAGCTGGCTTTCAAGGCTGGGTCTTCACCCAGGTAGATGAAGACCAGGATGCCGTAGATATCCTCCTCGTGTCGGCGCGAGCGGCCTTCTACCCAGGCCATCAGCTTGCCTACGATGACGTCCTCTGGTCGTGCGAGCCAGGCCTCGA
The DNA here is from genome assembly GCA_049589355.1 of Anaerolineae bacterium. Taxonomy (GTDB): domain Bacteria; phylum Chloroflexota; class Anaerolineae; order VGOG01; family VGOG01; genus JBAWAP01. Next base: position 58,561 of record JBAWAP010000323.1, read on the forward strand.
ATTGTGCCCCGCTTGGATCCTCGACGGTGCGTTGAACTCGGCGAGTCAGGGCTTCACGATAGCGGGGATCCATGGTTAGCGGCACCAGGTCCACCTTCTGTCCTCGCTCAGTGTCAATCAGGTTGAACAGGATTCCGAGGCGAATGGAATCCCGCATCTGCTCAGGGTCGGCGTAGTAGCGCGGGGGCGGATAGCGCTTCGCTAAAGCCAGAATGTGAGCTTCCTGGAGGTCCACGACGATGTCAATGTCGTAGGTCACCCTGGTGCTGCCATAAGCTGCTGCGGCGAAACCGCCGATGATCACATACGGCGCACCGATCTCCTCCAGCGTCTGTAAGGCATCGAAGTAGAAGCTGGGAATAGCCTCTCGATCAGTCATTGGAGCTCACTTCCTTCAATACCAGCAAATTGATCTCTCGTCGTGAGAGGTGTGGGTATTGGTGGCGCAATCGTCCTCGGACGATGTTCATGGCCAAGGCTTGAGCCTCCAGCATGGTGCGCACTCGCTTCGCCGCTGGCACTCGCGCCAGCAGTCGCAATTGATCAAGGTCCAAAGGTCCCCAAGGGCTCGCCCTTGTTTCTGTCATCACTTGCTCCTGCGGTTTACGCCGCACTCCCTGGGGCAGACATCGCACGCCTCCAGCCGCTTATATGCCTCCTTGACCCGCTCCTTCAGCTCGCCGGAGCGGAGGAGTTTGAGATATGCGGGTTCGAAATGGGTCATTTCACTTCTCGCTCGGAATTTCGCTGAGACCGGCCTAGCTGTGGGCTAGGACGGAAGTAGCGAACCTGTCAAGACATGATCTGCTTCTCACAGTACTCTTCAAAAGTCCCAAAGGGGACCGGGTCTTCTTGAAAGAAATGTCCTAGGAAGCTGAGTACTTTCTCGCGCACATCTGACTTTGGTTCAACCAATGTCAGGGTTGGACGCCATGGGTTGTTGGCAATAGCGCGTTTGAATAGCCACTTTGCCTCAATGTCCGCATCTGGAAAAGAATACCCGATTACAGTGAGGGTATCCGCTCTCTCAAGGAAGTGCTCAGCACGATGCCACATACCGACCAGTTCTGGTATATCCATCTGTTTTAGCAAAGTGGGGGGCACCAACACAGGGACCAGATGTGCATTTCCACATGACAGACACGACTGGTCAGATATTTGTCGGTATCTTCGGAAGTAGGCAAGGAACAACCGCTGGCAATGCGGACAGCGCGCCCAATTGAGTGATCCATGAAGCTTCAAGAGGTCAACATCTTCTTTCCTTCTTTGCTTGGAAAGCAGCCTTTCATACCCTGGACAGTTTTCCACCTCTGCAAACTCAATGTTGTAATCGCCCAGTATCCCATGATTGTTTATTGACATAGCTTGATCCAAGAAGAGATCATAGTTAAAGGTGATCATGCAATTGATCTCATCAACATGCATAATGTAATCAACAAGTTTGTCGTAACAATTTCGATTGTGGTCAAGAGTTCCATCTTCGAGTCTTCTAAGGCAGTCAGAGTAGTATATGAGCGTTGTCTGCTCTAATGTCGTGAAGATGAATTCATGGAGCGCATCTTGCAAGCCTTCAAAAGGCAGCCAGGTTTCACGATGTCGCAGCCCCAAATCCACGAAGGAAAGCAGATCTTCGATGTTGACAGAAGGGATGTCGAATGGTCTCCAGATATGGTCAGGGCCAAGTGCGTCCTCAGTATACGTTTCCAATCTGCTGCCGTAGAGCCTGTCTATAAGTTGTGCTACCATTCTAAACTTTCGTGTTGACACGTCGTAGGCGTCAGGAAACGGAAGTAGCCAGAAGCCCTCGGACAAGAAGTCCTTTGTTAGTGGTGCCCCCACGTGTTTAGACGCACCAGCTCCAAAGACATATATGTTTACCTTTGAGCCATTGATCATGTTGTAGCGTCTCCTTTAATGCCTGCGCTTCTTGCGCGGACGAGCCGTAAACTGGGACGGCTGGGTCGATCCTCCCGATTGCGCGATTCTTCGCGTCCGTTCCCTCTGGTAATCGCGAATCTCTTTCGCCAGTGGATGGCGACTAGAATCACTGAAGCCACTGACAAACACTGAGCACACTGATTCAGTGTCTTCAGTGTTTTCACCAATTCACCGGCGCTCTCCTTATCCTCCAGCGCCGCTCCCAATACTGGACGCACTTGTTTTGCCTCGAAGGCGGCCCAAGGATGTTGTTGGAAGTAGGGATTTACCGCTTAATGCCTCCGTCTTTTGCGCGGGCGAGCGGTAAACTGCGACGACTTGGCCGATCCTCCCGATTGCACGATTCTTCGCGTCCGTTCCCTCTGGTAAGCGCGAATCTCTTTCGCCAGTGGATGACGGGAGAGAATCCGCAGGTGGGTGATGGAAACGATGATTCTCTCAGTTCACCAGCCGCTTAATCTCCAGCTTCGGCGCGCCAAAGTCACGGTGGGTTATCGCAGTCTCTTTCCTTTCGTCTTGATCTCCCAGGCCAGGGGGTGCTCGTCGCAAAACTGCTCAGGACGGAAGCGGACTGGCTCAATCCGGGGGTCACTGCGCAGCAAGGCATCCACGATCTTCTGGTGGTCTTCCAGCCAGTCGCCGGTGAAATCCCCTGAGATCAGAGCGACATCAATGTCACTGTCAGGACGAACCGTTCCCTCAGCATGGGAGCCATACAGATAGGCCGATACCAGACGAAGGCCTGAGCCTTCGACCTCCTCCAAGAAGCGAGTAACTGCTTTTTCAACATCCACCTGTGATTACTCCATCCTGTTCTTCAGTCGTTGTGGTGGACATTTTAGGCGAGGACGATTCCTGTCGAGCCTGGGTTACTAGCCGTTCCAGAATGGCAGAGGCAGCCAGGATGGCATCCTCTGGCTCTTCCTCGCGGTTCAGCAGATTGTCTATGATGAGCTCCATTTGATCGAATGAGGTGATGTCCACCAGAACGGCTTTTGCCTCGCCACCTTCGTAAACGATGGGAAAGCGGTCTCGGATCCAGAAAGTCGTTTCGGCCATGATTCATCTCCTGCTTTTAATCGTTACGCCAGATGTGGCGCAGCTTATCCTTACTGCGGCCAGCACATCCACGATCTTGATTACGTATATTGTACCACAATCAGCATCACAACGAAAGGGGAAAGCCGCATCCCTCACCAGTTCACCGGCACCCTCTTGATCCTCCACTGCCGGTCCCGATACTGGACGTACTTGTTCTGCCTGCCAAATTCGTAGAGCTGCCTGGTGATCTCCACGTCCTGTTGGCAGTAGTCGAAAAGCTCCTGCATCTTGCCCTGACGCCACCAGCGGATGGCCTGCATCCCGTCGGCTGACTTCGTTGTTCCTAGAGTGGCGCTGGCCAGAGCGTCGAGGCTCAGGCGGAAGCCCAGGGTTCGGTAGACATCATCCAGTATGTCCACCGTGGGGAACTGGCGGAGGGGATAGTCGGTGTAGGCCCTCAGCACCTCGTAGTCGAAGCGTACCACGTTGAAGCCTACCACGAGATCCGCCGCCTTCAACTCCTCGATGAGCTCGGCTACGTTGTCTTCGGTGTAGTGGTGATACTCGCCATCGGCGGTCGAATAGGTCACCGCCACCGACAGGCTCAGGTGCCGAATGTTGTGCCGGCCTCCCACTTCCTGAAAGCTCCGCCGGGTCTCCAGGTCGAAGAAGACGATGGTCTTCACGTTAATAGCTCCTCCACCAGCGCCCTCATTTCCTCCACTCGACTTCTGGCTGCGAGATTGATCTCGTCAATGTCGGTATCGAACATCGCGGCGAAGAGCTGTTGCTTGCCGTAGATCACCTCCAGCACCCGCTCCTCGATGGTGCTCCCCACCACCAGATTGATGACGTTGACGGGGTTCTTCTGACCGATGCGATGAGCCCGCCCGATACGCTGCTCCAGCTTGGCTGGGTTCCAGGGTAGGTCCACATTGATGACGAAGTCCGCAGCCTGCAGGTTCAGGCCCAGGCCGCCAGCATCGGTGGAGATGAATATCCGGCAGTCGGGGTCCTCGGAGAAGCGGTCAATGATCCGCTCCCGCTGCGTGATGCTCAGGCCGCCGTGCATCCGCACCATGTCCACGGGCAAGCCCACCAGAGCTTCCTCCACCAATCGCGTCATCCGCTCCCACTGGGTGAAGATGAGGACCTTGTGCCCGTTGTTCAAGGCCATGTCCTCGACGATCAGGGGAAGCTCGGCCAGTTTGCTGGAGGCTCGCACGCCGCCGTCGGTCACCAGTTGGGCCGCGTCGCAGATCTCCCTCATCTCGGTGATGAGCTCTAGCAGCCGCCCCATCATCTCCGGCGTCCACTCCTCCCTGGGGACGTTGAACATGCTGCGCAGTTCGTTTTCCCTGGGGATGTAAAGCCGCTCCTGCGCCCGCTCCAGCTCCAGATAGTAGTAGTTATCAATGCGCTCTGGCAGGTCATGAAGTACTTCGTCCTTGCGGCGGCGCAGGAAAATGGGGGCGATCTTGCGCTTGACCTTGTCCAGGCCCCGATAGCCGATGATGGCTCCCCATTCGTCGCGAATCACGTGTTCGACCATGAACTGCCAGGCGGGGCCCAGCAGCCGCCGGTCCAGAAACTGGACGATGGAGTAAAGCTCGTCCAGCCTGTTCTCCAGGGGCGTGCCCGTCAGCACGTAAGCGTACTCTGAGGTGAGGTTCTTGATGAGCTGGGTGGTCTTGGCCCGCCAGTTTTTTATGCGCTGTGCTTCATCCAGGACGATCAGGCCCGGCTCCAGGCTGCGAATTAAGTCGAAGTCCCTGAGCACCAGCTCGTAGTTGAGGACGGTGAAGGTGCTGTCCTCGGCGTAGAGCTTTTCACGCTTCTTCTTTGCCCCCGTCATGACCGTCACGCTCTCGTCGGAGAAGCGTTCGATCTCCTTGGCCCACTGGAGCTTCAGCGAGGCCGGGCAGATGATCAGCACTCTGGAGAGCTTGCCCTGCTGTTTGAGGAAAATCGAAGCGGCAATGGCCATTATGGTCTTGCCAAGGCCCATGTCGTCCCCCAACAGCGCGCGCCGGGTGAAGGTCAGGAAGAGGGTGCCCAGCATCTGGTAGGGATAGAGGGGGAGCTTGAGGACATCAATCTCCAGTTCTCCGGCCTTGACCTGCTCCATGAGCCGCCCCATCTCCGCTTCCCGTTCCGCCTGGCGCGCCAGGTCGCGGGCAGACTCCCAAACCTCGTCCCCGATCTGGGTTCGCCCACCCGCCTGGGCAACTTCTTCCTCGAACTCCCTCAGGGTCTCTTCGAGGGTGTGAGGATCGTCTTTCTTGAGCTTGCCCTCCTTGGTGAAGTAGTGGCTCACCGCCCGGCGGACGGGCTTCTCCAGCGAGGGATCGAAACTGGCTCTGATCACCGTCTGGTCGTCGTAGGCCAGGGTGAGGACGACCTTGTGGGCCTTCTCCTCGGCCAGCTTTGCCCGCTGGCGCTTGAACTCCTGGGGGTGCTCCCGCTCCAGGTGGATGAGCACCGCCTCAATGTGCTTGCAGGTGCCCAGGCCGTTGGACTCGTAGTCGGGGCAGGAGCAGCGGTTCTCCAGCTCGAAGGGGTTGCGGATCTCCACGTCGTAGGTGTAACCGCTGGCGCTTTTGATCTTGTAAAGCGAAAGCAGCTCCCCTGGGTTGGTGTTGGTGATGCGGTAGCGGGGCAGTTCGCGTCGCGCCCGCTCTCGGCGGACCTCGATCTGACATTGCTTGGACATTGCGCTTGTGATTATACCCTAGGCCCAACAAAAGTGCAAGGAAAGATTGGGAGATTTGGAAGGTTGTCATTTTCGCTTCCTGGTAGTATAATATCGTCCAAATAGGAGCAGGTATGGTAGCAGTTGCTCCCGAATCGCCGGCATCGTGGGCCGATGCGTGCAAACGGTAGAAGAGGTAACGAGAATGCAGAACGTGCTGTTAGGGAATACAGGTCTGAAGGTGTCTCGGCTGGCTTTTGGCACCGCCTATCTGGGGCTACTGAGTGACCGACTCTCTCCGGAAGATGGGGCAGCGTTGCTGCTTCAGGCGCTGGATCGAGGCATCGCGTTCTGGGACACTTCGGATGATTACGGCACCCATCCGCACGTGGCCCACGCCCTGCGTCAGGTACCACGGGAGCAAGTGGTGATCGCCAGCAAGACCTACGAACCGGAAGGGGCGGTGGAGCACATTCTGGCAGAACTGGGCACGGACTACCTGGACATTCTCTTTGTCCACTGCGTCGGTTTGAGTTGGGCCGATGCGGCCCGAGATTGCCTCAGACTGTGGCAACAAGACAAGGCTCAAGGCCGGGTGCGAGCGCTGGGCTTCTCTACCCACAGCGCCCGGGTGGCCTGGTTGGCTGCGGAATGGCCCGAGGTGGAGGTGTTGTTGGTGCCTGTCAACGCCACCGGCATCTGCACACCCGAATCAGGCATCGAGGATGGAGGCGTAGAGGAGATGCTGGAAGCAGCCCAACGAGCGTGGGAGGTGGGGAAAGGGGTCGTAGCTATGAAAGTGCTGGGCTGTGGCGCCCTGGCTGTTGATGCAAAGGCAGCCATTTCCTTCGCCGCCCGGCTTCCCTACGTGCACAGCCTGTGCATCGGCATGCGTAACCTGAGGGAGATAGAGGATAACGTCCGATTGTTGAGCCTCGCGGCACGGCAGGGAAACGCCATCCAAAAGGCCATCTGAACAGGATGCTTGTCATAACATCCGATTAGGAAAGGAAATGCCATGTTGAAGACTCACACCTGTGGCGAGCTAAGGGCTGAGCATGTGGGCCAGGAAGTGACCCTGGCCGGCTGGGTAAACCGCCGCCGCGACCACGGCGGGTTGATATTTCTTGACTTGCGGGACCGAGAGGGGATAGCTCAGGTGGTCGCTAACCCTGAGGTCTCGGCGGAGACTCACGCCACGGCCTCCCAGGTGCGGGGCGAGTACGTGCTCCGCGTTCAGGGCCTGGTGCGCCGCCGTCCCGAAGGGCTGGCCAACCCGGACATGGCCACGGGCGAGATCGAGGTGGTGGCCAACTCGGTGGAGATACTCAATCTGGCTGAGACGCCGCCCTTCTACATCAACAGAGATGACGAAGTGGACGACGCCCTGCGCCTGCGATACCGCTATCTGGATCTGCGCAGGAGACGCATGCAGAGGAACCTCGTCCTCCGCCACAAGGTGGTTAAGTTCATCCGAGATTACCTTGATGAGCAGGGCTTCGTCGAGATCGAGACGCCTATCCTCATCAAGAGCACTCCTGAGGGGGCCCGTGACTACGTGGTGCCCAGTCGCGTCCACCCGGGCAAATTCTACGCTCTGCCCCAATCGCCTCAGCAGATCAAACAACTCCTCATGGTGGCCGGTTTTGAGAAATACTTCCAAATCGCCCGCTGTTTCCGCGACGAGGACCTGCGAGCCGATCGGCAGACGGAGTTCACCCAACTGGACATCGAGATGTCCTTCGTGGATCGCGAGGACGTCTTGCAGCTCACCGAGGGTCTGTTCACCGCTCTGGTGGAAGCGCTGTCCGCCGAGACGGGAGTAAGCATCTTACACGAGCCCTTCCCCCGCCTTTCGTATCGAGAGGCCATGGAGCGCTACGGCAGCGACAAGCCCGACCTGCGTTTCGGCCTGCCTCTGATCGCTCTCTCCGATCTGGTGGCCGAGAGCGAGTTTCGCGTCTTCCGCGAAGTGGTGGCTGAAGGGGGGCAGGTGAAGGGTATCCGCGTCCCCGGCTGCGCCGGCTACAGCCGCCGCCAGTTGGACGAGCTGGGTGAGTTCGTCAGGAAGCGCGGGGCCAAAGGGCTGGTCTGGCTGCTGGTTGAGGCGGGCCTGTCGGTCCGGTCACCCGTGGCCAAGTTCCTGTCTCAGGCGGAGATCGAGGGCATCCTGGCTCGGGCGGAGGCGGAGGCAGGCGATTTGATCCTCATCGTCGCCGACGAGCCTAAGGTGGTGGCCGAGGCTTTGGGAGGCTTGAGGCTGGAGATGGGCCAGCGGTTGGGCCTGCGGGACGATAGTCTGCTGGCCTTTGCCTGGGTGCTGGACTTTCCTCTCTTGGAATGGAACGAGGAGGACGGGCGCTGGAATGCCATGCATCACCCCTTCACCTCAGCCATGGATGAAGACTTGGCTTTCCTGGAGACCGAGCCAGGCAAGGTGCGGGCCAAGGCGTACGACATCGTCTGTAACGGCTGGGAGATCGGTGGGGGCAGCATCAGGATTCACCGCCGCGATCTGCAGGAAAGGATGTTTCGTGCCCTGGGACTTTCCAAAGAAGAGGTGCAGACCCAGTTCGGCCATCTCCTGGAGGCTTTCGAGTACGGGGCTCCGCCTCACGGTGGCATTGCTCCGGGCATAGATCGCCTGGCGATGCTCCTGGCTGGCGAGCACAACATCCGCGAGGTGATGGCCTTCCCTAAATCACAGCAAGCTGAGGATCTTACGTTCGGGGCCCCATCGTTCATATCGGAGCGACAGTTGGCAGAGTTGCATTTGCGATTGGCGGGTGATTAACCTTAAAATTTTGGGGACATGGCTTCTAGCCGTCCAAAACAGCTAGTTTGAATTTGCCTTTTTTTGTACTTTGTGGTAAGATATTGGTGAAAATACCCTGCTGTGTTCGTGATGCGTAGCGAGAGTTTTGAGCCAACACCTAATGTAAAGGGAATTGGAACTCTGGAGGGGATGCGTTAGCCATAATAGGCGAGGCAGAACCAATAGGTAGATTCCCATCTGCGAAAGCAGGTTCAAAACACTGGTAGCACACGGCACAGCGGGGAGTCTTGTAAAAGAGCCACCAGGTCTTACCTGGTGGTATTTTTATAAGAGGATCATGAGTGTGAAGACCATAGCTTTGATTGCTCACGATGGCAAGAAGGCCGACCTGGTGGCCTTTGCCACTTTCAATCGCGAAAAACTAACAGAATATCACCTGGTAGCCACAGGCACCACCGGCAAACTCTTGAAGGAGAAAGTGGGCCTTGAGGTGGAGTGTGTCCTGTCAGGTCCATACGGGGGTGATGCTCAGATCGCCGCCCGGGTAGCTGAAGGGGCAATAGATGGCGTTTTCTTCTTGGTAGATCCCCTGGATAAACACCCCCATGACCCTGACATTCAAACCCTCTTACGGGCTTGCAATGTGCATAACGTGCCTATCGCTACTAACGTTGCCACCGCCGACCTGATCATTTCTAACAATGTCTTGTGAACGAATGCTGCATTAGGAGGCGTACATGCTGAGGGAGAGGGTTGCCGAAGACATCTACGTCTTCACTAGCGAGCTCTATGCTCAAGTTACGGCTGGAGCCATCTTGACCTCGCAAGGGGTAATTGTTATTGATACCTTGCTCTTTCCTCAAGAAACAGGCGAGCTCTTGCACCTTGTGCGGCGAAGGAGCAAAAACGGGATACGCTATGTGATCAATTCCAATTCCCACTCCGATCACGTTTACGGCAATTATCTCTTTAATGGGGCTAAGGTGATAGCCCATCAACTCTGCCGCCAGGCTCTGCAGAAGCATGGCGAGAAAGACCTGGATGCTGCCAAGGAGCAGATCCCCGATCTGTCCGAGGTACAACTGCGTTTGCCATCCATCACCTTCACCGAGGAGTTGACCCTTCGACTGGGCAACAAAACCCTGCGGTTGATGCATACGCCAGGTACCACGCCCGATTCGATAGTGGTCTACGTGAGGGAGGACAAAGTGCTCTTCGCTGGCGACACTGTTATGCCTGTGCCCTACATAGTGGATGGTGATCGGCTGCAGTTGATGGAATCTTTGCGAGCCATCGGAAAGCTGAGCCTAGATAACATTGTGCAGGGACACGGTGGGGTAATCCTGCGAGGCGAGATCAAGGGGACCCTGAGGAGCAGCATTGTTTACTTGGAGACCATCTATGAGAGGGTGCGGGAGAAGGTAGAGGCCGGGGCGCCACGAGATGAGCTCAGGAAGATAGGTATCGAGAGTTGTGGCAAGTCTCGTATCCCCCTAGATGGCTTGGTGCAGAACTTGCACCAGGCCAACTTAATGGCGCTCTACGATCAGTTGGTCTCTGGGAAGAGATAAAAAGCGCGTCATTGCGAGGAACGCAGTGACGAAGCAATCTCTAGCCTCCAGCACGGAGGGGATTGCTTCGCGGAGTTTACCCTGAGGCATCGAAGGGCTCGCAATGACAATCCGGGGGAGGCCAGCGATGAAGGCCGTGGACGAGATTTTGGCTGCTATTTCCGCCTTGAGCGAAGCCGAAAAGAGAGAGCTTTTTGAAAAGCTTGCAACTATCGAGGAATCCGAGGCCCTAGGTGGATCGTCTGAAGCTCGAAGACCCAAGTTGGCCTTCGATGCTGGTCAATTGGAAGGCCAGCCCGATTATGTGTTGGTCTTCGATGGGGGAAGCCTTGGCAATCCGGGCCCTGGCTATGGCAGCTACGCCTTGATCAGGGCCAGCAATGGCCAGAAGCGGGTGGTGCGGCTTGATTTCGGCGGGGCAATGACCAACAACGAGGCGGAGTACGACACGCTGATCGCTGGCCTGAGTGACCTGGTCCAGAGACTAGCGGAGGCCAAACAGAGCCCCTCGGAATTCTCGATTGAAGTGACGGGCGATAGCTACTTAGTTATCAATCAGGTGAGCGGAGTCTGGAAGGCTAAAGATGAGCGGATGAGGGCACGGCGTAACCAGGTACGGGAGCTGCTTAATCGTTTCGCCGGTTACCGGTTAGGGATTCAACCCCGCCAGGAGAGCGTGAGAGTATTGGGGCATTAATTTGACAAATCGCCGTTTCTGTGTTATATTCTCTTAAAAGCGATGATGGAGACGAGTAGGTGAGGGGTAACGCCCAGAGAGTCCAGGTGAGGTGGGAACTGGATGCGGGAACCTCGCCGAAAATCCCTCCGGAGCTGTCAGCCGAATGGTTGGTAAATTGGTAGATTGGTAAACTGGTAGGTTGGTGACAAATGAACCAATTTACCAGTTTACCAGTTTCCCAATGTACCAACCTAGTAGACCTGACCGGGTTCGTCCTCCGTTACGCGGACGGGGGTATGAACACGTACCCCACAGAGTGGGCGGCAATGCCAAGTAGGGTGGTACCGCGGGAGTTTGAGCTCTCGTCCCTTAGGGATGAGGGTTTTTTGTTTACGGGTGAAGAGGTCATGTCGCAGGTGGTCATTCGTCGGGCAACCCCGGACGACGTAGGCGGAATCTTACCTCTCTGGAACGAGCTGATGGATTATCACGCAGCGCTGGATGCGCGGTTTCAGCCTGCGCCCGGTGCAGAGGAAAACTGGGTAGATATCCTCCTCGATTTGCTTCAGGATGATGATGCCTGTGTCCTGGTGGCCGATGCTGGGGGCAAGCTGGTCGGCTTCATCATTGGCCTGGGGCGGGAAAACCTTCCGGTTCTGCTGCCGTCTAAATATGGCCTGGTCACTGACATCTGCGTGGACCCAGGGTGGCGCCGACAAGGCATCGGCGGCCGCCTCTTCGAGGCCCTAAAGGTCTGGTTTAGAGCGAAGGGACTCTTTGTCATCCAGCTCAGTGTGGCCCACCGCAACCCCGTCTCCCAGGCCTTCTGGCGGGCGATGGGATGCGAGGATTTCATGGATCGCTTGTGGTTTGAGCTTTAGAAACTCTCTTGAAGGTGCTCCAAGCGGACGCTAGTCCACCGCGAGCTCGGCAAAAACGGAGGTGAATCGTGACCGAGTTGCTCTATCTGACCGATTGCTATTTGAGGGAGTTCGACGCCACGGTGGTGGCGGCTGAGGGCGACCAGGTGGCCCTGGATCGCACGGCCTTCTATCCCGGCGGCGGAGGGCAGCCGGCCGATGGGGGCAGGATGCTGTGGGATAACGGTGAGTCCCGGGTCATCAAGGTCAAGAAGCAGGAAGACCAAGTTTGGCACGGGCTGGACGTCGAGCCGCCGCCTGTTGGCACGCCGGTCAGGGGTGTGTTGGACTGGGAGCACCGCTACAAGCTAATGCGCACCCACACGGCGCTGCACATCCTGTGCGGCGTTATCTGGCGCGACTACGGGGCCCTGGTGACGGGAGGGAACATGGAGCCATTGGCGGCTCGGATGGACTTCGAGCTGGAGCACATGAGCGCCGACTTCGCCCAGGAGGTGGAGGAGAAGATCAACGCTGAGGTAGCCGCCGCCCGGCCGGTCAAAATCTGCATCTTGCCTCGGGAGGAGGCCTTCCAAATCCCTGATCTCATCCGCACCAAGATCAACCTTCTGCCGGAGAGCATCCGGGAGGTGCGCGTCGTGGAGATCGAGGGTCTCGACATCCAGGCCGACGGCGGCACCCACGTGGCCAACACCCGCGAGGTGGGGACGATCCACGTGGTGGGTCACGAGAGCAAAGGCCGCATCAACAAGCGGCTGCGGATTGCGTTGGGAGAGTGATGATGGAAGGGGGCTTCACTCGTTGGCTTATCAAGTCATTGAGAATGGCTCAGCCATAAGGTGCAACGCACTTGTTCACACGATTTCAATGGCTCGCTTGACCAGATTGCACTTCGAATCCGCTTGATTCTGTGGCAAAAGTGCGTTGCACCTGAGCAGATACGTCATTGACTCGTCAACTCATCTCTGATCGCAGGAGGAACAATCATGTTCAAAGAAGTACCTAGCAAAGTCAACTTTCCTGAGATGGAGGAGGGCGTCCTCCACTTCTGGAAAGAGAACAAAATCTTCGAGAAGAGCCTGGAGGTGCGCCAGGATGCCCCTCGCTACGTCTTCTATGAGGGGCCTCCCACGGCCAATGGCCTGCCCGGAACTCACCACGTGCTGGCCCGGGTCTTCAAGGATCTGTTCCCCCGCTATAAGACAATGCGTGGCTACTTTGTGCTGAGGAAGGGGGGCTGGGACACGCATGGCCTTCCCGTGGAGCTGGAGGTCGAGGAGGAGCTAAATCTCAACAGCAAACAGGCCATTGAGGACTACGGCGTAGCCGAGTTTAACGCCCAGTGCCGGGAGAGCGTCTTTCGCTACGTTAAGGAGTGGGAGGAACTGACCGACCGCATCGGCTTCTGGATTGACATGGAGGATCCCTATGTCACCCTGAAGAATGAATACATCGAATCCGTGTGGTGGATCCTCAAGCAGTTCTCGGATAAAGACCTCATCTACCAAGGCTATAGGGTCGTGCCTTATTGTCCGCGCTGCGGCACGCCCCTGTCAGATCACGAGGTGGCTCTAGGCTACGAAGAGGCCGAAGACCCATCCATCTACGTCAAGTTCCCCCTGAGGGATGAGCCCGGGACCTACTTTCTAGTCTGGACTACCACTCCTTGGACCCTGCCTGGCAACGTGGCCTTGGCCGTCCATCCCCAGGTCGAGTATGTCATGGTGGAACAGGAAAGGGAAGGCGAGAAGGAGCGGCTGATCCTGGCCAAAGAGTTGCTGGGCGAGGTACTGGAGGGCGCCTACGAGGTTGTACGAAGCGTGCCAGGTAGGGAGTTGGTTGGGATGCACTATCAGCCCCTGTTCACCTTCTTACCGGTGGAGAAGGACTGTTGCTATGTAGTCCCTGGCGACTTCGTGACCACCAAGGAGGGCACGGGCATCGTGCACATTGCCCCGGCCTTCGGTGCAGAGGACCTGGAGGTGGGCCAGGATTATGACCTGCCTGTGCTACATACCGTTGACCTGCGCGGTGCTTTCATTGACGAGGTCACCCCCTGGCGAGGACTCTTTGTCAAAGACGCCGACCCCCTGATCATCGAGGATTTGGAGGGTCGCGGACTGATGTACAAGGTGGGGACTTACCGCCACGTCTACCCTTTCTGCTGGCGGTGCGAGACGCCTCTTTTATATTACGCCAAGGCTACCTGGTACATTGAAACCACCCGTTACCGGGATGAGCTTGTGAATCTCAATCGCCAGATCAATTGGTACCCGGAGCACATCCGCGATGGCCGCTTCGGCAACTGGTTGGAAAACAACGTAGACTGGGCCCTGGGCCGCGAGCGCTATTGGGGAACGCCCTTGCCTATCTGGGTTTGCGAGGAGTGCAGGCGGCAGGAGTGCATCGGGAGCGTCGAGGAACTGCAATCCAAGGTTACAGGTTCCAAGTTCCAGGTTCCGGGTTCTGATGAAAACCTGCAACCTGCAACCTGGAACCTCGAACAATTGGATCTCCACCGTCCATATATTGACCAAGTTACTTACCTCTGTCCAGACTGCGGTGGTGCAATGCGGCGTGTGCCTGAGGTCATAGATGCCTGGTTTGACTCAGGGTCTATGCCTGTAGCTCAGTGGCACTACCCCTTCGCCAATCGGGAGATGTTCGAGGAACAGTTCCCGGCCGATTTCATCTGCGAGGCCGTGGATCAGACCAGAGGGTGGTTCTATAGCTTGCACGCTATCTCCACCCTGCTGTTCAACGAGCCCTGTTACAGAAACTGTGTCTGCCTGGGTTTGGTCCTGGACGCCGAGGGCGAGAAGATGTCCAAGTCCAAAGGCAACGTGGTAGATCCCTGGACGGTTGTGGATGCGCACGGTGCCGATGCCCTGCGCTGGTACCTGTATACCGCCACGCCGCCAGGCAACGATCGCCGCTTCTCCGTTGAGCTGGTGGGCGACGTAATCCGAACTTTCATGCTGACCTTGTGGAATGTGTACTCTTTCTTCGTGACCTATGCCAACATTGATGGCTGGCAACCAAGCGGTAGATTCGTAACCGGTAAATTAGTGAATTCGGATGTAGACGAGTCTACGAATCCCGAATTTACGAATCCCGAATCCACGAATCCCGAGTTTACGAGTCTACCCGCCCTTGATCGCTGGATCCTCTCAGAACTACATCTCCTTATCCAGTGTGTCACCAATGCTCTGGAAAGCTACGACGTGACTGGAGCGGCCCGACCTTTCCAGCGCTTCGTTGATGACCTCTCCAATTGGTATGTGCGTCGCAGCCGACGACGCTTCTGGAAGGGCGAGGAGGACGAGGACAAGGCGACCGCCTACTCTACCCTCTACGAGTGCCTGACCACCCTGGCCAAGTTGCTGGCCCCGTTCATGCCCTTCATCGCCGAGGAGATGTACCAGAACCTGGTGAGGAGTGTTGACGGGACAGCGCCGGAAAGCGTCCATCTCTGCGACTACCCCCAAGCCCGCGAGGAGGTCATAGACCAGGAGCTGGTGGAGGATACGCGGCTGGTCATGCGCCTGGTGAGCCTGGGGCACGGAGCCCGCAACCAGGCCGGGCTCAAACTGCGCCAACCCCTGGCCCAGGCCCTGTTCAGGGTGCGGAGCGAAAGCGAGGCCGAGTCCCTGCGCCGTCTGGCCGATCAGGTACTGGATGAGCTTAACGTTAGGGAATTGGTCCTCTTGGAGGATGCCGGCCAAGTGGTTGACTACCGCGTAACCCCTGTGTCGCGTCTCTTGGGCAGCAGGTATGGTGCTCTCTTCCCCAAGATCCGGACAGCTTTGGCCAAGCTGGATCACGCTGAGCTGGCCCGGCACGTGCAGGCTGGCGAGAGCATCGCTCTGGAGGTCGAAGGGCAGACTGTTGACCTTCTGCCTGAGGAGTTGGAAGTGCGAACCGAGGCTAAAGAGGGCTACGCTGTAGTCGAGGAGGCTGGCTACCTGGCGGCCATCAGCACTACTCTAGATGAGGATCTGATCAAAGAAGGCCTGGCCCGGGAGCTGGTGCGGCGCATCCAGACCATGCGCAAGGAGGCTGGCTTCCGCATCGAAGATCGCATCACCACCTACTACCAGGCTGGCCCGGCCCTGTGGGAGGTGGTGGAGAACCTCGGCCAGTACATCAAGGGAGAGACGCTCTCCACAAAGTTGATCGAAGGTGAGCCGCCAGCCGAGGCCCATGCTCAGACCTTCGAAATCGAGGGTGAGGAGATCACCTTGGGCCTGGTAAGGTTTGAGCTTTGAAGTTTGGAGTTTGAAGTTTAGAATGATTTGCTTTTTTGATGACAATCGAGTAGAATACACTTCAAGTCGGCCTGATAGTGAATTAGGAGGGGGTTGTGATGGGTAGGGCTGATGAATCGTTCAGAAAGCGGCTCGAAGAGGAGCGCAGAAGCCTGATAGCACAACTGGAGCGGTTGGGTGTGACGGAGCAGGAAAACCCTGGCTACAGCACCCACATAGCCGATGATGCTACCGAGGTTTACGAAAACGCTAAGAACCACGCATTACGTCAGAATCTACAGCGTCTCCTGGGCCGAGTGAACGATGCCCTGACGAAATTTGATAAAGGCACCTATGGGCTGTGCGATGACTGCGGCGGAAGTATAGATCGGGCACGTTTGAAGGCTCTTCCTTACGCCACCCTGTGCATCCAGTGCCAGCAGCAGCGCGAGAGATCATAGAGAACCTGTACCGAGCCTGTCGAAGAGGGGGAGTTTACCTTTTGCTTCGTGAGAAGTGGATGAGGTTCCTCTTGCCAGGGGTCGCCATTCTCACCCTGGTGATTGACCAAATCAGCAAGCGGGTGGTGATGACCGGCCTGAGGCTAGGCGAGTCCTGGAATCCCATGGCTGCTCTAGAGCATTGGGTGAGCCTGACTTACGTGACTAACACGGGGGCCGCCTTCGGTCTGTTTCCCGATCACGGGGTTCTGTTCATGATCATCGCCATGGCGGTGGTAGCGGTCATTGTCTTCTACTACCGCTACTTGCCGGGCGATCGGTGGTTGATTCAGGCTAGCCTGGGGCTGCAGTTGGGCGGAGCTCTGGGCAACTTGCTGGATCGTCTGTGCTATGGCCGCGTCATAGACTTTATTGACTTCAAGATCTGGCCCATCTTCAACCTGGCCGACAGTGCCGTCGTGGTGGGAGTGGTGATACTGGCCTATCATCTCCTACGAGGTGAGAGCTTCCATGCTAAAGGTTCGGAGGTACCCAGCAAATTCAATCTGTGATGCCTCTTTGTATGGGCTGATGGAGGTTCATCAGGAGTTAAGCATACGCAATTATGAATAAGGAGAGGGATACGAGCCCCTCTAACATGAGACGGGGTATTATTGTCTCGTTGTTGATAGCCGCGCTAGTTGTGTTAGCTGACCAATTAACTAAGTCTCTGATCATTAGGTACTTGGATTGGGGGGAGACTTGGAACCCAATCCCATCTTTGAGATGGTTGGTCAATCTTACGCCCGTAATTAACGAGGGCGGGGTTTGCGGCTATTTTCAAGGCTCTGGGTTGCGTTTCATCATAGTTGGTATTGTTGTTATTGGAGTCATGCCCATCTTATGGCGCTCTTTGCCCGTCAATCGAGCTTTGATAAGAGTGAGTCTTGGTCTGCTATTGGCAGGTGCAGTAGGAAACCTCCTCGATCGCTGGCGCTTTGGTTACGTCATTGATTTTATTTCCGTTGAGTCAATATCTTGGCCTGCTTTTAACATCGCCGATAGTGCTAATGTAATAGGAACCTTAATTCTCGGCTATTATCTGCTCCATGAGCAGGAAGAAGAGAAGGGAGAGGGAGCACAGCTCAGAGCATCGTGGAAATTCATCGTGCTGGCGTTGGGAGTAGGGCTTTTGGCATTCTACTTTTGAGTGATCAGGTTGCGATAAGGCAACGAGAAAGCGGCGGTCGTCGCGGAAGGTCCAGAAGCCTGGAGGCACTGCAAAAAATTGAGTGGGGGAAGTGGGGGCTCTCTCCATTTCCCCCTTTTGTTTTTAATAGTCTCGTGAGACTGGAGCCAGGATGATGACAGGGCAAATCATTAGACTCCTAGCGGCCGAAGGCGGCCAGCGTTTGGACAAGTACATTGTCAACGAGATTTCCGAGCTCTCCCGTTCCATGGTGCAGAGGCTCATTAAGGAGGGACGAGTGACCGTGGGCGGCGAGGCGACCAAGCCGAGCTACCCGGTACAGGAGGGTGACGAGATCGTGGTGCGCGTGCCGCCGCCAGAGCCCACCGAGGTCAAGCCAGAGGCAATCCCCTTGGATATCGTCTACGAGGACGAAGACATCATCGTAGTGAACAAACCGGCGGGGATGGTGGTGCACCCTGCCTACGGCCACCGTACAGGGACTCTGGTCAACGCCATCTTAGCCCATTGCCCGGGCCTGGCTGGGATAGAGGGTGACGGCTCGACTGAGCCTGTCCTGAGCGTAGCCGAAGGGCTCGCCGAAGTCCTGCGGCCGGGCATCGTCCACCGCCTGGACAAGGATACCTCAGGCCTGATCATCGTGGCCAAGAATGATTCGGCCCGTCGGCACCTCCAGCACCAGTTCAAGCGTCGGGAGGTGAAGAAGGTTTACGTAGCTTTGTTGGAGGGACGCCTGGAGCCAGCGCGGGGTGTCATTGAGGCTCCCATTGGGCGGGACAAGAAGCGCCGCAGGCGCATGGCCGTGGTGGAGGGGGGGCGTGAGGCCCGCACCGAGTACCGGGTCGTGGAGTATTTTGGTGATAAGGTGAGCAAGGTGTCCCGTCCCTACACCTTGGTGGAAGCCGAGCCCAAGACCGGCCGCACCCATCAAGTGCGCGTCCACTTTGCCTCCATCGGCCACCCCCTGGCTGGGGACTCCGTCTACGGCTTCCGCAAGCAGCGGCTGAGTGACTTGCGACGTCAATTCCTCCACGCTCGAACCCTCGGTTTTCGCCTGCCCGGCAGCGACGAGTACATCGAGCTCTCGACCGACTTGCCTGACGATCTCAGGGTGGTGTTGGAGGAGTTGAGGCGTTCCTCAGTTCCTCGTTGACTTGTCTGCCGCTTTGTGATAGAATGGGCACATCCGCAAATGGGGGTGAGAAACGATGAGCACAGTCGTGACTTTGGAGTTGCCAGATAGCGTATATCAGCCACTGGTGAAAATAGCGGAGAAAACGGGTAAGCCACTGGAGGAGTGGATTCTGGCGCAGCTTTGGGCCCGCGTGCCACGGGTGGTGCTGTCTGAGCGGGAACGCGCTGAAGCTATGGCGCGGCTGATGGGGCACGCGGGCGCAGTTAATTTAGGCCATCCGACAGGCGCGGACAACGAGAGCATTGACGTTGATCTGGCGCAGGAATACAGTAGCATGCACGAGGTGCAGTCGTGATGTTGCTGGATACGTCGGGGCTGTTGTGTTTCCACCACGCTGCTGAACCACAACACGAGGAGGCGGTGACCTTCTTTCATGCCGCGCCCGCTCGTATTACTCACAGTTATGTGCTGGCAGAGTTTGTTGCTCTGGCCGTGGCGCGCCGTCTGCCTCGTCAAGCGGCATTGGCATTTGTGGCCGAGTTGCAAGACAACCCACTGGTCCAGGTTGTCTATGTAGACGAGCCTTTGCACCGAGAGGCTCTTGTGCTCCTGCAGCAACGCCTGGACAAGACGTGGACCCTGTGTGATGCGGTAAGCTTCTTGCTGATGCAGCAGCGAGGCATCGTCGAAGCCCTAACTACTGACGCTCACTTCGAACAGGCGGGCTTCATACGGTTGCTACACCCTTGACACAATGACGTTCGGCGCCTCGTAGGCCAAAAAGTTGGTGAAGCAAACGCCTCGCCTCCATCCTCAGGACCTCGT
This sequence comes from Anaerolineae bacterium, assembly GCA_049589355.1. Classification (GTDB taxonomy): domain Bacteria; phylum Chloroflexota; class Anaerolineae; order VGOG01; family VGOG01; genus JBAWAP01. The sequence goes on from JBAWAP010000323.1 coordinate 77,996, forward strand.
TACTTGTTGCTCGTTGCCTCGTTACTCGGAGCACCAAGATGCACAAAGCATACTTCAGAAAAGCCTTGCTCCAAGAGAGGGCCAACGGCCAAGTACGCTGCCTGACCTGCGAGCGGCGGTGCGAGGTAGCGGAGGGCGGCCTGGGCTGGTGTCGCACCCGGCAAAACGAGGACGGCACTCTTTACACTCTCATCTACGGTAACGTTTCGTCCCTCTCAGCCAACCCCATCGAGAAGAAGCCCCTCTATCATTTCTACCCCGGCAGCGTGGCCCTGACGGCCGGCAGTTGGAGCTGCAACTTCAACTGCCCCTGGTGCCAGAACTGGAACATCTCCAAATTTCCGCCTCGCCCTGGACGCTACATGTCCCCAGAGGATTTCATCGCCGAGACAGTGCGCCGTGGCTGTCAGGGCACCTCCATCAGCTTCAACGAGCCCACCCTCTCCCTGGAATGGTCTCTCGACGTGTTCGAGCTTGCCCGCCAGCGGGGCCTCTACAACACCTACGTGACCAACGGCTACATGACCCCTGACGCGCTGGAGCTGCTGATCGAGGCGGGTCTGGATGCCATGAACGTGGACATCAAAGGGGACGCGGCGGCGGTCAAAAAGCACTGCGGGACCGACGTGGAGAAGGTCTGGCGGAACTGCCGGGAGGCCAAGAAGGCGGGGGTGCACATTGAGGTCACTACCCTGGTGATACCGACCGTCAACGACGACGAAGGGGTTTTGCGGGGCATCGCCAGGCGCATCCGCGAGGAGCTGGGCGCCGATACCCCCTGGCACTGCAGCGGCTACTACCCCGCCTACAAATTCACCGTCCCGCCCACGCCGCTGCACACCCTGGAGCGAGCCCACGACCTCGGCAGGGAGGAGGGGCTGGACTTTATCTATGTGGGCAACGTACTGGGGCATCCGTACGAGCACACCTATTGTCCGGGGTGCGGGGAGTTGCTGATCCGGCGGCGGGGATTGAGCGTGAGCCAGAATAGGTTGGAGGACAAGAAATGCCCCCAGTGCGGGCTGACCATTCCGGTGGTGATGGGCACTTGATGGTCGAGCATTGACTTGTCTGCTGCCTTGTGCTAAAATAGGTCAAGGGAAGGCTAGTCGGAGTGGGTAGAAAGGAGAGAGGTATGGAAAGAATTGCACTGAGAACTCAATTCTCCACCGGGGTTAATTGGGATGAAGTCCGCAAGGTTCTGAGCAGCGCGCTGCGTAACGAGACTGAGCTGGCCAACGCGCGACGCACTTACTTTGAACGCGCTTGCCGTGCTTTTGAACAGCAATACCAGATGTCTTCTGAAGAGTTTATGCAGCAATTTGAATCAGGCGCGCTGGGTGACGATGCCGACTATTTTGATTGGTATGCGGCCAAACGTGGCCTCGACCTGTGGGAGCGACGCTTTCACATCTTGTCAGGAGTCCAGGTTTGAACGCCCGCGATTACTACCTGAGCCTGCAACATGCCATCCACATTGCACCGCACGTGCTCCGTTCAGACGTGCGGTTTGAGGAAATTGATGTCAACGAGTGCTACGTGCGCGGCATCCTCACGCTGACAGGCGGCTTCGAGCTGCACATTGCAGAATACGTTGTCACCGAGCCGGTCCTGACGCGCCCCAAGTATCGGTATCACTTGCATACCTCTGTGTGTGGCACATAGAGATCCTGGTTGGTCCACCGCAGGTGTTGATGGCAAGGTCAACTGGAGAATTTCGCGCCCCTGGCCGAATGGCACGGCTATGGATGTTACGGTCATGTATCTGTGAAATGGCAGTTTGACATGCTTATCTACTGGGGGTATAATGTAACCAATTCTGTGACTTCACCTTGGAGACTTTCGCAAGAAGGCATACGATGGGCAAAAACAGAAAACCAACACTTAAAGTCGAAGCATATGGACTGACAAGAGCCCGAGAGGACATTGGACTCACCCCCGCAGAACTGGCTGAGTTGACCGGCAAGCGAACCCATTACTTTTACATGCTGGAATCCCTGAAGCGATCGCCCAGTTCGGACCTGCAAGATGCCATCCTTGAGCATCTCCCTGGGTATGACTGGGATGACCTCTTCAGATTTGTGATTGTGTTGCCAGAGAATCCCCCAACCGATACTCTATACATCGAACTGAGAAACGACGGCCGGCGGAAGATCTTACTTTCCCGCAAGACCCAAGCGTAGATCAAAGGTGTCCGGAGCTATCTTGATCGCGAGCGCCTGATCACCGTCCCGATCCACCTCCAAACTCTGGAACCCAGGGGGATATATGTTGGAAAGCAACGGTAGAAACATGGCGCAGGCCGGAACAAGCTGATGATCGTCAACAATCATCAACTCTTCTCCCATACCTACCTCGCACGGCTGCAAGCCGATCCCACACACGACGAAGCGGCCGCGCCCATAGGCCAAGGGTTGCGTGACTGGATGCCCTTCCGCGATACCTCCTCGCTCCGGTCGCTGATTGATTCCTGGGTCGGCCCGGTGCTCGACTTCCTGAAGTTCCACCACGTGCTGGCTGATGACTCTCCCCACATTTGCCTGCTCTACACACGCCGGGGCGATGAAACGCCTGTCGGCCTATGCTACGTCGTCCCACCTGGCCAAGATGGTTCGACAGGCTCACCACGTGGCTTGAATGACACAACCAAAGGCCAACATCCGATGGCCCAAGCGGTCCTAGCTCTGCGCACTCGCGACCTGCGCTGGGGGATGCTGACTGACGGCGCGCGCTGGCGGCTGGTTGACGCCCAGGCCCTGCGCCGCTACGAGCATTACGTCGAGGTGGACCTGGACGAACTAGCCCGCAGCGACGACCCCACACCCTTGCGCCTCTTCTACGCTTTCTTCCACCGCAGCGCCTTCACGCCCGCTCATTCCCCCGCCAGCGGGGGGACCGAGGGGGGTGGTGAGAGCGGGCTGGATCGGCTGGTGGCGGCCTCGATCCGAGCGACGAAGGCGGCTGAGGATCACCTCAAGGCGCGGGTCAGCCACAACGAGGGCATCATGGCCCAACTGTGCCTGGGGCTGGTGCGTGCCGATGGGCGAACTTGCTACACCGACACAGAACGGGACGCTATCTACCGCGACGCCACCTATCTCCTCTACCGCATACTTTTCATCCTCTATGCCGAAGCCCGGGGCCTCTTGCCGGTGAACAACCTGGCCTACCGCGCCGTGAGTCTGGCCGAGTTAGTCAAGACCGCCCACGACTACAAGTTGCGTGGGATGCCCGACCCTCAGGCGACGATGCTGTGGGAACGGCTGAAGCGGCTATGCAATGCCATCTACGAGAGCGACCCGGTGCTGGGCATTCCCGCTTATAACGGCGGCCTCTTCGACGATGCTGACAAGCCTTACCTGCGTGACGGCCACATCGCCGATATGTATCTCACCGAGGCCCTCTTCGACCTGGCCTACATGCCCGACAAGGTGCCAGGCACTTCCGAAGTGCCTGGCACCTCCTACCGCCCCATTGACTACCGCGACCTCTCCGTGCGCCACATGGGCAGCCTCTATGAGGGGATGATCGAGTACAAGCTTCACATCGCCGAGGAGACGCTGTGGGCGCGGCGGGACGGCAAGGGCAACGTGCGCTTTCTGCGCAGCGGCCAGGACGGGGCACCCCGCAAGACCGATGTGGAGATCGAGCCGGGCCAGGTCTACTTCTCCCAGAGCCCCGGCGAGCGACGCGCCACCGGCACCTACTACACCCCGGAGTACATCGTGGACTACATCGTGCGCCAGACGGTGGTGCGGGGGCTGGAGGAACGACGCGCTCCACTGGAGGAGAAGCTGGCCGGCTGGCTGGAGGAGATCGCCGTCACGACCGACCCCGCCGAGCGGGCTCGGATGCAGCGCACTGCTGACGAGGAACTGCTGCGCTTCGTCAAGGAGCAGGTGCTCACTTTCCGTGTCTGCGACATAGGAATGGGCAGTGGTCACTTCCTGGTCAACTCGGCCCATCAGATCGCCAACTCTATCATGGAAACCCTGCACCTGACCCCGTGGGGGCCTGTCCTGAGCGGAGTCGAAGGAAACGACGCGGTTGACGCCGACCCGGCAACCTGGCGGCGGCAGGTAGTGGAGCGCTGTCTGTACGGGGTGGACCTGAGCTTGATGGCCGTGGAGCTAGCCAAGCTGAGCCTGTGGCTGGCCAGCGTGGCCGAGGGCAAACCCCTGTCTTTCTTGGATCACCACCTGCGTCAAGGCAACAGCCTCATCGGTGCCCGGCTGGAGGACCTGGCCGAGGTCCTGGCGGGCGTGGCTTCCACTCGTCCGTCGCGCCAGGAGCGCAAAGCACGGGAAGCAGGGCAACTTTCAATGCTAGATGACCCGGCTTTCAGCCAACACGTAACGGCAGCGACTGATCTGTTGGCTCAGATCTCGGCCCGGGTGGTTGAGAGAGTGGAGGACATCAAGGCCCAGGAGGCCGACTATGAACAGGTGCGCGCTGAGTTGGAGCCCTACCGGCGGCTGGCCGATCTTTGGACTGCGCGTCACTTCGGTGTGGATGTGGATGAGCAGCAGTTGAGAGCCATTTCCAGGTACCTGGTCAACGGCGCTGTCAGTCCAGTGCCAGAATACGAGCGAATTCTAACACGGACTCAAGAACTAGCCCACGACCGAAGCTTCTTCCACTGGGAACTCGAATTTCCCACGGTCTTCCTCGATCAGTCTGATCAGCTACTGGAAGACAGAGCAGGGTTTGATGCAGTGGTTGGAAATCCACCTTATTCGTTAGATCTGACTCAACAGGAGAAACACTACTTCAAGAAAACGTATCCCAGTCTGTTCTTCAAGATAAACCTCTTTGCCGCATTTGTTGAGAGAGGACTAGAACTGTCGAGAAGCCCCACCGGATGCTTGTCGTTGATCATCCCTAATCTGTTACTTGGCAACAGATCGTTGAGAGACTTGCGTGTGAAACTGGCGACTGACAATACCATTCGCGCCCTGCACAACCTTGGCGATGGTGTTTTTGAGGAAGCCGAAGTGCCCACGCTAGTATTTGTTGTGCAAAAGCAGCTCCCTCTGCCAGACCACGAAGTTGTTGTTGGTTCTGGGGCATTGACTGGTGGAAACCTGGATGCTCAGCGCATTCGTCAGAGCTCGATTCTAGTTACACAAGAGCAGGTGTTTAATCTGTCGTCAACGCGTGAGATAGACATCATCACCCGCCTCATGGCGAGATGCGACTTGTTCCAAGATCATCTTGACATTCATCAGGGCGTGATTACCGGTGATGACTCTCGTTTCCTTGCTGATGCGCCTAGAGGATCACATTGGAAACCAACTCTCACTGGCAAAGACATCGACCGTTACATAACGGACTACCCCACTCTGTACGTTGACTACCAGCCTGCTTTGCTTGCGGCGCCAAGGGAAATTGCTATCTTCGATGTTCCCGAAAAGCTATTGATGCGACGCACTGGAGACAGACCACTAGCGTCTTACGACGACCGACAGACCTTTAATCTTCATACTTTGTACTCCATTCGTAAAGAGAATAGCTCACTCCTCAGCTTGAAATACTGTCTTGCACTCATAAATTCCTCTCTGATGGCTTGGATTTACAAGACACTCTTGCCTACTGAAATTGGTCGCACTTTCGCGGAAATCAAGATAGTACACATTCGGCAACTTCCCATCAGCCGCATTGCCTTCACCACGCCTCTTAATGAGCGCACGGTACTGGTACAGGAAAGTGTTGCGCTTTACATCGCAGGTAAGCAAGAAGCGTTGCTTGCGTCTGTGTCAGAGTGGCTCACAACCCAACCAGGGCGAGCCGACGTTGTCCACGACCTGCTGGCTCACCTGGCGCAGCAGATGATTGACCTCAACAAAGAGCGCCAGCGATTGGAGCGTGAGGCCAACCTGTTCCGCTTCGTGGATCGCGATACGTCCTGCGTGAAGCTGGATGAGGCCCTGGGCGGGCCGTTGGGTGCCGGCGAAATGGTAGGCAATTTATCTGCCGTCCACCACAACATTGAGGGCTTGCGCCTCACACAAGAGGATAATGGCCGCTGGCTCCTGGAGGTGCGGGCCAAGCTACGCGACCCGGAGAGCGACTGGCGGGAGCATCAGCGCGATAAGGAAGGCAACTTCATCCGTCAGTGGCTGCCGGCCTACCGCCTGCCGCTGGACAAGGCGACCGGCCGCTTCTATCACTACGCCTTTGCCCACTTGGGCGGCTTCGCCGGGGCCGGCAAGTTCCCCGGCGGCTCCACCCGCACCACGCTGGAGAAGCTCAAGGCGACGAAGGTGCCTAAGCTCGTGTCGGTGGACTTGGCCCCACTGACCGTGCTAGACGCCGAACTGACCGAGGTGCGCCGCAAGATCCGCCTCACCGATGACTTGATTGACCAGATCGTGTACAGGCTCTATGGGCTAACCGAGGAGGAGATTGCGATTGTGGAGGGGCGGGGGTGAAACATTCCCTATCTTCGAAGACCCACTGATTTGAATGGTGACCATGACAAAGTCTTCCGTGGTGCCCATATATTGTGGTATCCTCGGCCATGAATACAACATATAGTATGCACGAGAAATTCTGTCATCCTTGGACTCCAAATCAGTGGTAGTCTGATCTTGTAAGTCTATTAACGCGTAAGTGTTCGTCCCAAGGAGAAAGCTATGAATCTACCCAGTGAAGGGGATCTTTTCACCCCGAAATCGGCAATCCTGGATAGCCTATTACCTGACATTTGCCGGCACAAGATTGCCCTGCCTGAATTCCAACGTCCATGGGTTTGGGAACCAGAGATGGTACGCGACCTACTGATCTCTGTTGCCTACCGTTACCCAGCAGGTAGTTTGCTGACCATGCCTGTCAGTGGAGACAGCTTCGCTCTGCGCCCTTTTGAAGGGTGTAGTGACAAGCTGCGAGACAAGCCGAACCTAGTCATCCTGGACGGTCAACAACGACTGACTAGCCTCTACCAGTCTCTTTATTGGCGAGATGGAGTTCACTATAAACAGCACAAGTACTACTTTTATCTGGATGTAGCAATATTGATGGCCGACCGGGATGGCATAGACGTGGGCGATCCGTATTTTGACCAGGCACTGTTCTACGTGCGAGAAGAGAAGAATGGCCGCCGGGTGCGTTACGACGGCCTGCGGCCGATGTACGAGTTGACGACTGCTGAGGACGAACTTCGAGCCGGCGCGTTGCCCCTCGGCTGCATCTTTGATAATGATGCACTGACCAAGTGGAAAGAGGAGTACCTCTATCGCCAAACGACCGATTTGGCGCGTTACCGGGAACTCAATCGGGAATGGGACCGACTTGTACATGCATGGATAACCCGTATCCGCACGTACCGCTTTCCGGTTGTGGAACTGGACGATTCCATGCCCCTGGGAGCGATATGTCACATTTTCGAGAAACTCAACAGTACGGGTGTTCCTTTGGATGTCTTTGACCTTTGCAACGCTATCCTTTGGGCACAGGGCTTCCATCTCAACCATCGCTGGGCTGCCACAGAAAAGGAACTGAAGGAAGCCCTGCCCATGCAACCGCTTTCCGGCACTTATTTCTTGCAGGGTTTGTCTCTGCTTGACTCTATGGACCGCAAAAGAGCCAATCCAGACCGGGAGATTGCGGTCACTTGCCGCAAGCAAGACCTCATGGCTATGAAGCGCGAAACGGTTGAAAAATGGTGGGATCCCCTTGTAAAAGGCTACGGGGAAGCTGCCAAATTCATGGCCGACCAGGGTATCATAGCCACACGCATTCTGCCTTACTCCACGTTGATTACCCCGCTCTCGGCTGTTTTCGCCGATCTGATACGGCACAAAGGCACTGCCCATATAGGCGCTACGTGGCCACAAATTGAGCGCTGGTACTGGTGCAGCGTATTCAGCCAGCGGTATAGCAGCCAGATTGAGACTGCCTCAGCCCGGGATTTTGAGCATGTCCTCAACTGGATTGACGGCGGGGAACCTCCCGATGTTGTGCGCACCTTTGGCTTTCGCTCCGACGCCCTGCAAGAGATCACCTCTATCCGCAACGCCATCTACAAAGGAGTGCTCTGCTTGCTGACGCGCGGGGGGGCCAAAGACTTTGGCGGCGGAGGTAAACTCTCAACGCACCTCTTCTACGCGACCAACCAGGATCACCACCACATTTTCCCCACCAATGCACTCAAGCGACTGGGTATTCAAGACCGACGTGTTGACACTATCGTCAACAAAACACTGATCAATTACGCAGTCAACCGCAGCATTGGTGGCAGACTACCCTCCGAGTACGTGAGAGATTGGCGGGGTAGGTTAGGCGCTGCCCTTTTCGACAGCATTTTGGAGACGCATAGGGTTGATTCCGCTTCCTTGAGCAATGATAACTGGGAACGTTACTTGCTCGATCGGCGGGAGAAGCTTCGGCAACTGATTGCCTCAGCCTGTGGTGGCAATATCCAACCCTTCTCTGACATTGCTGACCTTGAGGTTGAGGATAACGAAGAAGTGTGAAATGGCAGGAAGAAGACCTGACTGACCAGATCGTGTACAGGCTCTATGGGCTGACGGAGGAGGAGATCGCGATTGTGGAGGGGCGGGCGCCAGGGTCATACCCAGAAGAGGAACGATCAGAATGACGGAGCAAGAGTTGCGTACCCTCATTGCCGGAGGGGAAACACCAACGGTGGAGTTCAAGAGTGACCACGGACCACTGCCTGACACCGAACTGCTGGAGACCGTGATCTGCCTGGCCAACGGGCAAGGTGGTACACTGCTGGTAGGCGTAGAGGATGACGGCCGTGTGACTGGTCTGCACTCCCATCACCGAACCCATCCAGGTGCATTGGCGGCCTTGATTGCCAACCGGACAGTACCCCCGGTGACCGTTGAAGCCGCGTTTGTGGATCTCCCCGAGGGGACTGTGGCCGTTGTCGTTGTGCCTCCCGCTCGCCAACCGGTGGCGACCAGCGATGGCAGGTTGCTCATTCGTTATGTAGACACGCGGGGGCGACCCGGTTGCCGTCCCTTCTACCCGCACGAAATGGCGAGCTGGCGCGCCGACCGGGGCATGGCCGACATGTCGGCGCTGCCAGTGCCGGGTACCGGCTGGGAGGATCTGGATCCGCTGGAACTGGCGCGTCTGCGCCGGATGGTGCACGAATTCCACGGCGATGTGGCACTGCTGGAGCTGGATGACGACCAGTTGGCCCAGGCGCTGGGCCTGGTGCAATCCCACCAAGGGTGCCTACAGCCAACATTGGCCGGACTGTTGCTGGTGGGAACAGAGGAGGCCCTGCGCCAGCATGTTCCCGCTCATGAGGTCGCCTTCCAGGTGTTGCGGGGCACGGACGTGGCAGTCAACGAGTTCCGCCGCTGGCCACTGCTGCGGATGTTGGAATGGGTGCTGGAATCGTTCCAGGTGCGCAACGAGGAGCGGGAGTTGAGCATCGGCCTGTTTCGAGTCGGTGTGCCTGCCTACGACCCGCGCGGCTTTCGTGAGGCAGTGAACAACGCACTCATCCACCGGGACTATGCTCTGTTGGGAGCTATCCACATTCAGATGCACGATGATTATGTTCGCATCAGCAATCCTGGTGGTTTTGTGGAAGGGGTGAGACTTGACAACCTGCTGGTGACCGAGCCGCGCCCTCGTAACCCTCGCTTGGCCGACGCTTTCAAACGAATAGGCCTAGTGGAACGCACCGGCCGTGGCGTGGCCATCATCTACAATGGCCAGTTGCGCAACGGCCGTCTGCCGCCGGACTACAGTTTGAGCACCGAGGCAAGCGTCAGCGTCATACTCCCCGGTGGTCCGGCCGATCTGGATTTCGTTCAGTTGGTGGTCACCGAGGAAAACCGCCGTCAGCGGCCTTTGGGGGTGAGCGAATTGTTGGTGCTGGCTCACGTGTGGTGCGAGCGGACTATAGATACTGCCACCGCAGCCCGGCTCATCCAACGGGATGAAGCCCAGGCCCGGGCTGTGCTGGAAAGCTTGGTAGAGACCGGTCTGCTCGAAGGGCGCGGAGCTAAACGAGGCCGCACATATCTGCTCAGCGCCGGCGTGTACCGTGCCCTGGGCCGGCCTGCCGCGTACGTCCGCGCCCGGGGTTTTGAGGCGGAACAGATGAAGCAGATGATCTTGCAGTACGTGCGTGCCCACGGCCGCATCGCTCGGCGTGAGGTGATGGAGCTGTGCCGGATCAATGAGAATCAGGCGGGGTACCTGCTCAAGAGGCTAGCCCAGCAGGGCCAGCTTCTGCTGGTGGGCAAGGGGCGCTCGGCCTACTACGAGAGCGCCAAGAGCGCCCGTAAGACTCGGAATAACTCGGAATAGTCGCGTACAAACACGGATTCCGAGTTTATGTGGCCTTTCAAACGCAATGGTTAACATTCCTTAGAGTTAACATATGGAATGGCAGCCTGTCTTCAAGGGCGTCTCGCCCCGCGAAGTCTACGAACGCGGCGGGTATGGCGATGAACCTCCCAGAGGATTGAGCGACCGGGACGTTATCGAGATCGTGGAGAAGTCCTTGCGGCGCATGCGCTGCAACTGATGCAGGAACTGCCTTGCAATAACAGATGAGATGGACAACCAACTACTGAACCGGCTGCTGGCCCGCGACGAGGGATTCTTGCGCCAGGAAGGTAAGAAACGGGGCACGCGTTACTATCCAACGGACAAGTTGAAGAATATTCTGAAGAATGCTTGATATGTTTCTCGTATACCACTTACGAAACATAATTCAGAGAAACATATCTGATCCACAGCCCGGCACCATTGTCGCTGGACCAACAGGAGGCAAAGAGATTGGATTGCATCCACACTCAGATCCACAACAAAGAAGAGGCTAGCCTCGAATTCACACGCGGCTTCTACGTCCATTTTGACCAGATCAGCCGCATCCTGAGCTTGGTGGCCAGAAATCCTGACCAAGGTCGTTTTTATCGGGCGGAACTGGCGGAGGCAACGGGGCTGTCCGAGATACAAGTTGGCGTCCAGGCCAAGATCGCCGCCGCCATGGGCTTGCTGGTGCCTGTCAGCTACCGCTTGACCGACTTTGGCCGACTGGTGAGCGATTATGACCTTTTCTTCGAAGACACTAGCACGCTGTGGGTGTGTCACTATGCACTCTCGGCTGCCCCCAAGCGGCTGTTGTGGAATCATGTCGTGAACTGCTTGCTGCCCACAGGCCAAACCTACTCAGCATCCGACGTGCGCGAAACACTGAGCAGCCTAGCCGAAACGCACTCTGCCCGCAGTCTGCAACGCAAGGTGCTCAAAGAGGTGCGCAGCATCTTCAATGCCTACACCGAACAAGCCTTCCGCCAACTCCATTACCTGTGCGAGGCCGACGACGGCGCTTACGTTCTCACCAACTCGCCAGCTCCGGTGCCTACTGGTGCATTTCTCGCCATCCTGCTCATCTACCGCGACCGCTTCCAACCTGGCGCGTCTGGGCTGGAGGTGCCGACCATCTGCACCGCCGATCAAAGCCCCGGACGTCTCTTGCACCTCAGCGAGGCCCGTGTGCGGGCATTGCTGAACGAACTGCACGAGGCCGGTCGGCTAACCATCGAGGCTAAGGCCAACCTGGACCAGGTGCGCTTCAGGCCCGGCCAGACCTGGGTGGATGCAATGCAAATCTACTACGAGGAGCGTTAATGTGTCCCGGCTCAAGTTGCCCGATTACATCGCCACCCAGGCCACCGAGAGCTACCGGGCCTTCATCATCCATGGCCCGGCCATGAGCGGTAAAACCCGCCTGGCGCAGCGCATGGTGGATGTGCTGGGCGCATACGTCCTGGACCTGCAAGCTCATTTCGTCGCCCATCGCGACCTTTGTGCTCGCATTGACCGCTACCGCCCTCGCGACCTGGAGCGCTTGCTGCTGGCGCTGGACGTGCCTGAGTCGCTGGTCGTCGTGGACAACCTGGACTTTCTACTCAACACCTGGTCGCCCCACCACAAGCGGGAGCTCGTGGCCATGATAGATCGTCGTCTGCGGTCTCCCAGAGACACCGACAAGACCTTCGCCTTTCTCATCCAGACCGATCCGGTGATCGTTCGCCATGAATTGACCAACACGCGGGGGCAACCTCGTATCCTGCCCATAGATGCCTTCTACGCCCTCTGACGGCGCGGTAGGGGCACAACCCTTGCGGTTGCCCAGTGAGGGAGGAGTAATGCCATGACCAAAATCAAAGAACTCGTTGACATCAAGTCCGGCTACGCCCGCTACGTCAACCTGGTGCAGACCTTCAACGATGAGACGGACAATCGGGCGCGGATGGAGCAGTACATGCCGGTTACATCCCACCGCCAGGCTTTCGAGCGATTGACCCGCGCCCTCTATCCCAAGGACAACCGAGTCTACCTGCTGACCGGCAGTTACGGCACCGGCAAGTCACACCTCTGCCTGATGCTGGCCAATTACCTGTCCCTTAAGCCAGATGACCCAGAGATGGTCGCTTTCTTTGACAACTGGGCGCAGCGGGACGCGGCCGGGGCAGAGAAGGTACGCAACCTGCGGGGCGAGGGCCGCTATCTGGTCGCCCTGTGCGAGTACGGCGTTGGCGACGACTTCGACAGCATAGTGCTGCGGGCTATCGGCCGGGCCTGTGAACGCGAGGGCATCGAGGAGGTCTGGCTGGATACCGAATACCACGAGGCCATCCGCCAGGTCGAGCGTTGGGAAGCTCAGGCCCAGGCTGGTGCGGCCACCAGTGCCGTCTTCCGGGCCTTCCAGGACGAATTGAGCCGCCGATACGCCGGGTGGTCGTTGGATGGACTGAAAGACGACCTGGCCGACTACAGCCAGGAAGCACGGGCGATGTTCAAAGAATTGTATCGGGCCGTTGTCGGCAACGACTTCACCTACAGCAAGGACAATCTGGTCCTCATCTTGAGCGACTTCCTGGGCAACACTTTCTTTAAGGCCCGCTACAAGGGCCTCGCCATTATCGCCGACGAGTTTGGCTACCTGCTGGACAAGGGTGCCATCCGCATTGATACCTTCCACCGTTTCACCGAAATGTGCAGCCAGGAAGTGTCCGGCTCGCGCCTGATCTTCGTCGGCACAGGCCACAAACCCCTTCCGGCCTACAGCGGGGGCGGGCTGTCGGCGCTGGACTACCGCGTGGTCGCCGACCGGGTGACCGAGGTTCCCTTGCAATCCGAGGGGCTGGAGGACATCATCGCTGCCGTCGTTATCCCGGACAAGGAACACCCGATCTGGCAGGCCGAGGTGGTTGGTCGAACCAGTATGTTCAACCACTTCGCCCTGACCACTAGCCGAGTGGGTATCTTCCAGCATCTCAAGGGGCCAGAGCTTAGGCAGCGCATCGTCGAGAACATCTACCCCATGCATCCCATGGCCACCTACTGCGTCATCCAACTCTCCACCGAAGTTGGCTCCAATGCCCGCTCCGTATTCACCTTCTTCTCCGGTGCCTTCAGCCCTGGTGATGGCTCCTATCCCTGGTACGTCGCCGAAACCGACGTCGTCACCGGCGATCACCTGAACCTCTATACGGCCGACCTGCTGACCACCTACTTCCAGAACGAGCTCAAACCCGACAACACCGACGCCCGCGAGGCGGTCCGCCAGCACATTCGCAACTACCGCGCCTCGCTACGGGAGGTGCAGAAGCAGGCCGCTGCTCGCCTGGATGGGATGGTGGACCCCCTGGTGCGACGCATCCTGGACCTGATGCTGGTGTATGAGATCGCCGGCATCGCCAACACTGCCGACAACCTGGCTTTCGGTCTCTACTGCGAGGCAGATGAGGATCGCGCGCGATTGGACAATCGGCTGGCTGCATTGGTCAAGGACAAAACCCTCTTCCGCGCCACCACGGGTGTCTACGAGTTCCGGCGCAGCGAGGCGGCTGACTTTGAGACCATGATCGAGGAATACAAAGCCGATCCGGAGAACCAGCCGGCCGATCTGGCCCAGGAGGTAGTAGAGCTGGTGCCCTTGGGCAAGGGGGAGCAGTGGCTGGAAGCAAAGAACTACAACCTGCCTTACGACGAGGACAGGCGTTTGTTGCGAGTCTTTGTCCGTCCCGGCGACCTGGAAGCGCAGCTCCCCCACGAGGGTGAGATAGTGGACTTCTTCACCTACCAGGAACGGCGGAGGCAGGCGGTGAGCGACTGGAAAGAGCGCTATGAGGGTATAGCCATCTACGTCCTGTGCGAGACCGATGAGGAGATCCAGCGGGCCCGCCGCCTGACCGAAGGAAATCAAAGCAGCTATGTCATCGTCGGCATCCCCCGCCAGCCCATCCCCATCCGCGAAGCAGTCATGAACCTGCGCGCCGTATTACACATCCAGAAGACCGAAGACCTGGACGCCATGTCGCTTCAGGATCGGTCGCGCCTGCAGCAGGACCTGATTGGCGACGAGCAGAAGGGCTACAAGGGGGCATTTCTAAAAGCACGACGACAATACGTGACGGGCAAGGCCCTGACGTGGTACACGGCAGGGGGACGAGTCCTGGTGTCCCAACCGACCAGTGAGTACGAGCCAGCCGACGAGTTGATGAGAGATCTGTTCGATCGGCGCAACCCCTTCCCATCCGCCTATCTGAACCGCGTCCACGTCACCAAGTTCGGACCGGGCAAGGACGCTCCTCTCAGCGACGCGGTCGAGGCCCTCCTGCGCGCTCATCGTCCTGTAGAGATTGACCATAGTGCGGGTGCCAATCGGGGCGAGATCCGTTTCCTGAAGAAATGCTTTGCCGACAACGGGGCGCTGGTGCAACAGGGTCCCTATCGCGGCACCATCGCCGAGTATCAGGTCGAGACCAACCCCGATAAACTCCAAGGGAAACTGCCGGCGTTGGCGGCGATGATGAATCGCCTGCGAGGGCTGGACCAGGGGGAGAAGGTCCCGCTGCAGGAGTTGATTGAAACATACGCTCGCGACCCGTATGGACAGGGACCGGTAGCGCTGTCCCTCTACCTGGCCTGCGTCGTTCGCGCCTTCGGCGACGAACTGCGCCTGCAACTCCAGCCTGGCACCGTCGGCTGGGTGACCGTCCAAAGCGCCGACCTGATCTACGACCTGGTTCAGAAGCAGCACCCCAACGCGGTCTTCGAGCGACAGACGATCAGCGGACCCGCCCGCACGTTTATCAACGGCCTGTACAACCTCTTTGCGGCAGAGACAGGTGTCGTCGGCGAGAAACACACCATCAGTGAGGCATTTGGTGCAGTCCGTGCCTGGTGGACTGGCCTGCCCAACCTGGCCCGGGCGGCCGACATCTACCCTGCCGATACCCATCCCACGGCCCGCGCCCTGGTGGAGCTACTGGCCCAGGTCGAGACTCATAACCCTTACGCCTTCGTGCTTGGTGACCTACAGACTGTCTACGGCTACGACGTGCAAGAGGCCCTCACCGACCACAGCCAGGCCCAGATCCTGGAGGCCCTCAAGGCCGACAAAGCAACCATTGAGGGCGGCCCCCAGTGGGTGAAAGCTGCCCTGCTGACCCAACTGATGGAGCCCTTTGCGCCACAGGGCGACCTGTACGGCGACTACCAGGCAGCCATTGAAGCCTGGTACAGAGACGACCTGGACGATGGGCAAAAGGACCCCTACGCTGGTTGGCACAACAACCAGTCGCAGGCCATCATCCAGCACCTGAAGACCATCACCAACATCGAGACCACCTTTTTCGAGAGACTACCGGCCCACGCCGGCTTTGGCCTGGGCCATGTGGATGATTGGCACCGCGACCGTAGCGCCGAATATGTGCGCATGTTCAGCGATGGGCTGGTGCACATCGAGGCCAACCGAATCCAGGTCCCGGCACCGGTCTGGGAAGTGCGTGGTGTAGGCGTCAAGAGACAGCCCACTCGCGATGGTGCGCAGATCGTTTATCGGCGTGGCGTCAAACTGGTTGTTGATGTGCCAGAGCCGGGCGTGGTCGTCTACCTGACCGAGACCGGTGCCGATCCCCGCGATGCCGGCATTCAGCGGCAGCGGATCGAAGACAGCTACCAACTTAGCGTGAAGCGCAGCCCGAACGTCAAACTGGTCAGCCAGGCGAAGGATGGGACCTTCGGGCAGGTGATCACCCTGTCCTTCGTCAACGAGGACACCAAGTACGAGGTACAGCCGGCTGTCCAGCGGATGCTTCCGGAGATGCAGGAAGAGTACAAGTTCGTCTTCCCCCAAGACCGCGAAGCCCTGCTCGTCACCATCCGCAGCCTGCTGGACAGTGCTATCGAGCGCGGGTTGGTGGATGAGGCACAAGCGCGGGACTTGTTGGAGGGATTGGTGGGGGAGTTGGGAAGAC
>JBAWAP010000324.1:0-1528 GCA_049589355.1 Anaerolineae bacterium
TGACGATAGAGGCGTCGAGAACGGCCATGAACAGGCCGAAGACCGCCGCCCCCAGGACAAGCCACCTACCCTGAACCAGCATGCTTGCTCAGCGGGTCCAACGGGCCCGGCCCGAAATAGGCCACCAAGATGCTCTGCCGCACGTAGCCCCTATATCACACCCTCTGCCACTCCCGCAACCAGGGAAAGCGGAAAGGGAGCCCGAAGGCTCCCAACCATACACAAGCTGGTGGAGACGGGGGAGAATCGAACTCCCCGTCCAGAAGAAGGCCACCCTGAATATCCTACAGGCTTAGTCGGCGTTTTGGTCTCGCCCGCCGTACCTCCGCCGACGGAGTATCGCCGGGCCAGCCGATGTCTCTTTGACAACCCTTATCGGCGTCGGAGCTGCCGCACCTCGACATTATGGCGCCGATCCCCAACCCATCGAGGAGAGGTCAGGGTCGACGTGGCCTGCCTAAATTAGGCAGCCAGAGCGAACTCAGATTCGCCAGTTACTTTTCGCCACCTGTTTTACGAGGGCGATGGCTACCTCGGCCTGCAATCCAGATTCAACCTTCCCTGTCGAACCCTTTCGTCCCCAACAGGGATCTGACGAATCTACCTTATTATACCACGGGCGCAACCACCTGTTGAGCGCAGAGCGCCTTTATTTGATCCCACTTCCGACCCCTTTCACCGCCAGCAGGGAAGACCGCTCGCACACGCCACTAGTGATCCGCGCCGTGAGCAAGAAGGCGCTTGACCGGTCTTAAGCTGCACGTATAATGGACGAGGCTGCTAAGAAGCGCCCCGCCTGCCCTTCGACAGGCTCAGGGTGAGCCGTTTGAGGCGCCTGCGCATCTCCGCTCGTGGTGAGCTTGTCGAACCATGAGCGGGGATAAGTCGAGCACCGATCCCGGCACACCCCAGATTCACAGAGAGAACCCTGGAGGAGGTATCGAATGCCACGAAGATGGACGCTCTTGACGATCGTCGTCCTCCCGCTGCTTTTCGTCGCCTTTGCCGCCTGTGGTGGCGGCGAGGAGGAGGCAACGCAAACGCCAGCGAGGCCGACCGCGACAACTGCCGCGCAAACGCCAGCGCAACCGGCCGCAGCAACCCCCACGGAAGCAGCCGAGAATACCCCGGTGCTTCCCCAATTCACAGGCAGCGCCACGGCCACTGTGAAGGTCGGCGACCAGAGCTTCACATTCCAGGACGGGAAGTGTGACATCGCCCCCGATAGCACCTGGCTGGCAGTGAACATAGGCCAACCCGCCAGCGAGGAGTACTTCGGGCTGCTCGTTGGAGCGAATCCGTCGGCTCCGGGAGGAGCAAGACCCGTCACTGGCGGCGGCGTGTTTACGGACGGCGAAATCGCCCTCACCGTGGAACAGGGCGGCAGCAGCTTCCTTATGGGTGGTACCAGCGCTGCCGCTGAGGGAAACAAGGTGACCTTGGCCGCCGACCTCAAGTCAGGGGAGTTCGAAGGGGCTACCCTACAGGGAGACCCGATATCCGGCTCCTTCCAGTGCTGATTGTGGTC
>JBAWAP010000325.1:0-9318 GCA_049589355.1 Anaerolineae bacterium
GCGTATCCTGTGCTTCCTGATGCAGGGGGAGCGAAGTGTCTGCGACTTGGCGTCCTGCCTGGACCTGCCCCAGAATCTGGTGTCGCACCACCTGAGCGTCCTGCGGGGGTTGGGTCTCGTCACTGCCCACCGTGACCAACACGACGCCCGGTGGGTCTATTACACGGTGGATCGGGCCGCTATGGCCGAACTTAACGACCTTTATCTCAGTTTCTTCGCCGCCGAACGAGCCGAACCCTGGCGGTTTGGCTGCGGCCCTGAGGCTGATTGCTGTCTGCAATGTCTGACCACCGGATCCTGCTGAGGAGAGTTTGAACGATGAAAGAGGAGATCAAAGCGCGCTACGCGGACCTGGCCCTGAGAGAGATGCCCCTGTCTTGTTGCAGCGGGGTCTACACGCCGACCGACCTGGCTGGCCTGCCACCCGAGGCGGCTGGGCTGTCTCTGGGCTGTGGCAATCCGGTGGCTCTGGCCAGCCTGCGGCCCGGCGAGGTGGTGTTGGATATCGGCTCCGGGGCGGGGCTGGATGTCTTTCTCGCCGCCCGCCAGGTGGGGCTAACCGGCAAGGCCATCGGCCTGGACATGACCGGGGCCATGATCCAGCGAGCCAGCCAGGCGGCCGAGCAGGCCGGATTCCGTAACATCGAGTTTCGCCTGGGTGACGCTGAGGAAATGCCCCTGCCCGACGAGTCGGTGGACGTGATCATCTCCAACTGCGTTATCAACCTGACCCTGGACAAGGGTCGGGTCTTCCGTGAGGCTTACCGCGTGCTCCGGCCTGGTGGGCGGTTGATGATCTCCGACATAGTCACTGACAAACCGCTGCCAGAGTCGGTGCGCTCCGACTCCGAGGAGTGGGCCCGCTGCGTGGGTGGGGCCATCCCCGACGAAGAATACACCCGCCTGATTGCCCAGGCTGGCTTTGAGACCGTGCTCTGTATTCATGGGCTTAACTTCCACCAGGTGGGTGATGTACGGGTTTACAGTGTCAATGTCAGTGCCAAGAAACCATCGAGGAGGTTGTCTGTCTTATGAAGGCCAACGGTACCAAGGTTGAAATATTTGACCCACCTCTCTGCTGCCCCACCGGGCTGTGCGGCCCGACCATTGACCTCGTCCTGCTGGACGTGAACGAGATGGTGTTGAAGCTAAAGGGGCAAGGAGTGGCTGTGGAGCGGTATTTGATGACCGCCCAGCCCCAGGCCTTCTTGAACAACGCTGAAGTCTACCGGCTGGTGCGGGAGCGGCAACTGGCCGCCTTGCCCATCACCGTCGTCAACGACCGGGTGATCAAGGCCGGAGCCTATCCGACGCTGGCCGAGGTGCGGGCCGCGTTGAACGGAGGCAACTGATGTCTACGTCATTTATCTTTTTCTCCGGCAAGGGCGGGGTGGGCAAGACCAGCATGGCCTGCGCGACCGCCGTTTATCACGCTGACCAGAGTCACAAGACTCTCATCGTAACCACCGACCCGGCCTCGAACCTGGCCGACGTCTTCGAGCAGCCCATCGGCCACAAAGTCACGCCCATTGAGGGCGTGGCCGATCTGTGGGCCATGGAGATTGACCCCGACAAGGCCACCGAGGAGTACAAGGATCGCGCCCTGGCTCCCATTCGTGCTCTGTTCCCACCCGAGGTCGTCCAGGTGATGGAAGAGCAGCTCAGCGGCCCGTGCACGGCCGAGGTGGCGGCCTTTGACCGCTTTGTGGATTTCCTGGATGTGGGCAACGAGGGCCAGCCCTTCGAGGTGGTCATCTTTGATACGGCGCCCACGGGTCACACCCTGCGCCTGCTGGAGCTGCCGGTGGACTGGAGCCGCCACATCGAGGAAGCGGCCGAGGGCAGCGGCCAGACCTGCCTGGGGCCGGTGTCCACCATCCAGGAGTCCAAGGCCAAATACGACCGGGCGGTGGCCCTGATGCGCGACCCGGCCTGTACCACGTTTGTGTTTGTGCTCCAGCCTGAGGCCAC
This sequence comes from Anaerolineae bacterium, assembly GCA_049589355.1. GTDB lineage: Bacteria > Chloroflexota > Anaerolineae > VGOG01 > VGOG01 > JBAWAP01. The sequence continues at coordinate 1,972 of JBAWAP010000325.1, forward strand.
GCCCATCAAGGAAACCCAGCGGGCGATGGCCGAGTTGTCCAAATTGGGCATTGAGACCCACTGGCTCATCGTCAACGGCATCATTCCCCCAGAGGAGGGCCGCAACGCCTTCCTGGCCGAACGCATCCAGATGCAGACCCCCTACCTGGCCCAGATCGAGCGGGAGATGCCCCTGCCGGCGCATCGCATGTCGTTGCTGGACGAGGAGATCAAGGGCGTGGAGCGACTGCGCTACGTGGCCGAACTGTTGTACGGCGGGGAGCAAGCGACCGGCGGCCGGTGGCAGCATCTCATCCCCGACAAAGAGGTGCAGCGTTGCTCGCCCTCGTTCCGCGGGCGGCAGTTAGTCCGGCCGGAGGAGGTGGTGCCCCGTCTGGTGCCGGCCAACGGCCACGGCCGCACCCTGTTCTTCGCTGGCAAGGGCGGGGTGGGCAAAACGGCTTTGTCGTGCGTGACGGCGGTGTGGCTGGCCCGGCGGGGCTACCGCACCCTGCTGTTGACCACCGACCCCGCGGCCCACATCGGCGACGTGCTGGGCCGGCCCGTGGGCGACGAGGCAGCCCCGGTGGCCGGAGTGGACAACCTGTGGGCGGTCAAGATTGACCCCAAAGCGGCCGCCGAAGCGTACAAGGCTCGCATCCTGGAGGAGGCGCGGCAGCAGGGCCGCCCCCCGGAGTCGCTGCAGGCCATGGCCGAGGAACTGGACAGCCCATGCACCGAAGAGATGGCTGCTTTCGACCGCTTCATTGACTACGCCTCGCTGGATCGCTACGACGTGCTGGTGTTCGATACCGCCCCCACGGGCCACACCCTGCGCCTGCTGCAGTTGCCGGTGGACTGGAGCCAGCAGTTGGAGGTCAAGCTCTACGCCTCGGCCGAGCTTTCGCAGGCCGACGCGGCGGCCAAGGCTCGCTTCGGGCAGGTCATTGACATGATGCGCGACCCGCAGCGATCCACGTTTGCTTTTGTGATGTACCCCGAATCCACCCCCATTGTCGAGGCCTGGCGGGCGGTGGAGGAACTGCGCACGGTGGGCATCGAGCCGGGACTGGTGGTGGCCAACCAGGTGTTGCCACCGGAGCAGTGCACCACCGAGTATTTCTGCCGGCGGTCGCTGATGCAGGCCCACTATCTGGGGGAGATGGCCGAACGCTTCCGGGTGCCTATCCTGACCATGCCTCTTTTGGAGCGAGAGGTGCGGGGACTGGATACCCTGATCGCGGCCGGCCAGGCGCTGTTTTCGGAAATGGCCTGGAGCACAGGCTGGAATTGAGAGTCCTTGAAAGGGCCGGGGAGGAGAATCATGTCAGAATGGAAAGTGCTGGCACGAGGGGGTGAGGGTGCTGGGATCAGCCGTTGTCCGGGCGGACACATTCACCTGGACTATGGCAACGTGACCCTGCGCTTCACCGAGGAGGGTTTTCGCGCTTTCGCCGCCATGGTGGGCCAGGCGGCGGCCAATCTGGGCGGGACCCCGCTGCTGAAGGGGCTGGCGACCCGGCCGGAGGACGTGGCGGCAGCGTTCTCCAAGAATTAAAATCGAGGTGATGGCTTATGGAAGCGATCTACATGGATCATAATGCCACCACGCCTCTGCGGGCAGAGGTGCTGGAAGCCATGTTGCCCTACTTGAAAGAGGAGTTCGGCAACGCATCCAGCATACATGCCTTCGGTCGCCGGGCGGCTATGGGCATCAACGAGGCGCGGGAGAAGGTGGCCGGGGCCCTGGGCTGTCGGCCGGAGGAGGTGGTCTTCACTGGCTGCGGCACCGAAGCAGACAACCAGGCCATCAAGGGGGTAGCCTACGCCCACCGCGAGAGAGGCGATCATATCATCACTACCCAGATCGAGCACCACGCGGTGTTGCATACCTGCCAGTACCTGGAGAAGCAGGGTTTTCAAGTCACCTACCTGCTGGTGGATGGGTACGGCATGGTTGACCCGGATGACGTGCGCAAGGCCATCACCGACCGAACCATCCTGGTCAGTGTCATGCACGCCAACAACGAGGTGGGCACCGTCCAGCCCCTGGCCGAAATCGGCCGCATCGTCAAGGAGAAAGGGGTAACCTTCCACACCGACGCGGTGCAGACCTTCGGCAAGCTGCCCACCAGGGTGGACGAACTGGGAGTGGATCTCCTCTCCCTTTCGGCTCACAAGCTCTACGGGCCCAAGGGCGTGGGCGCGCTGTACGTGCGCAAGGGCACCCGGCTTGACTCGCTGTTGCACGGCGGCCACCACGAGCGCAACCGTCGGGCGGGGACGGAGAACGTGGCCGGTATCGTGGGGCTGGGCCGGACGGTGGAACTGGCGCTGGCCGAGATGGAAGAGGAGGCCCACCGCCAGGCGACCTTGCGGGAACGGCTATGGGAAGGGATCGCGACCAACGTCGAGGGCGTGCGGCGCAACGGGCACCCTTCGGCTCTCCCTTCGGCTTCGCTCAGGGCAGGGCTCAGGGCAAGCCCTACCCAGGCCCTGCCCGGCACGCTCAACGTTTGCTTCGAATACATCGAAGGGGAGTCCATCACACTGAGTCTGGACATGAAAGGGGTGGCCGTCTCCAGCGGCTCGGCCTGCACCTCGGATTCCCTGGAGCCATCCCACGTGCTCCTGGCTATGGGTGTGCCGCCGGCCATTGCCCAGGGCTCCATCCGCTTCAGCCTGGGGCGAGACAACACCGCTGAGCAGGTTGACTACGTTCTGGCCGAGCTGCCGGCGATCATTGAGCGGCTGCGGGCCATGTCGCCTTTCTCTGAGCGGGAGCCCTTCACGGCCGAGGCCGGGCCGCGCAGGAGGAAGTGAGATGAGTACAGCCGGGGTCAATCCAACATGGAGGAAAGTATAGATGTGGCAAGTAAGTTCGGTGAAAACGGCAGAAGTCAGTGAGGCCGAGGCTTTGCAGGCGGCGCGGGAGTTCGCCACTGTGCTGGCCGAGACGCCGGGGTACCAGGCCTTTGATCAGGCCCAGCTCCGGTTACGACGCGATGCGGCGGCCCAGGAGGCCATTCGGGCTTTTCAGGAGCGGCAACAGTCGTTGCAGATGATGCTCATGCTGGGCGCGTTGAGCGCGGCTGACCGCGATGAGCTACAACGCTTGCAACGCCAGATGCTGGCTCAGCCGACGGTGCAGACCTACGTGGAGGCCCAGGAGCAGTTGAGCCTGCTCTGCCAGGAGGCAGCCGGCCTCATCTCCGAGGTCATCGGCCTGAGCTTCGCCGCCAGTTGTGGCCCCGGCTGCTGCTAATTGTGCAGAGGAGCGGGGGAGCTGGGGAGCAGAGGAGCACCCCTGTACCCTTGCACCTCGGCACCTCCGCACAAAATAGGAGGATAGCCGTGTTGGATCCAACGGTAGAAATAGCGGCGCGGGAGTTCGCCCTGAAGCTGCGGGCGTCGTCGCCCATTGCCACTTTCTGGCAGGCCAAAGCGCGGCTGGAAGCGGACGAGGAGGCGCAGGGCCTGCTGGCGGAGCTTCAAGAGCGCCAGCGAGCCCTGATGCTCAAGCAGCAGATTGGCAGCGGCATCACCCAGGCAGAGATTGACGCCTTGCGCCGACTGCAGGGAGAGGCGCAGCGCAACCCGGTCATCATGGGTTATGTCCAGGCCCAACAGCAGGCACTGGCCTTCGTGCCCCAGGTGAACATGGAGATCAGCCAGTTGCTGGGCTTCGACTTTGGCGGCCTGGCGGGGGCGGGGAGCGGCTGATATGCTGGCAGGCAAGACCGTCCTCATCGGCGTGACAGGCGGCGTGGCCGCCCACTACATCCCCGAGCTCATCGGCCAACTGCGCTGGCGTCACCTGGCCAACGTGCAAGTCATCATGACCCCGGCTGCCACCCGTTTCATTGCCCCGTTGACTTTGCAGGCGGCTTCGGGCAACCCTGTGTGGAGCGACCTGTGGGCTGCGGCTGATCAGTCGCCAGTGGCCCACATCCAGTTGGCCCGCCTGGCCGACCTCGTCCTGGTAGCTCCAGCCACGGCCAACACGATTGGCAAGGTGGCCTGTGGCCTGGCCGACAACCTGCTGACGGCGATCATTATGGCTACCCGGGCCCCGGTGGTCTTGGCCCCGGCCATGCACGAGACTATGTGGCTCAACCCCATCGTCCAGGAGAATGTGGCCAGACTGAAGGGGCTGGGCTACTACTTCGTCGGCCCGGAGCGCGGGATTTCGTCCACCGGCGAGGTAGGCGAGGGACGGATGGCCGGCCTCGGGGCCATCATCGCCAGGTTGATTGAGATAAGCGAAGCAGAGAGAAGAGCATAAGGAGGAGCCCATGTCCAGTGCCACCGTTGTTCTGTTCACCCGCTTTGGCCTGGGCCAGGCCCCGGCCGAGCTCCAGCAGAAGATGGCCGACATCTTCCTCTCCCTGCTGGGCAAGTTGGATATGCTGCCGGGCAAGCTGCTCTTTTACACCGACGGCGTGAAGTTGGTGTGCGAGGGGTCTCCTGTCCTGGAGCAATTGCGGGCACTAGAATCTAAAGGTGTAGAACTGATCATCTGCTCCACCTGCCTGAACTACTTCGGCCTGACGGACAAAGTACAGGTGGGCACGATCGGTGGTATGGCCGCTATCCTCCAGGCGCTGGCCCAGGCGGAGAAGGTGGTAACCGTATGAGCGACGAGCCGCGCGCCAGCTCGGGCAAGCAGGTCCGTCTGACCAGCTTGGCCTCGACCGCCGGTTGAGCGGCCAAACTGGCCCCTGAGGCCCTGGCGCAGGTCTTGCGCCCCTTGCAACAGATGTTCGCCCCGGCCGACTATCCCCAGGTGCTGGTCGGCCTGGGATCACCGGACGACGCCGCCGTCTACCGGTTGGATGCCGACAGAGCCCTGATCGTTACCGCCGACTTCTTCACGCCCATCGTGGATGTCCCGTACGATTTCGGGGCCATCGCCGCCGCCAACGCCCTGAGCGACGTGTACGCCATGGGCGGCGAGCCGCTGCTGGCCATCAACCTGGTCGCCTTCCCGCCCGAGCTGCCGGAGGTCCTGGCCGAGGTGCTGCGGGGCGGGGCGGAGAAAGTACGCGAGGCGGGCGTCGCTCTGGCCGGTGGGCACACCATCCAGGACAAGGAGCCCAAGTACGGGCTGGCCGTGGTCGGACTGGCCCACCCCGACCGGCTGCTGACCCGGACTGGGGCACGGCCTGGCGACGCGCTGGTGCTGACCAAGCCGCTGGGCACCGGCGTCATCGCCACCGCCTTCAAGCGCGGCCTGGCCGACCCCACCCATCTGGCCGGCGCGGTGCACTGGATGACAGCCCTCAACCGCACCGCTGGCCGGACCGCCGTCGAACTGGGCCTGCGCGGCGCCACCGACATCACCGGCTTCGGCCTGCTGGGCCACGCCTGGGAGATGGCCGAGGCCTCAGGCGTCGGGATGCGCATCCGCCTGCGGAACGTGCGGCTAATGGACGGGACGCGGGAGTACGCCGGACAGAGCCTTTTCCCTGGCGGCTCCTACTGCAATCGGGATTACTACAGCCCGCACGTGCACTTTGCGGACGGTATCAGCGAGGAGGAGCAAATGTTGCTCTTTGACGCCCAGACCTCGGGCGGCCTGCTGCTGGCTGTGCCGCCGGACAAACTGGACGAACTTCTCGATCGCTTCGTCTCCGAAGATCAACCCGGCTGGGTCATCGGCCAGGTGGTGACGGAGCCGGGGATCGAGATTATCTCAGAATAGGAGGTTTACCTACAAATGCCCACATACGATTATCAGTGCCGGGATTGCGGCCATGTCTTCGAGGTCAGAGCCACCTTCAAGCAAAAGGAGGTGGGGCTTCAGCCGGAGTGTCCCGAGTGCCACAGCACCGAGACGCAGCAGGCCTTTCGCTCAATGATGTTCATCCGCAGCGGCGACGGCGGCAGCGTCATGCCCATGCCGATGGGTTGCGGGCCGAACATGGGGCCGGGATGCTGCTGAGATGGATCACGCCGTCCCCGTGCGCATCTTCGGCGTGCCCATGGCCTGTGCCACCGGCGTGACCGACACCTGGCGAAAGGCGGCCGGCTGGGCCAGACAACAACTGACGGCCCGCTTCGGCGAACAGGTAGCCGTCGAATATTACGATCTCTTCTCCTCAGAGATGGATCGCTTCCCCGAGGTCGCGGCCCTGGTAGCCGCCAGGCAGGGGCAGGTGCCACTGATCTTCGTGGATGGGGAGTTGCTGTCTTCGGGCGGCAAGGTCTCAGCGCCGGACATCCGCCGTCGGCTGGAGGCAATGGGCCTCAAACCGCAACGGTAGCCAGATGGCGATCACGGAGGAACGAAGGCGTTTTTATCACGAGGGAGCGATCATGACCGACAACGATCTGCTGTGGCACAGCTTCACCATCACTCACGTATTGGACTGTATCGCCGACCCGACCAAGAACCGGGTCATCGCCGCGTTCTCGGACAACATTGCGGCCGTCTTTCCTTACCTGAACGCTATCATCCCCAACCTGATGTACAACCCCGGAGCCAACACCATTACCATCAAGCGGGCCTGGCGGATCCTCACTTTTTATCCCCACGTGGCAGTGATGGCCAAGGTAGATGGCAAAGAGGACGCCGTGGCCCAATTGCGCTGGTTCCAGGAACTGTGCAACGACACCTGGCGTCGGCGGGAAGAGATTACCCCCTGCTACGAGAGGCGGAAGCTGCTGGGGCCACTGGACGTGTACTGGCTATTGCCGAAGCTGAACTGCAAGGCGTGCAGCGAGGCCACCTGCATGGCCTTCGGCTTCGGGCTGTTATTAGGGGGACGTGAGTTAGCCGAGTGTCCTCATCTGACCGCGCCGGACTACGCTGAAGGCGGGCGGCGGCTGGCGGAACTGATGGGGTGATAAGTTTTCGAAGGGAGGAAACGGTAATGCCAACGGAACAGGAGATTCGTGAAGCACTGCGCCCGGTCACTGACCCGGAGATCGGGATGAGCGTGGTGGATCTGGGGATGATCCGGGAGGTCACTATCGAAGGGGACGTGGTTGAGGTCAAGATGGTGCTGACCGCCCCGTTCTGTCCCTTGGCCGACTTTATCACTAGCCAGGTGCGGCAGGCCGTGGCCGCCGTACCTGGTGTGAAGGAGGCGAAGGTCACACTGCTCCAAGAGCGTTGGGACCCCTCGTGGATGAAGCGGTGAGGGTGATGGGCGAGTTGACAGAACTGGCGCTGGAGAAGGCGCAAGAAGTCCTGACACGGGAGTGCAGCCCCCTGGGGCTTATGGCCTCGCCTGAGGGCTACCCCCATGTCTGGGCGCGGGATAGCGTCATCACCGGCCTGGGAGCTATCTTAACCCCAGGACACGAGGCCTGCTTGCGCACCTCGCTGCAAACACTGGCTGGACAGCAATCGGAGTTAGGGGC
>JBAWAP010000326.1:0-4853 GCA_049589355.1 Anaerolineae bacterium
TGGACCGGCGGGCTCATCCTGCCGCGCTGAATCCGGGGAAGGAGGTGGCGATATGACCGAGAAATTGCGTTTCGACGAGATAGAATTGGATTACGAGATCCCTCCCCAGAGCAAGGGGATCAACCAGGAGAAGATAACCAGGAACGCCGAGGCCTCGCTCGATTACAATCCCATCCACATAGACCCGGAGTATTGCAGGAAGATAAACCTTCTGGGTAAGGGCACGACCATTGCCCACGGCATGATGACTTTGTCTTTCATGGGGAAGATCGTCACGGATTGGGTCTATCCGGGCGGCGGGTATATGAAATCCTTGGAGGGCAAGTTCACGGCTCCGGTGAGACCGGGAGAAGAGATAACCGTTCACGCGGTGGTGACCGAGAAGCACTATATGGCCAAGAAGGAGGACAACTTCGTCGTCCTGGACGTATGGTGCGAAAACCAGGACAAGACCAAGGTCTCCGTCGGGAAGGCCTCGGCCGTGATCCCCCACTGAGCATGGACGGTCGGACGCGAAGCCTGCCGCGAAGTGCTACGAGAAGTGGGGGCAGGTCACATTGAGGGGAGATCTCAGCTTCGAACTACTACGCCATAGAGGTCCAGGGCCAAATTCCATAGGTTGCGATGATAGCCGAAATCCAGGTCAGCCGTCGGAATTATACATAACTGCAATAGCTTGAACCCAGTCCTCTATCAGGGATACTCTTGATTTCCCGTACCGCTCCCGGCGTCCCTCTCTCCTCTCCTCAGGTACGGTTCAGCGCCTGTCTGGAGGGCCGGGTGGGATTCGAACCCACGACTCCCGGATTAAAAGTCCGGGATCCTTCCGGCGAGTTAGCAACTCAACGGGATCAAGAGCCGCGAGCGGGTATGCGAGATAGTGTGCCGGTAGACCAAGCGAGTCCTGACGACCTGCCTGAGAAGCAGGAGCTCTATCAGCTGGCGACCAGTGCCCGCAGGTGGGCCCGATTGTCAATCAGGACGTGCTGGCCAGAAGAGCTCTCTGCAGAGTGACTTGCCGCCCTCCATGGAACCAAGAGCGATGCTTCTGTCCAATCAGGTCAGACTCCTCCAGTTGCCAACGTTCAGCCAGGCCGCCCTTGCTGCGTTCACTCTCACGGCGGCCAACGCTCGTACGAGCCGCTGCTCCTCGCTGGGCCGAAGGACGTGACCGCACTGCAGACAGCCCACGTAGGGCCCGTCCAAGCCGTATTGGCGCATCAGGTCACCCCGGCAGCGCGGGCAAGCTTTCAACCACAGCATCTGACCTTCTCCTAGGCTCATTCCGTCCGCAGCGCCTCGATGGGGTTGAGACGGGAGGCGCGTCGGAAACGACGCGACCGTCGCGGAGGTGGATCACCCGGCGCGTGTAGGCCGCCACCTCCGGCTCGTGGGTCACGACAACGTCTGGGTTTCCGCCTCTGACGAGCCGCCGCCCAGGGCAATGGCCCGCAGCGCGTAGGCACCCGCGGCAACCAACGCTGCTAGCGCCAGCAGCCCAATGATGCGTTTGCGCCAGGGGTGGTCGGCTCCTTCCAACAGATCGTCGCACTCGTTCGGGGTTTCGGTCATGGTTGGTTCACCTCTTTCGGTTCACCCTCTGGGGGTGTCCATACTCTCTCTCCGTTTCTAGCTGGGCCACTCGGCCAGCGTCGCCTGCAATGTCATGTCCTGACCGTTGCGCATCACATCCAGCGTCACGGTATCGCCGGCCCGCTTCTCGCTATCCAGATAGCCCGCCAGTTCGTCCACGTCGGTAACCGCCTTCCCATCCACGGCCACGATGACGTCTCCGCCGCTGGGAAGGGAAGAGCTTCGCGTGGCCTGGGCCTCCGAGGCAAACGCCCCCTGAAGGCCGGCCCGCTGGGCGGGGCTACCCGCCGCCACCAAGGTCACGTAGACCCCAGCATCCACCGTCAGGTCGAGTTCCTGAGCCAGGGCTGGCGTGACCTCCTGTCCCGCTATCCCCAGCCAGGGATGGCTGATGGTGCTTCCGGCGAGCATGTCTGGCAGAACCTGCTTGGCCGTATTGATGGACACGGCGAAGGCGACACCTACATTGACGCCGTCTCCGGTGGGGTTCTCCAGCAGGCTGTTGATGCCAATGACCTCGCCGTAGCAGTTGACCAGCGGGCCACCCGAGTTGCCCGGGTTAACCGCAGCGTCCGTCTGGATCAGGTTGCGCAAGGGACGGGTGCCGGAGTAGGACGAGTAGGTGCGGCCCAGCGCGCTGACGATGCCCTCTGTGAAGGTCCCCTCCAGGCCCCAAGGATTGCCGATAGCGAAGACAGTGTCGCCCACCTGCAGCTGGTCGGCGTCGCCCAAGGCGGCGGCGGTGAGACCACCGGCCGGCGGGTCGACACGGATCACCGCCAGGTCGTTACCGGGGTCGCTGCCCACAACGGTCGCCGGCAGCGTGGAGCCGTCGGCCAGGGTGACCTCCAGGGTGTCCGCGCCGGACACGACGTGGTAGTTGGTCAGGATGAAGCCCTGCTCGTCGATAATGACGCCACTGCCCGACCCCTCCGATTGCCCGAAGCGCCCGTTGACGGTGGAGGTGATCTCAACTACCGACGGCCGCAGTTGCTCGTAGATATCGCTGGCGGCCAGGCAGGCCGAACTGAGAGACGCCTGGCCGTTGGTGTCCGCCGCCGACGTAGACGAAGTGGGGACGACGGTGGAGGCGGCCGCCGGGGACGGGTTGTTGTCGCCAGGCAATACGTCCACCACCGCGATGGCGACTAGGGCGCTGAGCAGGGCGCTCGCCACGATGGCCAAGAGCGCGTTTCGCAATCGCATGTCTAACCTCCTTAGTGAATCCCTCGGCCCTGCCTCCGCCGGAGGCGGATCAGCCTCTGGCTGATACCGGCGGGCCTCGGCTCATGCGGCATGGACGGCCGCCTTCTTGGGCAGGGTAAAGGTAAAGCGGCTGCCCTTGCCCAGTTCGCTTTCTACCCTGATGGTGCCACCGTGGGCTTCCACCAACCGCTTGGCGATGGTGAGGCCCAGGCCGGCTCCGCCGGTGGCCCGGACGCGGGAGCGGTCCACACGGTAAAACCGCTCGAAGACGTAGGGTAGGTCCTCGGGCGGGATGCCGGCGCCGGTGTCCGCGACGCCGATGCTTAGTTCATCGCCCTCGTCCTTCAGGTCGACGGTGATGCGCCCGCGCTCGCATGTGTGGGTGATGGCGTTGCTCAGGAGGTTGCGCAGCACCTCCCCGATGCGTTCCGGGTCCGCCTCGACCGTGGCCTGATGGGCGTGGAGCTCCGTCCGGAGGGCCAGGCCCTTGGCCTTGGCCTGGGGCCGGGCGGCAGCCACCGCCAGCCGCACGATCTTGGCCACGTCGGCGGACTGGCGAAGGAGAGTGAGCTGGCCAGCCTCGGCCAGAGTCAGCTCCTGCAGGTCCTCCACCAGGCGGCCCAGCAGGAGCACCTCCTCGTAGATCGAGTCCAAGGTGGCTCCGTCGGGCAAGAGCAGGCCATCGTGGATCGCTTCCAGGTGGCCCAGGATGTTGGAGAGCGGCGTGCGCAGCTCGTGAGCCACGTCGGCTACCAGGTTGCGGCGCAACTGCTCTGTGCGCTCCAGGTCTTCGGCCATAGAGTTGAAGGCGTGGGCCAGTTCGCCCAGTTCGTCCTTGGAGCGGACGTTCACCCGCTGGCTGAAGTCGCCTCGCCTGAGGCCGTGGGCGGCGCGCGCCAGCGACTCCACCGGCCGCGAGATGCCGCGGGAGATGAGCAGCGTGGCCACAGCTGCTACTAGCACGCCCAGCAGTCCACCCCACACCAGGTAGCGGTTGACGGAACTGGAGAGGGCTCTCACGCTGGCCTCGTCGGCGAGGATGTCGCCCGGTGGCGGCTCCTGTGGCAGGACTACTAATGTGCCGAAATGGTCTTGGCCGGCCACGATGGGGATGCCCCCGTCCTGCAGCTCGAACTCGCCCGGCTCGCCGACGGGCATCGTGCCGTGAGAGTCGGCCACTACCAGGCCCTGCTGGTCGACCACCACCAGCCGCTGGTTGTACAGCTGCCCGATCTGCGCCACCACCGGCTCCACGCCGCCCCAGCCGCCTGACTCCGTGTAGTAGGCCGCCAGCAGCTCTCCTACGCGGTCCATGCGCGTGTTGTGGGCCTCTCTCTCGTACCGCTCGATCTCGTTGCTGGTGGTGCGGCTGACGAAGACGGCTACCGCTCCCACGGCCACCACGATGACCAGCAGGAACGACAGGAACAATCGCCATCGGACGCTATGGATCACCGTTGTTCCCCCTGGAACCTATAGCCGACGCCGTAGACGGTCTTTATGTAGCGTGGATGGGCGGGGTCGTCGCCTAGCTTGCGGCGCAGGTTCAGGATGTGTACGTCGATGTTGCGGTCCAAGCCCTCGAAGTCGGGGCCCAGCACCTTCTCGATGAGCTGCTCGCGGCTGAGCACCTGGCCTGTCGCCCGCACCAGGGCGCCCAGCAGGCGAAACTCCGTGGGCGTCAGATCCACCGGCTGCGCGGCTACCGTCACCGTGCGCTGCCCGAAGTCCACCTTCAAATCGCCGTGGGTCACCTGCGCCGGCCCCCGCTCCAGCGATCCGCTGGCTGTGCGGCGGAGCACCGCCTTGATGCGGGCCGCCAGTTCGCGGGGGCTGAAGGGCTTGGTCACGTAGTCGTCGGCGCCGAGCTCCAGGCCGAAGAGCTTATCCCCCTCCGTGGTCTTGGCGGTGAGCATGACGACGGGCACGTCGGACTCGCCGCGCAGGGTGCGACAGACCTGGAGGCCGTCCAGGCCTGGGAGCATGAGGTCGAGGACTACCAGCTGTGGCCTCTCTTCCCGCGCCAGGCGCAGGGCTTCGACGCCATCGTAGGC
>JBAWAP010000327.1:0-6983 GCA_049589355.1 Anaerolineae bacterium
GACAAGGGAGCACCATGAAACTATCCGTCATCATGCCTGCTTACAACGAGAGGGACACCATCCTGACCGCCCTGGAGAGGGTGAAGGCGGTTGAGATCGAAAAGGAGATCATTATCGTAGACAACTGTTCCACCGATGGGACGCGGGAGTTGCTCCAGCAGATAAACGATGATGACATCCACATCATCTTCCAGCCAGAGAACTTCGGCAAGGGAACCTCCATCAGGACGGCCATCCCCTATTGCACGGGCGATTACACCATCATCCAGGACGCCGATCTGGAGTACGATCCCCAGGACTGGCACAAACTCGTTGACCTGGCTCTGGATAAGGGCCTGGATGCCGTTTATGGGTCGCGAGTGCTGGGCGGCCCCAAGGCTATCTATAGCCACTTCTACTGGGGGGTGCGCTTCCTGACGTTTTTGATTAACCTCTTGTTTGGAGCTAACCTGACCGACGCGGCCACAGCCTGCAAGATGGTGAGAACAAGCGTGCTCCAGGAGTTGAGATTAACCTGCGCGGGTTTCGACCTGGACTTCGAGCTGACAGACAAGCTTCTCAAGAACAGTTACCAGATCGTTGAGGTGCCCATTTCCTACCAACCCAGGTCCTTCGAGGAGGGGAAGAAGATTAGGGGCAAGGATGGATTGAAGGCCCTGTTCACGATTCTCAGAGACCGGTTCTTGGCCTGAAATCGTCAGATGGTCGGATGGTCGGATGGTCCTTGGTCTTTTAGTCCAGTGGTCGAGGAGGCCATGATGAAGATTGAGCGGTTTGAGGATGTGGCAAGTTAGAGCTCTCAGCGACAAGGAGCAAATCCTGGCTTTTTTACAGCAGGATCGCATCTACGCTGCCTACGCCATCGGCGACCTGGAGCCAAGCCTCTTTGCCCAGTGCCAATGGTTCGGGGCCGAGGAGGACGGGAAGATGCAAGCTCTGGCCCTGTTTTTCACCGGCCTCCAACTTCCCGCCCTCTTCACCATGGGGGATGCCGATGGCGTGGCCACTATCCTGGATTCGGCTTTGCAACCGGAGCGGGCCTACTTCACCTGTCGGGCGGAGCACCTGCCGGTGGTGGAGGCCTTTTATGACTTGGGCGAGGTTGAGGAGATGTTCCGCATGACGATAACCCCATCGGACTTTCGCCCTGTCCCTGGGCTTGTTATCCGGCTGAACTTGGCTCACCTCGATCAACTGAGAGCACTATATCGCCTGGGGGGAGGGTCAGCCTTCGCTCCCTATCAACTGCGTGATGGCGTCTACTACGGCATTGAGGTCAACGGGCGGCTGGTCTCCGCGGCGGGCACCCACCTGGTCTCGCCGACCTTCGGCGTGGCGGCGGTGGGCAACATCTTCACCCGCCCCAACCATCGGCGCCGAGGCTACGCCACCGCCTGCACCAGCCACGTGGTGGGAGAGCTTCTAACCCAGGGCCTCGATGTCGTCCTCAATGTGAATCGGCAGAACGCTGAGGCCATCGGAGTCTACGAGAAATTGGGCTTCCACACATATTGCCCCTTCATCGAGGTACTGGGCAATCGCAAATCGAAAATCGCAAATCGAAAATAATGAAGGAGGATGAAATGAGAAACATTATTCTGGAGAGCCTGAGCAGGACCCCTGTTGAGGAACAGCAGGTGGAGCTGGTGGAGAGGAAGGGTGTTGGGCACCCCGACTCCATCTGCGACGCCATCATGGAGGCGATTTCGGTGGAGCTCTGCCGAGCGTATCTGGACACCTTTGGCCGCATCCTGCACCACAACATTGACAAAGGGCTGCTGGTGGCCGGCAGGACTACGCCGCGTTTAGGAGGTGGCACCGTCGAGGAGCCGATGCGCCTGGTGTTCGGCGACCGCGCCATCTACGAATTGCAAGGGAAGAGGATCCCGGTGGGCGACATCGCCGAGGCCACGGCCAAGGCCTGGCTGCGATCCAACCTGCGTTTCGTGGACGTAGAAAAGCACATCGTGTTCCAGAACGAGATCAAGCCCGGATCGCCGGAGCTGACCGACATCTTCGAGCGGGAGGTCATCGGGGCCAACGACACCTCGGCGGGGGTGGGCTATGCGCCCTTAACCGAGACAGAGGAGCTGGTGCTGGCCACCGAGCGTTACCTGAACTCCACTGCCTTCAAGGCTATCTATCCTGAGGTGGGCGAAGACATCAAGGTAATGGGCTACCGGCACGGTCATGAACTGGTACTGACGATAGCCATCGCTTTCGTGGACCGCTTCATCCCTACCGAAGAAGCTTATTTCGAACACAAGGCAGCCATCCAGGCTGATCTGGAGGACTTCGTGGCCCGACATGAGCACACTATCAAAAAAGTGACTGTGAACATCAACACCCTTGATGCGCCAGGCCGGGGTGAGGGCGGCATGTATTTGACTGTGCTGGGCACCTCAGCTGAGGGGGGCGATTGCGGCCAGGTAGGCCGGGGCAACAAGGTCAACGGAGTAATCGCCCTCAACCGGCCGATGACCACCGAGGCCGCAGCGGGGAAAAACCCCGTCAGCCACGTGGGTAAGATCTACAACCTGCTCTCCCACAAAATCGCCGAGAAGGTCTACGCCACCGTGCCAGGCATCAGGGAGGTTTACATCTGGCTGTGCAGCCAGATCGGCCAGCCCATTGACCAGCCCTTGATCGCCTCCGCCCAGCTCATCTTGGAGACCGGCTTGGAGCTGGAGACCATCCGCGGCGACGTAGAAGCCGTAATCGAACGCGAGCTGGCCAACATCTACGACTTCACCGACCGCTTGGCGCGAGGGGAGTTCATGGTTTGGTGAGGGGAGACGATAAGCAACGGGACACCTAGGTGGGGAGTTTCAGATAATGATGAAATCGCAACTACTCATCATCCTCTTGCTGCTGGCCAGCCTGGCGCTCTTCCCAGGTTTATCTCTGACTGACTCGGATGACAACGATTTGTCCTCTGGAAGCCCTGTCCGCACTGATAGATTGGGGCCTCCGCCGACCTTGACCCCATTCTGGCACGAGAGCGATGGCGCTTGGATAGAGATGCGCCGAGGAAGGCGAGTCTGGATACACAACTTGGATGCCTCTGTTTCCGCCAACATGACCGACGACGGAATCCATCTCCAAATGTTGAATCAGCAGGGCGAACCAGCAGTCTCGGCTTGGGTGGAGGCTTACCCGCTGGAATCCGAGTGGCCGGAGTGGTATGGCTATACCAACCAGGATGGTCAAGCCGAGGTCATTGTGCCAGATGGAGCCTGGACCTTAACCGCGGCTTCTTGGAGAGACCATTTCGTCATCGCACATGAAGGGATCACTGCGCCTGGCTCATTGACCCTGGACACCACGGGTACTGTGTCGGTGGAGGTGACCGCCCGCCGCCTAGACGGGCAGCCACTATCTGGTGCTTTGGTCTCTTTCGACCGCTTCACAGGAGGCATCCACAACGATGTCGGCGACACAGACTCGGAAGGCCACTTGCACGCAGATGCTTTGCCGGGTACATACTGTGGTTTGGCGGCGAGTTGGGATGAGCGATACAATCTGAACCGGCGTGGGATCACAGTTACAGATCCTACGGATGTCGCTTTCGATGCTACACTGATGGGAACCGGTCAGGTGCTCATGCGGCTCTCCGGCCCTGCTGAGATGGGGCTGAGTATGTTCCCCGAGCCGCGGTGCCGAAGTACAAGCCCCGTCTTCTCTATGGCAGACGGGGAGACGACGGTATTGTCGGCTGATCGCTACCAATTGGGCCTTGACCGTGAGCTGACCGATATCAACGACACTAGCTGGCTATTCTATTACAACGTGAAGGACACTCCCCACGACATCCTGCCCGGCAGTTTGACCACCGTGTGGGCCGGAGGCACCCACGCTGCCTCCGTCACCCCAGGGCAGGCTACGTACCCGCCAGGAGCCAGGGTCTACCTGAACCAACGGGTAGTGGATGGCTTTGAGAATCGTTTGAGACAGATCAGCCGGGGACCGGAGCAGGAAGTGGTCCTCGCGCATATTGTGGTCAGGGGACCACAAGGAAGCATTGTGTATGAGGGTGGCTGCTGGTTGTCGTCAGTGTGTACCTTTGCCCTCGCACATGATGCCGTCCAAGGACGCTATGAGGTGGAGTGGACTCTTGACACGGGGCCCCTGCAGGGTGTACTCCATGCTACAACCGATTTCTTGGTGGGGGGAAGTCCAGCAACCCCCACCCCAACCGAGACGGCAAAGGCGACACCAACATCCACATGCACACCCCTACCTACAGCAACCACCACGCCTACAGCCACATCAACCTCTACCCCTACCTCCGCCTGGAGACTGTATCTGCCACTGATCCGTAAGGAGGCACCGTAGCCGATTCGCCCATTCGCAGACTCGCGCCCCCGAACTCAGGGCTCAATGGTTGACCGCTATTCTCATGCTCAGGAGGGAGGAAAATGGGAAGCAAATCATTAAATCATTACCACAAGGTGCAATTCAGAACAAGGAGAAATGTACCATGACAATCCACACTCGAGTCAAACGCTGGCAGCACTATATGTTCAGCCGCGTGATGATCGGTAGCCTGATCGCCATCGCGTTGGTGCTGCTACTATTCAGTGGCACACCTGACTCCAGCGCTGGCAGCCTGTCAGCGGAGACTTTGGCCACACCCAAGACTACGGCCACACCAACGGGACAGGAAGGCACAGTTGCCCCACCCGTTCCTGCCGACGGCTCTACCCTCACCATCGCCGATTGTGTCCGCGACCCAGAGGGAATCTCTGCTGACCAACTCAGTACGGCGGTGGTGCCTGCTACCCTTTGGAAGTGGCAGTACGGCAGGGATCCTATGCACGCCGTTCACTTCAGTGACGCCAACGAGGGCTGGGCAGTCGGTGATTGGGGCCTCATCGTTCACACCGCTGACGGTGGGCAATCCTGGGAACGCCAGGAGTCAGGGGTCGCCAACTGGCTTAGGGGTGTTCAGTTCGTAGATGCCAACACGGGTTGGGCCAGTGGATCGGCAGGCACCATCCTGCACACCGATGACGGCGGCCTCACCTGGAGTATCCAGAACAGCCCTTTAGCAGTGGATTTGTATGGGTTGTCCTTTGTGGACGCTCAGAGAGGTTGGATCGGCCTTCCCGACGGTGTGTTGCGAACCACTGATGGGGGTGCCACCTGGGTCAAGGTTGGCAGTGGTGTGTCAGACCAAGTTCTGGACATCCAGTTTTTTGATGAGAACAACGGTGTTCTCATTAGCAACTCAGGCAGTCCAAGCGGTGGTCATATCCTGCGCACCACCGATGGGGGTGTCACTTGGATACCAATTGCCTGTAGCCGTCCCGGCTCCATCTTCCCGTGTGAGAAACATTTCCGGGCCCTCCACTTCCCTAACCGTACTTTTGGTGTTGCCGTTGGTGGATGGGTCAACCCGCAGTTCTACCTCACCAACGACGGCGGCGCAAGTTGGGTTCAGCAAGAAACTGACGTCACATTTGCCGTGCCAGAGTCCGTCTATTTTCTCGATGAAAACAATGGATGGGCTGTGGGGTATTACCAATGTGGGTATCTGCGCACAACCGACGGAGGGCGTACCTGGACTAAGCTTGACGACCTTTGCGCTGGTGATGTCCAGTTCGTCACCGCCAACAAGGGGTTCGTGGCAGGTCGGGGACTTGGTATCCGCTTGAGCACAGATGGCGGGTATACCTGGTCCAACCCGGATTGCTTCGACGACACCAGGCTGTACGGTGTCAGTTTCGTGAATAGCAGCGAAGGCTGGGTAGTCGGTGGTAAGCCGTATCCGTGGTATCCTGACACCGAGGGGAAAATCTTGCACACTGCGGATGGTGGTCAGACCTGGGAGGTACAACAAGATTACAATTCGTGCTTGATGGCTGTCCATTTCGTTAGTAGGCTGCACGGGTGGGCAGTCGGCGAAAGTGGTAGAATCCTTACCACTATCAATGGAGGGGTCACCTGGACTGCGCAAACTGCTGGAACTAACTACATCCTCTATGGCGTAGATTTTGTGGATGATTCCTACGGTTGGATCGCGGGAGCAGAGGATCCTGACTATGGCGACGGTAGAGTCTGGCGCACGACCGATGGGGGCGCTCATTGGACACAATCCGGTTATTTCGAGGAGTGGGATAACTACGGCAAATACAGCATTGACTTCGTTGACCGCAGCATCGGTTATGTTGCCGGCGCGGAGGAGGGAAAGGGCAGCGTTCACAAGTCAATCGATGGCGGTCAGACGTGGACCGAGAAGCCTCTGGGCGGCGACTACCCGGTCCTGCGTGGCATTGGTTTCATTAACGCCAGCGAGGGGTGGGTTGTTGGAGATGATGGTTTCATCGCCCACACTACCAACGGTGGTGACACTTGGGAGCTCCAGGCCAGCGGGACTGGAGGGGATCTCGACGCCGTCTCCTTTCTGGATAGCCAGAGAGGGTATGCAGTAGGAGCAGACCCCGCAACTGGTAATGTCGCCCTAAAGACAACCGATGGCGGTCTGACATGGGTCGAGGAGACCACTGGGGCGTACCGTTGGAGTGGCATGCGCGGCATCGCTCTTCCTGATCCCTATCATGTTTGGGTTGTGGGCGATTATAGCCTGATCATATCCTACACGGATCCGAACATACCACCAACCCCCACACCAACCCTGACGCCTACTCAAACCAGCACGCCGACGGTGACTCCCACACCGACGGCGACAGCAACTCCCACACCTACCACCACCCCAGCCTGTAAATTGTACCTGCCGCTGATCCTTAAGAAGACACCATAACACAAGGAAGGAGAAGAATGACTGGCAACAACTACGACGTTAAGAACACATCCCTGGCCACCAAAGGCCGATTCAAGGTCGAGTGGGCGGAGCAGGAGATGCCGGTGCTGCGGCTGATCCGAGAGCGCTTCGCCAAGGAGAAACCTCTCAAAGGCATCAGGATCGCTGCCTGCCTGCACGTGACCTCGGAGACAGCTAACCTGGTCCACACCCTCCAGGA
>JBAWAP010000328.1:0-1556 GCA_049589355.1 Anaerolineae bacterium
GTTGAGGGCCTGGCGTACCCGTAGGTCGTCGAAGGGGGCACGCGCGTTGTTGATAGCCAGCAATTGGATGCCATTGAAGGGCTGCTGGATGACCTTGATGCCGGGCTCCTCTTTGATGCCAGCGATCTCCTGGGCCGGCACCTCAGGCACCACGTCCACCTCGCCGGTCTTCAGGCTGATCAGCCGGGCAGCCGGGTCGGTGATCACCCGGAAGGTGACCTCGTCCAGGTAGGGCACGTCGGCGAGGAAGTACTTCTCGAAGCGCCGGAGTTTGACGTGGCTGTCGGGCACCCATTCCACGAACTGGAAGGGGCCGGTGCCGACGGGGTGATCGCGCAGGGTTTCGGCAGCTTCCTGGGGGACGATGGCCGTCCAGCCGTAGGCCAGGTTGGAGAGAAAGGCGGCCTGGGGCTGGGAGAGGGTGAAGACCACCGTGTGGTCATCGGGGGTCTCGATGGCGGCGATGATCTGGTAGTCCTTGGCCCGAGGGCTGGCCGTGTCGGGGTCTAGGATGCGCTCGAAGCTGTACTTCACGTCGGCAGCAGTCATTGCCCGCCCGTTGTGGAAGGACGCGCCATCGCGCAGGTGGAAGGTCCACTTCAGCCCATCGGCCGAGGTCTCCCACGAGGTGGCCAGGTCAGGCTCGATGCGGCTCTGGGGGTCAACCTGCACCAGGGTATCGTAGAGGTTACGGGTGATCTGGAAGGTGGCGGCGGCCACGGTCTTGTGGGGGTCGAGGCCGTCCACGTCGGCGGCGACGGCCACGGTGAGGGAGCCGCCGCGCTGGGCGGTGGGAACTGTGGGGCCTGGGCTGGGCGTGGGCGAGGCCTTGGGTCCACAGGCGGTGAGGAGCCCTGCCAGGATCAGAGTCAGCAGGGCCAGGTGGAGAGCGGTTCTTGCGTTCATGCGGTACCTCCTCGATGTGTGATTAGTGAGGGCCGGAGAGCGGAAACAAAAGCCCCCTGGGACGTCCCAAGGGGCAAGTATCCGTCAAGGGAGTAGGATTCCCGCCGTCTCGGTCGCCTCGGCGATCCAAGCGACTGTTGTTGTGGAGAGTGCCTGGAGCTCACCGCCGCGCCATGCGGTCGGTGGCGTCTATACTATACTACAGATGGACGAAAAGGTCAAATCAAGGTAAGCGTCCAGACCTCCGAGGCTTGGAACGCAGATTCGGACATATCGTGGCGAAAACGGCTGATTGGAAGCCGCAAACGAGCATGACGAGGAAACCTCGGAGGTCTTTGGAATGGCGCCACTCTATCTCTCGTATGATGGGAGCGATTTTCATGCTGCCAATTCACAACAGTTCAGTAAACTCCTCAATGGTCAACCCTCGACAAGCTCAGGGTGCTCCGCCGAGCCTGCCAACAAGGGTTGCTCCAGAACCGAAATGCACCTAGCGCCTGAGGACGAGCAGGGCAATCGCAAGCTCCGCTAACGTGGTCATTGCGAGCCGAAGGCGAAGCAATCTCTAACCTGGTAGGAGATTGCTTCGGCGCAAAAAGCGCGCCTCGCAATGACGGAACGTCGGTTGATCTCACCTGTCGAGCGACTTT
>JBAWAP010000329.1:0-4007 GCA_049589355.1 Anaerolineae bacterium
CACGCCGACGCCCACCAACACGCCTACCACCGACCCCTGCGATGCCAACAACTTGATCAACGCCATCAACACCGCCAACGGCAACGGGGTGGCTGACACCATTGACCTGACAGCCGGCTGCATTTACAAGCTGACCGCCGTGAACAACAACACCGACGGCTCCAACGGCCTGCCCTCCATCACCAGCCAGATCACCATCATCGGCCACGGGGCCACCATCGAGCGCAGCAGCGGTGAGACATTCCGCATCTTCCACGTGGCCAGCGGCGGTGACCTGACGCTGACCAACATCACCATCGCCAATGGCAACGCCGGCAGCAACCACGGCGGCGGCATCTACAACAAAGGCACGCTGAACATCAGCAACAGCACCCTCTCCGATAACGAAGCCACCTACGGCGGCGGTGGCATCTGCAACAGAGGCACGGTGGACATTAGCAATAGCGCTTTCTCCAATAACACAGCCAACTACGGCAGTGGCATCTACAACGAAAGCGCGATGAACATCAGCAACAGTACCCTCTCCGGCAACACAGCCACTGTGGAAGGCGGCGGCATCCTCAACATCCTAAACGGCAGCACGGTGAACATCAGCGATAGCACCCTCTCTGGTAACAAAGCCAGCAAAGGTGGTGGCATCTACAACAACCTCGGCACGGTGAACATCAGCCATAGCACCCTCTCCGATAACACAGCCAGCGAAGGCGGCGGCGGCATGTGCAACAAAGGCACGGTGACCGCTACCAATAGCACCTTCTCTGGTAATACAGCCATCTACGGTGGTGGCATCTACAACGAAACCACGGTGAACATCAGCCACAGCACCCTCTCCGGTAACGAAGCCAGCTCCGTCGGTGGTGGCATCCTCAACAACGGGGGCACGGTCGTTGTCAAAAACACCATCATGGCTGGTAACACCCCCAGCAATTGCGTCGGCGCGATGACCTCCCAGGGCTACAACGCAGAAAGCGCCGACACTTGCGGCCTTGACGCCACCGGCGACATCACCAACAGCACCACTATCACCACCACCCTCGGCCCGCTGCAAGACAACGACGGCCCCACCTGGACCCACGCCCTGTGGGAGGGCAGTCCGGCGATTGACACTGGAAGCTGCACGGACATCGCTGGCAACCCAGTCACCACCGACCAGCGCGGCTATGATCGGCCGAACCCCGCGGGGGAGAGTTGTGACATTGGTGCATACGAATCTGAATATGTCTCTCCGCCAACCAGTACACCTACGCCGACGGCGACATCCACCAGCACACCCACGGCAACTCACACACCGACGCCCACGCTGACCAACACACCCACCAGCACCCCAACGCCCACCGAGACGCCTACCGGCACAGCCACATCTACCCAGACTCCGACCAGCACGCCGACGGTAACCAACACACCGACCAACACACCGACCAACACGCCGACGCCCACCAGCACGCCCTGCGTCCTCTTTGGTGACCTCGACGACAATGGCGACGTGGATGTCGAGGATCTCATGCTCGTTGCTAGCCGTTGGCATTGCCGGAGCGGGGATGATTGCTATGATGAGCGTTATGACATCGACAAAGACGGCGACGTTGACATCGTGGACATCATGCTGGTGGCGGCGCATTGGGGCGATACCTGTGGATAAGAAGATACCTTGCTATCTAAATTCCTCTGGCCACGAGAGACATCGTGGCCTTTTTTACTGGAGTCTGGCGAATCTTGGATACCACAATATCTTGGGGGATTTGCTCGGTTGCCCTCAAGATGTGGGTTCGTAGCTGCGACTTCAGTCGCCTCTTTCCCTGCCACCGACGACTAAAGTCGTCACTACGAACCAAAAACGCCAATGTCCAGTTTTTTTATTTACAACCGTTTTTGCTATGAGGATTGTTTCATGCTATAATTGGATTGTCTATTTACCCAAATGGGCAGTGAAAAGGATGTCACCACAGGATCGCGCTAGCGTTTCACCAACTGTCAAGGGGCTGCTTCGGCAGGGTATAGCAGCAGCGCGAGAGGAGCGGCGCGGGGAAGCTCGCCGCTGTCTGCAGCAGGTTCTGGCCTTGGACCCCCTTAACGAAGAGGCCTGGCTCTGGCTGGCCAGAATCGCGGCTGACCCTCGCTCTGCTTTGGCCTACTTTTCTCAGGTGCTGGCCCTCAACTCCCAAAACCAGCAGGCCAGGGCCGGGATCCGCGCAGCCAGGGCTAAGTTGGCGGAAGAACATCACCCTTCTCCTGCCTACTCAGCTACCAAGCGCAGATATGCCGCTTGGTCGGCCCCTGCCAAGCTTTCTGCATTTCTCAGAAGCAGCGGCTTTTTCTTCGGATTGATTGGGCTGGGTCTGCTGGCTTTAGTTCTGGTGATGAGCGGCTGGGCCACTGGTTTGGGCCAAGCAGCCTGGGACCAGTGGGTAGCTACCAGCACGCCAACTCCCACCGCCACACCGTGGCCTACACCTACGCCAACCAAAGAGCAGTTGACGGCCCCTTTCTGGTCGAAATTGGACCAGGCCTGGGAGAACCAGGCCTGGAGCTACGCCATTGAGCTGTTGGAGCAGATCAGGGAAATTGACCCTGCCGCTGCCGATGCTGAGGAGAAGCTCTTTGCCGCCCACTTCAACTTTGCCACGCAATTCGTGAAAGACGGCCAATTGGAAGAGGCTATCGCTCACTTCGACCAGGCGCTTCTGCTTCGTCCCGAGTATCTCCCGGCCCAGGAGGCGCGAGAGCTGGCGGTGACCTACCTGAAGGGGTTGGAAAGTCACGGCCAGGGGAACTGGGCGGAGACTATCGTCTCTCTGGAGAAGGTATACCTGAGAGATTATGGCTACCAAGATGTAGGGTCTCTGCTTTACGAGGCCCATTGGCGGCAAGGGGCGGTCCTTCAAGAAAGTGGCCAACTGACTGAAGCTCTCGCCGAATACCGGCGGGCTTTGGATATACATCCTTATGGGACAGAGGCCAGGACCGGGCGGGACGAGGTGGCGGCTCGCCTGAAACACATTGAGATTGACGTCTCAAAACAAAGGCTCACCGCCTGGGATGGCGATAATTTGGTCTACAGCTTCGTCTGTTCCACGGGAAGGTCCGGAACCCCCACCAAGTTCGGGAGATTCAGCGTCATAAGCAAGCTTCCTGAGGCTTACGGCAGTGCTTGGGACCTAAGGATGCCTTACTGGATGGGCATCTATTGGGCTGGCGGCAGCGAGAACGGCATTCACGGCCTGCCCATTCTCAGCAGCGGCCAGACCCTGTGGTCGGGATACCTGGGCCAGCGGGTATCCTACGGCTGTGTCGTCCTGGATACCTGGGCAGCCAAGCAGCTATACGCGTGGGCTGAGATCGGCACTGAAGTGATTATCCGGGAGTGACACGGACATTGATGCCTCCACCTCTAACGCAAGCTAGTGCTCTTTCACATGGCAGGTCTTGACGGGCGTATGTAAAACTTGGGGGAGCGAGCGCCGATTGAGTAGCAAAGCGTATCGAAATCAAGCGAGCGGCTCTATGGGTAACCCGCTTGGCCTCGATACGTCGCTTCGCTCCTACTCGGCCGGCGCTGGACATGCTCTTTTCCCAGGACTCCCCCAATTTGTATATGCGCCCGGTCTTGACTTTCTTGCCGCTAAGCTTTCAGAATGAGTTGGCGGATGATTGCTGCCTGATAAGCTCGTAGGGAGGAAACGAGATGATAACAGTGAAGGCGATCTATGAACAGGGACGAATAGAATTTCTGGAACCCGTGCCGCAAGTCGAGCGGGCATTGGTGGCGGTGGTCTTCCTGGATATTGACCCGGTGGAGGCTCTGGTCGCATCTTACGGTAGCCTGTTGGAGGGGATGAAATGGGGTGAGCCAATGGACGAGGACGGAGCCAGAACGTTGGTGGAGATCCACGAAGAACTGCTGCCTTATAGCCTGGAGGTCGAAGAGACCTACCGAAAGCTGCGAGAGGGAACGGAATGACCAAGGTGCTCAGGCGGGGTGGGGTCTACATGGCGAGTTACGTGTTTCC
>JBAWAP010000330.1:0-1501 GCA_049589355.1 Anaerolineae bacterium
CCGTCCTGGCCCTGGTGCTCTCGCCGAACTATGCTGCCGACCACACCCTCTTCGCTGGGACATATGGCGGGGTCTTCAAATCCACCGACGGTGGGGCCTCCTGGAACACCATGAACAATGGCCTCACCGACCTGGACGTCCCGGCCCTGGCGTTATCGCCAGGCTATGTTGGCGACCACACCTTTTTCGCCGGGACCTGGTACGTCGGGGTCTTCAAGTCCATCGATGGCGGGGCCTCCTGGACTGTCGTGAACATAGGCATCACCGGCGGCCTGTACGTCGGGGCCCTGGGGATCTCGCCTGGCTATGCCGGCGACCACACCCTCTTTGCTGGGACGTGGGGCGGTGGGGTCTTCCAGTCCACCGACGGCGGTGACTCCTGGAGCGCCGTGAACACCGGCCTTACCAACCTGGACGTCTATGCCCTGGCCCTTTCGCCTGGCTATGCTGGCGACCACACCCTCTTTGCTGGGACGTGGGGTGGTGGGGTCTTCCAGTCCACCGACGGCGGTGACTCCTGGAGCGCCGTGAACACCGGCTTCACCAACCTGTCCGTCCTGGCCCTGGTGCTCTCGCCGAACTATGCTGCCGACCACACCCTCTTCGCTGGGACATATGGCGGGGTCTTCAAATCCACCGACGGTGGGGCCTTCTGGAGCGCCGTAAACACAGGGCTCACCGAGCTGCGCATCTCGACCCTGGCGCTCTCGCCGGGCTATGCCACCGACCATACCCTCTTCGCCGGGACATATGACGGCGGGGTCTTCAAATCCACCGATGGTGGCGCCTCCTGGAGCGCCACCGGCCTCACCAACCTGTACGTCTGGGCCCTGGCCCTCTCGCCGGGCTATGCCAGCGACGGCACCCTCTTCGCCGGAACCCTTGGCGGCGGGGTCTTCAAGTCCACCGATGGCGGGACCTCCTGGAGCGCCATGAACGCGGGGTTGGTGATGCTTGACATCCGGTCGCTGGCTCTCACCCCCACATCCCCGCCCACCCTCTTCGCCGGCACGTATAATAGAAGCGTGTGGCAATACACCCTTGTTCCGCTGACGCCGCGCCTTTGGCTGCCCCTGGTGCTCAAGGGCTACAGGCCGTAGCAGCGAGCAGGAGATGGAGGGCGGAAATCAGGGATGGGGCAATCAGAAAATCAGGCTGTTTGCCAAAGGTGCCGCGCCTTCTGCAGACCTGATTCCCTGGTTCCCTGAGTTCCTGGAGGAGGACATGGAGGACGCGGTGCGATACATCCATCAGGAGTTTGGGCTGGGGAAACAAGAAAGTCCAAAGTCCAAAATCCCAAAGAGGCGGCGCAAGCAGGACAGGGTAGAGGGCTATGGATAAGATTCAAGTCGGCATTTTGGGAGCCATGGGGATCATTAGTGTCAACTTAAGGCCCTCAGGCTGGTAAGGGGGCAACGCGCCGCAAGCGGGCTTTGACTTTGGTCGTCAAGGGCTTACGTTTGCGATTGGGGCGTAACCCAACAGCAATCACTGTCTGCAC
>JBAWAP010000331.1:0-23294 GCA_049589355.1 Anaerolineae bacterium
GGAATGGGATGGGCGATTCCACAGACAAGATGGACGTCATCGTCGTCGGTGCGGGCCTGGCGGGCCTGTCCACGGCCTATTTCCTGGCCGACGCAGGGCTGGATGTCCTGATAGTCGAGCGAGGGGATTTCCCCGGCAGTAAGAACGTCACCGGAGGGAGAATCTACCTCAATCCGGTCAGGGACCTCTTCCCCGATTTCTGGGAACAGGCACCGCTGGAGCGACACGTCACCCGGGAGCGGCTGACGGCGATGGCCAGGGAATCGGCCACCACAGTCGAGCTGCGGAGCGAGCGGTTCAACCGTCAGCCGTACCACAGTTTCACCATCCTGCGGGCCAGGTTCGACCGCTGGTTCGCCGACCAGGTGACCGAAAAGGGGGCTTCCCTCATCCCCAAGTTCAAAGTGGACGACCTGATTTTTGAGGACGGCCGGGTGGCGGGCATCGTCGCCGACGGGGACGAGATCTACGCCGACGTGGTGGTGGCCGCCGATGGAGTTCTCTCGCTGATGGCCGAGAAGGCCGGCCTGCGGGAGAAGCACCAGCCCAGGCACTTCGCCGTCAGTATGAAGGAGGTCATCGAACTCCCCCGCCGGACCATCGAGGACCGGTTCAACCTGGAGGGCGACGAGGGCCTGGCCCAACTCTTCTTCGGCGAGCTGACCCAGGGGATGATGGGCGGAGGATTCCTGTACACCAACCTGGAGAGCATCTCGCTGGGACTGGTGATGGGCATCGAATCGCTGATGGAGCGGGATACCTTGCAGGAAGTGCACCCGCTCATGGAAGCCTTCAAAGCGCGCCCTGAGATCCGGGTGCTCCTCGAAGGAGGAGAGGTGGTGGAATACTCAGCCCACGTCGTCCCCGAGGGCGGCATCCACGCCATGCCCAAACTGTACTCCGATGGCATCCTGGTGGTGGGGGACGCGGCGGGCTTTGGGCTGAACATGCTCATCGCCGTCCGAGGGATGGAATACGCCCTGGCCTCAGGAGCTATGGCTGCCCAAGCTATCAAACGGGCCAAAGAAAAGGGCGACTTCTCCGCTTCCACCCTGGCTTACTACGAAGAACTGCTGAAGGACAGCTTCGTCCTCAAGGACCTGCACACCTTCCGCCACGCCCTGGACATCCTGGAGAACCCCCGGCTGGCCAGTCTGTACCCCCAGGTCTTCTGCGACCTGCTTGAGAAGCTGATGTGGATTGACCATGGCCCCAAGGAGGGGCTCTTCAGCACCGTCTTCGGCGAGGTGAGGAGCAAGCTGTTGAACTTCTCGACGCTGCGGGATGTGCTGAGCCTGTGCAAGATGTGACCTATAGAAACCCGGTTTCTTGACTCCCAAGTGGGAAACGGCAGCGAGAAGAGGTGGCCTTGGTGGAGCATCGTCCCTGCCAAGATGAGAGAAACCGGGTTTCTGCCACAAGGGGAATCGTAGCATGACTATCGCCATGAACATAGAGTCCAAGTTAGGGCTGGACGCCTTTAAGCTGGATGAGGAAAGCCACATCCGCATCAACCAAGAAATCTGCAGGCAGGACTGCCAGGAGAAGTACTGCCTGTTTGTCTGCCCCGCTCACCTCTATTCGGTCAGCAAGGAAAGTGGGGACATCTGCGTCGAGTTCGAGGGCTGCCTGGAATGTGGCACCTGCCGCATCGCCTGTCGCTATGGGGCCCTGGAGTGGGACTATCCCCGGGGCGGATTTGGGGTGCAATTTCGATTCGGTTAATTTTGGTAAATTGGGAAACTGGTAAACTGGTAAATCGGGAAACTGGTAGATCGGTAGACTGGGAAGGCCTACCCGATTTACCGATTTACCAATCTACCAATTTACCAACTACCAATGTAGATAGGAGGCGAAGACATGAACATTGTGGTGTGTCTAAAACAGATCCCCGATCTGCAACAGATCAGGATCAAAGACCGTAAACCCCTTCTGGAGGGAGCGCCGCTGATCTTCGGGGATATGGACAAGAATGCCCTCGAAGAGGCGGTCCGGCTCAAGGAGAAGCTTGTCCTGAGCGAAGCCGAAGGAGTGGAAGGGACGAAAGTGACCGCCCTGGCCATGGGCAGAGCCAAGCTGAAGGACGGCATCAAAGAGGCGCTGGCCATCGGGGCCGACGAAGCGGTGCTGCTGATGGATCCGCTGTTCGCTGGCTCCGACAGCATGGGCACGGCCAAGACGCTGGCCAAAGCTATCGAGAAGATCGGGGAATACGATCTCATCCTCTGCGGCGAGGGATCCACGGACAACTACTCCGGCCAGATGGGGCCGAGGCTGGCCGAGATCCTCGACCTGCCACAGATCACCTACGTCCGGGAGCTGGAGGTCGAGGACAACAGGATCAAGGCCGTCCGCAACATGGAGGAAAGCTTCGAGGTCGTGGAGACTGAGCTGCCAGCCCTGGTCACGGTGGCCAACGAGATCAACCAGCCCCGGCTGGCCTCCCTCAGGGACATCCTGAAGGCGGCTCGCAAGCCGGTCCAAGAGTGGACAGCGGCGGACCTGAGACTCTCTGAAGACGAGGTCGGGGCCAAGGGGGCCGTCATGGAGGTGGTCAGTAATCTGGCTCCGGAGCAGGAGAGAAAGCAGGTGGTCTTTAAGGGCGACCTGGACGAGGTGACCGAGAACCTGGTCAACGCCCTCACCAAAGAAGGGGTCCTGGGGAGGTAATCATGGCTGAGATATTGGTATTCTCCGAAAAAGACGACCTCGCCTTTGAGCTGATATCCAAAGGCCAGGAGTTCGGCACGGCATTGAACATGGGGTTGGCCGCCGCGCTGCTGGGCGAGGGGGCGGGCGCCAAGGCCGACGAGTATTTGGCCTACGGCGCCGACCGGGTCTACGTGGCCGAACATCCGACCCTGTCCAGTTTCCACGCCGAGGCGTTCGCCGAAGCCCTGTACCAGATCGCGCAGCAGAACGATGCTCAGGTCCTGCTGCTGGCCTCTACCAAGCGAGGCAAGGAGCTGGCTCCCCGGCTAGCGCAGAAACTGGCAGCGGGCTGCGTCACCGATGCCACGGCGGTGGAGGTGCAGAACGGGAACCTGCTGGTCAGTCGCTACGCCCTGGGCGGCAACACCGTGGCCTCGGAGTCCATCAAGACCCCCCACCAGGTGATCGCGGTGATGCCCAAGACCTTTGAGCTGGGGGCCAAGGAGACCCGCCAGGGAGAAGTCGTCACGGTGGACCTGGACCTGAAGGAGCCCCGCACCCGCATCGTTGAGCGACGGGAGAAGGCGGGAGAGGCCGTCAACCTGGAGGAGGCGGAGGTGCTGGTCTGCATAGGCCGGGGCCTGGAGAAGAAGGAAGACCTGGGGATCATCGAGGAGCTGGCCAGGGCCCTCGGTGCGGAAATCGGCTGCACCAAGACCCTGTGTACCGATTACCAGTGGCTGTCGGAGGATCGGCTGGTGGGACTGTCGGGCAAGAAGACCAGTCCGCGGCTGGTTATCTCCATCGGCATCTCCGGCCAGATCCAGTACACCGTGGGCATCCGAGGCGCTCGCATTACGGTGGCCATCAACAAAGACGGTAACGCCCCCATCTTCGCCCTGTCCGACTACGGGATCGTAGGAGACTTGTATCAAGTAGTGCCCAAGCTAGTGGAGGCCCTACGAGCTGCTTAGAGCCTGTCCAGAAGAACTCGCTGGGACGCAGACGCCAGCCCGCCATCACCAGGCAGGCTTGCGCCCTTGGGGTTGAGCGTTCGGCTGAGTTCCTAACTAAGATAAAAAGCCACCTGCGTTCATCGCACAGGTGGCTTTGTGTTGTCAAACAAACTGAAATCTGATATACTGTACCTGACATTCGCACTTAACAAAGTCTGGAGGTTGCAAGTTGAACATCTTTGTTCCTGGGCGTATCTGTCTGTTTGGCGAGCACACTGACTGGGCGGGAGGATACCGGCGCATCAACGCGGACATCGAGAAGGGTTACACACTGCTCACAGGAACCGATCAGGGCATCTACGCCGAGATCGAGCCACATCCTACTGCGCTGGTGTTGACCTCGACCACGCCCGATGGCGAGAAACACGGTCCCTATGAGATCCCAATGAAGCCCAAGGCGCTGTTGGAGGAGGCTCAGCAGGGAGGCTTCTGGAGCTACATTGCCGGAGTCGCGTATCAAATCCTGACCCACTACCACGTTCGCGGCCTGGTAATTGACAATTACAAGACCGATCTGCCGATCAAGAAGGGGCTCTCATCGAGCGCAGCGATCTGCGTCTTGACAGCGCGAGCTTTCAATCGCATCTACGACCTGAAGATGACCATCCGGGGCGAGATGGAGCTGGCCTACCAGGGTGAGATCACGACGCCCTCCCGTTGCGGGCGAATGGATCAGGGGTGCGCGTTCAGCAATCGCCCCATCCTGATGACCTATGACGGTGATCACCTGGACGTGACCGAGTTGCAAGTCCCCGAGGACATGTATCTCGTGATCGTGGACCTGCAGGCTAAGAAGGACACGATGGAGATCCTGTCTCGGCTGAACCGCTGCTACCCCTTCGCCCAGAATGAGACCGAGAAGGGCGTGCAGGAACTACTTGGGCCGATCAACAAGCGGATTGTGCATCAAGCCATCGAGGCGCTCCAGGTGGGGGAAGCCGAGCGACTGGGCACACTGATGGTCGAAGCGCAAGCGTTCTTTGACCGCTACGCAGCCCCGGCCTGCCCGGAGGAGCTGACCGCGCCGGTTCTGCACCGCGTCCTGAACTACGAGCCGCTCAGGCCTCACATCTGGGGAGGGAAGGGCGTCGGCTCGCAAGGCGATGGCGCGGCGCAGTTCATCGCGCGCAGCGAGGCCGATCAACAAGCAGTGATCGAGATCGTGGAGCGTGATTTAGCCATGCCCTGCCTCACGCTGACATTGCGCGCTGGGCAGAAGGTTCGTAAGGCGGTTATCCCGGCGGCGGGCTTCGGAACGCGGCTGTTCCCGGCCACCAAGGCCATCAAGAAAGAGCTATTCCCCATCGTGGATCGCGACGGGATCGCCAAGCCCGCTATATTGCTGATCGTCGAGGAAGCGCTCAAGGCTGGGATAGATGAGGTGATCATCATCGTACAAGAACACGACCTGGAAGCCTTTCAGTCGTTCTTCAACCTGCAGATTACGATTGAGAACTACAATAAACTGTCACGCCACTTCCAGGAGTACGCACAGCGCATCCTGGAGATAGGGCGGCAGGTGTCTTTCGCAATCCAAGAAACACAGGAAGGCTTTGGACACGCTGTCTATTGCACGCGGGACGCAGTCGGCAACGAGCCCTTCCTGCTGATGCTGGGTGATCACCTCTATCGCTCCAAAGGTGAGCAGTCGTGCGCGCGGCAGTTAGTCGAGGCCTACAATAAGTACGGGATCAGTGTGGTGGGTTTGCGTCGCACCCCAGAAGATCAGATCGCCAACTTCGGGACGGCGACGGGGGTATGGATCGAAGAGAACCATCTGATGAACGTCACCGAGTTCGCCGAAAAGCCTACGGTGGACTACGCTCGCAACAACCTGCGCGTGCCTGGCTTGCCGGAGGGTGAGTACCTGACCGTTTTTGGGCAGTACATCATCAAACCACAGATATTCGATTATCTGGAAGAGCACATCAGGAACAACGTGCGCGAACGGGGCGAGTTCCAGCTCACCTCAGCGCTGGATCGCCTGCGGCAGGAGGATGGTTTCCTGGGATTGATCATGGACGGCCAGCGCTACGATATCGGCCTGCCAGAGTACTATCTGGAGACATTGCGGACTTTCTGCCAGAAGTGAGCGTTTGACCATCGAAAAGGTGAGCACCCATGGCACGTCTTGTTACGTCGGACGGCCAGGCAAAAAGGTAGCGAAATATGAAGCCGCCTCGTCAGCAACACAGGGGGCTTTCTGTTTTTGCCAAACAAGCTGGAACAGTGGAACCCTATTGAGTTGTCCAGCGTCTTATAACCAGAAATGAGTGATGAGTCAACGAGTAACACGTGAACGAGTCACTCGTTACCTCGTTGACCCGTTGCCTCGTTAACTTCAACTCAGGAGGTGCAATATGCTACGCAAACTCACACTATTGGTTCTACTCATCTCAGCCCTTGCGGCTTGTGCCCGACGTCCCATCCCCACCCCGGCAACGCCAAGCGCATACATGGCTTTGGCCCCGGCTCGGATGTACGCGGGGGAGAGACAGGCTGTCAGTCTCTCCCTGTGGGCAGAAGACAAGCCAGCGTCGGGCTGGGTGGAGATTAGTCTCCACAAGGAAGGCCAGCAAATCCTGCGGACCAAGGAGTTCGTCTCAGGTAAAGAGACCATCCAGTTCCAGGTTCCATCGCAACCTGGCCAGTACGACCTGGTGGTGTCCGGGCCAGGCTTCGAGGACAAGGCGCAGGTGCAGGTCACCGAGGGCCTCCTCATCTTCCTGGAGAGCGACAAACCGATCTACAAGCCCGGCCAGCAGATCGAGGCTCGCATCGTTACCCTGGACTCGGAACTCCTCCCCAAGCCTGTCAGGGTGACTATGGAGGTCCTGGACGCCAAGGGCATCAAGGTGGCACGCCAAGAAGTGGAGACCGACGAATACGGCATGGGTCACTTCTCGCTGCCGCTCTCAACGGAGCCCAATCTCGGAACGTGGAAGATAACCGCCTCAGTCCAAGAGCAGAAGGCCCAGGTGGACGTCCGGGTCGAGAAGTACGTCCTCCCCAAGTACGAGGTCAAGGTAGAGCTCCCGCGAAACTGGTTCCTTCCAAACGAAGCCGTCGAGGGGACCGTGACCGCCGAGTACAGTTTCGGCAAGAAAGTGGTGGGAGAATTGGTGGTCACCGCCTTCCGTTACGTGGGCCAGTGGGAGGAATTCGCCCGCTTCACCGCCGATATTGACGGCGAAGCTTCCTTCGAGATTCCCCCCGTAGGCTACGTGGCCGGCGTTCCGGCCCAGCGTGGCATGGGGAACGTCCAGCTTGAGGTGGTCGTGCAGGAGAAGGCCACTGGCTACGAGGAGAAGACCACTCGCCTCCTCACTGTAGCCCAAAGCGAGCTCTCCCTGCAGCTCATCCCTGAGGGATCCTCCTTCAAGCCAGGCCTTCCCTTCAACCTCCTCTTGGTGACCGAGACGCCGGATAACCAGCCGGTGGATGCCAAGGTGGAACTCTCCATTTCTTACCTAGCTGAGGACTTCCAGTACTTCGACCAGGAGATGGAGACAGTGTGGACGGAGAAGGGGAAAGCTCTGGTCACGGTCACCCCGCCCAGCGGCGCCATCGCCCTGGAGGCCCAAGCCCAGAGTGGCGATGCCTATGCCTGGAAGATGGTCCGGGCGGGCTATTCTCCCTCCGGCCACTTCATCCACCTGGAGCAGGTGAGCAGCGGCCCGCTGGCGGTGGGCGACCGCGCCGAGTTCAAGGTGTACTCTACCAGAGAAGCGACCAATTTCTACTACGAAGTGCTCTCGCGGGGCAGGGTGGTCTTCACCGATTATACCCGCTCAGATACGATCTCGTTTCAGCTCACCCCGCTCATGGCTCCTTCGTCCAAACTGCTGGTCTACCAGATACTGCCCAACAGCGAGGTGGCCGCCGACTGGCTCCCCTTCGACGTTGCGGGGGATTATCCCCACCGCCTCTCGGCTACCTTCAGCCAGGATGAGGTGGGGCCCGGTGATGAGCTGGACATCCAGGTCCAGGCCGAGGGCCAGTCCAGGGTGGGCTTGGCGGTGGTGGACCGCTCGGTCTACATCCTGGCCGAGAACCGGCTCAACCTGCAGCAGGTCTTCGACGAGTTGGAGAGGCTCTACATGGAGCCCCAGGTAGAGCTCCACGAGGCGCAGTGGATGCCCAAGGTCGTCGCGCCAGGCGCCTGGGAGACCTTTGAGGAAGCCGGCATGGTGGTGCTGACCAACCGGACCCTCCCCACCGGGAAGGAATATGAAAGGCCCGTTATGGATAGAGGTCCCGTAATGGTCGAGAAGGCAGTGGTCGAGACCGTGGTGGTCGAGAAGGAGGCGGTCTTGGAGGCGCCTATGGCCACCCCTGCCCCTGCTCCTGCCGCCGGCGCTCCCACGGGGCTGGCTGAGGTGCAGAGGGTGCGCCAGTTCTTCCCTGAGACGTGGATCTGGGCCACTCTCGATACCGAGCCCGACGGCAAGGGAAGCCTCACTGTGGTCGCCCCCGACACCATCACCACCTGGCAGATGCGCGCGGTGGGCATCTCCAAGGAGAAGGGCCTGGGCCTGGCCGAGGACCAGCTCAGGGTGTTCCAGCCCTTCTTCCTCAGCGTTGATCTGCCCTACTCCTGCATCCGCGGCGAGGAATTCCCGGTGAGGGTGGCCCTGTATAACTACCTGGAGGAGCCCCAGGAGATCTACGTCGAGATTGAGGGGGCGGAGTGGTTCGAGCTGCGCGATGAGCCCACCAAGGTGATCACCATCCCCGCCGGCGACATCGGGGGCGTATCCTTCGACATCCGCCCGAACTCCCTGGGCACCCAAAAGGTCAAAATCACCGCCCGCAGCACCCAGGCCGCCGACGCGGTGATCAAGGACATCATCGTTGAGCCGGAGGGGGTACAGCGGGAGGAGGTGAAGAACCTGGTGCTCTCCGCGCCCTCCTCTAAGGTGCTCAGCACCGCGCTGCCTGCTGGTATCGTGGAGGGCTCGGCCCGCGCCTATCTGGCCGTGACCGCCAGCTACCTGGCCCAGACTATCGAGGGCCTGGACGGATTGCTCATCATGCCCTTCGGCTGCGGGGAGCAGAACATGATGGGCCTGGCTCCCGACGTCTTCATCGCCAGGTACCTGGAGGAGACCGGCCAGATGAAGCCTGAGGTGATGGCCAAGGCCGAACTGCTCATGATCACCGGCTACCAGCGCGAGCTGACCTTCATGCGCTCCGATGGCAGCTTCTCCGCCTTCGGCCAGGAGGATCCTGAGGGGAGCCTGTTCCTCACCGCCTTCGTGCTCAAGACCTTCGCCCAGGCCCAGGGGCTGATGTACGTGGATCCCCAGATTCTCAGTTCCGCTCAAGACTGGATCATCCAGCACCAGAACGCCGACGGCTCCTTTGACCCGGTGGGCTTCGTCTGCCACCAGGAGATGATGGGAGGCCTGACTGGCAAGACCACCCTCACGGCCTACGTTGCCATCGCCCTCCTGGAGGCCGGCGAACAGAAGGCCTCGCGAGCGGCCCTCCTCTACTTGCAGGAAGAGCTCCCGGCCATCAACGACCCCTACACCATGGCCCTGGTAGCCTATGCTCTGGAACTCGGGGAGAACCCCGGCCGGGACATGGCCTACGAGAAGCTCATGGACATGGCCAGCGAGGACGAAGAAGGACTTCGCTGGGCCCAGGGAGCAGGGGAGCAAGGGAGCAGAGGAGCAGGGGCACAAGGGGTTGCTGTTGAGGCAACGGGTTATGCCCTCCTTGCCCTCCTGGAGCACGGCGATCAACTCAACGCCAGCCAGGCGGCCCGATGGCTGGTGACCCAGCGCAACGCCTTCGGCGGGTTCAACTCGACCCAGGACACAGTCGTAGGCATCCAGGCTCTCACCGCCTTCGCCACTGGCAGCCGCGCCGACGTGGACCTGATGGTGAAAGTCGAGACGAAGGAAAAACTGGAGCAACTCCACATCAGCCCTGAAAACTACGACGTTCTGCAACTGGTGGAGCTTCCGGTGGACGAAGACGTGGCCATCTCTGTAGAGGGGGAGGGTCAGGCGGTGGCCCAATTGGTGCTCCGCTACAACCTCCCTGAGGCAGAGAAGGAAGAAGAGACCTTTCACATCAGCGTGGACTACGACACCCACCAGGTGGAGGTCAACGACCGCATCGAGATCGGGGTGGAGGTAGAGTTCGATCCGCCCGTGCCCATAGAGGCGGGAATGACCGTCCTGGATATCTCGGTTCCCACCGGCTTCGTGCCCGTCGAGGAGAGCATCCAGGAAGTCGTGGACGCCGAGCCGAGGATGAAGCGATACGACGTCGCCGCCCGCAAGGTCATCTTCTACATCGAGGACATGGCGCCAGGGGACAAGTTGGAGTTCAAGTTCGAGGCCCTGGCCAGCTACCCCGTGAAGGCGAAGGGAGTGACCTCCCAGGTGTATGCTTATTATAAACCAGAATGGAAGGGAGAGACTCTAAGCCAGCCGGTTGTGGTAGGAGAATAGCTCTGCCGGAATAAGGTGCCAGGCACTTCCGACAGCCCGCCTATCCCAACGCCGAGGGCAATGTTGAAAGCGCTTTTGCCGCGAAGCCCCCGGCGAAAGTGCCTGGCACCTGAACACTCGACAAAAGTAACAAGAAGCCACCTGCGTCAACCGCACAGGTGGCTTTTTGCCATTGCCAAATGAGCCGAAATCTGGTATACTGTACTCAGGAGCGAAAAAGCTAGAGTTGAGCTGAGGATAAACATGGACATCACGACGTTAGAGAACTGGCTTTGGGAGGCAGCGTGCAGCATCCGTGGGCCGCTGGACGCGCCCAAGTACAAGGATTACATCCTGCCGCTGCTCTTCTATAAGCGGCTATCCGATGTGTACGAGGATGAGCTGCAAAAGCTAAGCCAGGAACTTGGCGACGAAGCATGGGCCCGGGCACAGGCTCAAGAGGACCGCGCCCTGATCCGCTTCTACATCCCTAACGGCTACACCTGGTCCGAAGTTCGCAAGAACCCTGTCAAACTGGGCGAGCGCCTGACCGAGGCCATGCGCGCCATCGCCAAAGAGAACCCCAAACTGGTGGGCGTCATTGACATTGTGGACTTCAACGCCACTGCCGCCGGGCAGCGCATCCTGGACGACGACAACCTGGCCCGGCTGATGGAGATCCTCAACCGCCAGCGGTTGGGCCTGCGCGATGTGGAGCCGGACATCCTGGGCCGGGCCTACGAGTACCTGCTGCGCAAGTTCGCCGAGGGCTCCGGCCAGAGCGCCGGT
Organism: Anaerolineae bacterium; assembly: GCA_049589355.1. Taxonomy (GTDB): domain Bacteria; phylum Chloroflexota; class Anaerolineae; order VGOG01; family VGOG01; genus JBAWAP01. The sequence continues at coordinate 10,904 of JBAWAP010000331.1, forward strand.
GAGTTCTACACGCCGATGGAGGTAGCAACCCTGATGGCTTTCATCCTCGACCCTGAAGAGGGTGAAACCATCTACGATCCCGCCTGCGGCTCGGGTGGCTTGCTCATCAAGTCCCAGTTGCGCCTGAGAGACAAGGCAGCGCAGCGGCAGGGCAAGGACGCGCACGACCTCAAGCCCGGCGACGTGCAACGTCCACTCCAGCTCTTCGGCCAGGAGATCAACCACGTCACCTACGCCATGGCCAAGATGAACGCCTTCGTCCACGACATGGACGCCGAGATCGCCCTGGGCGATACCATGAAGAACCCTCGCTTCACAGGCCCTCTCCTCCATCCCCCCCACCCCCCTTCCCCCTCTCCCACCGTTGGGAGAGGGGGAAGGGGGGCCAGGGGGGTAGGGGGTGAGGGCTCCCTGCGCACCTTCGACAAGGTGACCGCCAATCCCATGTGGAATCAGAAATTCGGCACCGAGGTCTACGAGAACGACACCTATGGTCGCTTCACCCGCGGCACGCCCCCGTCGAGCTCCGCCGACTGGGGCTGGATCCAGCACATGTACGCTTCTCTGAAAGAGGGCGGCAAGATGGCCGTGGTGCTGGACACCGGCGCTGTCTCCCGCGGCAGCGGCAATCAGGGCAGCAACCGGGAACGAGACGTTCGCAGGACTTTCGTCGAGGGTGATCTCGTAACGCCCGGCGACCTCATCAAGACCGTGATCCTTCTGCCCGAGAACCTGTTCTACAACACCACCGCGCCGGGCATTATCATGGTGATCAACAAGGCCAAGCCGCATCCTGGCGAGATATTGCTCATCAACGCCTCCAGGCTCTGCGCCAAGGGCCGGCCCAAGAACTACCTGACCGACGAGCACATCCGCCAGATTTACGACATCTATCGGGACTGGCGAGCCGAGGATGGGGTGAGTGCCATCATCACCACCGCAGAGGCAGCCCGCAACGACTACAACCTGAGCCCGTCCCGTTACGTGGCCACCGACGACGTGGAGCCGCCCCTGCCCCTGGAGGAGGCGTTGGTACTGCTGGCCCAGGCTGAGGAGGAGCGGACTGAGGCTGATGCGGAACTGGACGCAGAGTTGAGCAAGTTGGGCTTTGAAGGATGGCAGAATGTCTGAAGTGACGGCTACCCTGCAGCGTAGCTTCAAAGAGACCGAGATCGGCCCGATCCCTGTGGAGTGGGAGGTGCTGCCGCTAAGAGATGCTGCGACCTTCAGCCGCAAACCCAGAGGGATCAACCTCTCTGACTACGAAGCCATCCCTTTTATCCCTATGGAGTTGGTGCCAGAAAATGGCACATTGATTGAGCAGTATGAGTTAAAGCCAGGCAAGAGCATCCGAAGCGGGACATACTGTGAGAAGGGCGACATTCTTGTCGCCAAAATCACCCCTTCCTTTGAGAATGGTAAACAGGGAATTGTCGGTGACCTTCCTCTGGAGTTTGCCTACGCCACCACTGAGGTCTACCCGATTCAGGCAAAGCCCAATTGTCTTGACCAGATGTTTCTATTTCACTTCTTGCGACTTCCCAGCGTCCGAGTAGACATCGCGGGCAAGATGGAAGGTTCAACTGGTAGACAAAGAGTACCCAAAGCAGTCATAGAGAACTATCCCATTCCTCTCCCTCCCCTCCCCGAACAGCGCCGCATCGCCCACGTCCTCAGCACTATCCAGCGGGCCATCGCCGCCCAGGATGCCCTCATCGCCGCCGCCCGCGACCTCAAGCGCAGCCTGATGCAGCGCCTCTTCACCTACGGCCCTGGCCCTGAGCCCGCCCCCACGAAGGCGACGGAGATTGGGGGAATGCCGGAGCATTGGGAGGTGGTGCGGCTGGGGGAGATAGCATCGGCCGTTTCCAGCGGCCTGACACCCAGGGGCGGACGGAAAACATACCTGTCGAGCGGTGTTCATTTCATCAGATCACAGAACGTGCTCATGAACCGCCTGTGCTTGTCGGACATCGCGTATATCTCGGAGGAGACTCACAAGTCCATGGGAAGGTCTGAAGTCAAACCCGGCGATTTGCTACTCAATATCACAGGTGCATCGATAGGTCGTGTGGCTTGTGTTCCCGAGCACCTCAAAGTGGCGAATGTAAATCAGCACGTGTGCAGGATTCGGCTACACCAAGAGCTGGCCCAAGCATTATTTGTGTCCTATTGCCTAGCATCTGAGCGTGGACAAGCCCTAATCATGGGCACGCAGTTTGGGACGACCCGACAAGGTCTAAACTACGGCCAGGTTAGATCGCTGAGCGTTCCATTGCCACCGATCATTGAACAGCAGGAAATCGCCCGTACGTTGTCAGCAGTGGACCGCAAGATCGAGGTCGAGGAGCAGCGCAAGGCGGCGCTGCAGGCGTTGTTCAAGACCATGCTGCACCAGTTGATGACAGGGCAGGTGCGGGTATAGGCCCTCACCCCCATCCCCCCAACCCCCTTCCCCCTCTCCCAAAGTTCGGGGAGAGGGGGAAGGGAGAGAGGGCTTCCATGCTCCACCAACTTATGACGTGCCAATAGATATCCGAAACCTCTCCCCTTGGCCCCCTCTCCTCTGCCACACTCCCTCCCTCAAGGCTTGCCCTGAGCAAGGTCGAAGGATTGGGGGAGGATCGGAGTGGGAGCTGGAGAGGAGAGGGGGAAGGAGCTAAACCCGTGAAACACGAGAGAAAACGTATTCGCACCTCTGCCCAAATCCAACAGCGCGCCTGTGAACTGCGCCAACAGATGACTCCGGCTGAGAAGCTGCTCTGGAGCCGCCTGCGGAACAGGCAACTGGGTGGATTGAAATTCCGACGGCAACATCCACTGGGCCCGTTCGTCGCCGACTTCTACTGTGCCGAGCGCCGCCTGGTGGTGGAAATAGACGGCGACATCCACGACTTGCAGCCAGACCGTGACGCAGCCCGAACAGAACAATTCGAACAATACGGCTATCGAGTCATTCGTTTCCACAACGAACAAGTACTGACCAGCATCGAAGGTGTATTATCAGCAATCGAAGCTGCCTGTACCACTGATAGTGAGGAGAGAAGCTAGAATGGTTGCGCTCGACACCCTCTCCCTCTCCCAGGGTTTTTTGGGAGAGGGAGAGGGCCGGGGGGAGGGTGAGGGCCTATGACCCGCCTCAGCGAAAAACGAGACGTACAAGACGCCCTGGTCAATTACCTCATCGGCATCGGCTGGGAGTACCTGCCACCGGACGAAACCCAAGACCTCCGAGGTCTCCGAGACCTCGGAGGTCTCAACCCAGAGCGAGAACCCTTCCTCCTGCCCATTGCCCGCCAGCAACTCACCACCCTCAACCCCAGCCTGGTTACGCTGGAGAATGTGGACGACGTGCTGCGCCGATTGCGAGGAGTGCATCCCAGCATGGCCGGCAACGAGGAGTTCCTCCACTACCTGCGCGGCCACAAGACGGTCTACAGCGACGCCGAAAAGCGGGAGCTTAACCTGACGCTGATTGACTACGACAACCCCGCCCGCAACCGCTTCACCTTCACCCAGGAGTTTTGGTTCGAGGATCGGGATCGGCGGCGGACGGACATGATGCTCTTCGTCAACGGCTTCCCCGTGGCCCTCATCGAGAACAAGAGCCCCACCGTGCCCGAGGCGGAACTGGAAGCCTTCGACCAGGTACAGCACACCTACACCGACCGCATCCCCGAACTGCTCAAGTTCACGCAATTCTTCGCTGCCTGCGACGTGCGCGTCCACTACGGGGCCACCTGGAACGACAGCCTCAAAGCCTTCTACCGCTGGAAGGCCGACGGGAAAGACTACGGTCTGGAGAACCTCAGCAAGACCCTCTTCGACCGGGAGCACCTGCTGCGCATCCTGCGCGACTACGTCATCTTCTTCCGCGCCGACGATGAGACCCACAAATTCGTCCTGCGCCCCCACCAGATCCGAGCCGCCGAGCGGATTGTGAAGAGGGTGGTGGAGAACCTGCTCCCCTCCCCTGAAATCGGGGGAGGGGTTGGGGGTGGGGGCAAAACCGGCCTCATCTGGCACACCCAGGGCTCCGGCAAGACGCTGACCATGATCGTCGCCGCCCACAAGCTGCGCCGCCTACCGTTGCTAGAGAACCCCACCCTGCTAGCGGTGGTGGACCGCCTGGAGCTGGAGGCTCAAATGGCCCAGAACCTGGAGGCCTTCGGCTTTCCGGCTGTCGTGCGAGCCGAGAGTAAACGCCATCTGCGGGACCTACTGGCCTCCGACTATCGCGGCCTCATCGTCACCCTCATCCACAAGTTCGACCGCATCCCCAAACACCTCAATACCCGCCACAACATCGTGGTGCTGATAGACGAAGCCCACCGCAGCCAGGAGGGCGACCTGGCTGTCTACATGCGGGCCGCGCTGCCCAACGCCTTCACCTTCGGCTTCACCGGCACGCCCATTGATCGGGGCATCGTCGGGCGGGGCACCTTCGAGACCTTCGGCCAGCCCGACCCCGACGGCTACCAGGACAAATACGGCATTGACGAGTCCATCGAGGATGGCACCACCGTGCCCCTCTACTACACCCTCACCCCCACCGAGCTGCGCCTGGATCGGCAGACGCTGGAAGAGGAGTTCTTCCGCGTGGTGGAAGATGCCGGCATCGCCAGCATCGAAGAGCTCAACCGCATCCTGGACAAGGCCGACAAGCTGAAAGCGGTGCTCAAAGCGCCCGACCGGGTGAACCAGATCGCCGCTCACATTGCCCGGCACTACCAGGAGAACGTGGAGCCCCTGGGCTTCAAAGCCTTTGTAGTCGCTGTGGACCGCGAGGCCTGCGCCCTGTACAAGGAGGCATTGGATCGCCACCTGCTGCCTGAGTACAGCCGGGCAGTTTACACCCCCTACCACAAGGATAGCGACCTGATGCGTCAGCATCACCTGGACGACGCCGAGGAGAAGCGGGTGCGCAAGGCCTTCCGCGCGCCCGACGAACTGCCCAAGATCCTCATCGTCACCCAGAAGCTACTCACCGGCTACGACGCGCCCGTGCTCTACGCCATGTACCTGGACAAACCCCTCAAAGACCATACCCTGCTCCAGGCCATCGCCCGCGTCAATCGGCCCTATCCGGACAAGGAGAATGGCCTGATCGTGGACTACATCGGCGTCTTCGAGGATCTGCAGCGCGCGCTGGCCTTCGACCTGGCCACCATCTCCAAGGGGCTGATAGCCCTGGAGAGGCTCAAAGAGCGGTTCGCGGACCTGCTGCTGGCAACTCAGGCTGCGATTGTGCCCATCAACCTGTCGGATGATCCGGGCCGCCCAGCCCGCATCATTGACCACTTCTTCGATGAGGAGCGCCGGGAATCCTTCGTCAGCCTGTTCAAAGAACTGCAAACTGCCTACGAGATCCTCTCGCCCGATCCCTTCCTGCGGGACTACCTGGACGACTACGCACTTATCGTGCAGGTCTACCAGGTGGTCTACAACTACTTCAACCCAGAGGCTGAGAGGCGACGCATCCAGCGGGAACTGCTCCGCAAGACCGATGCCCTCATTCGGAGGCACGTGGAAGCAGCACCTGTGGTGGACACGCTGCCCCTCTACCCCATCAATCGGGACATCGCCAACGTGGTCAAGGCGGATAACGTCAGCGACAGGGTCAAGGTCACCAACCTGTATCGCAGCCTGATCGTCCACATCGAGCGATACCAGCAGGAGCAGCCCTACCTGATCTCCATCGGGGAGCGCGTCGAGGAAGTCATTCAGCGCCTGCGGGAACGCCAGATCAGTGTGGAGGCCGCCCTGGAGCAGCTTGGCGCCCTGGCCGAAGAAGCGGTCACGGCAGAGGCACAGCAGGCCAAGAGCGACCTATCAAGCGGGGAATTTGCACTGTATTGGGTGCTCAAAGGACAAGGCATGGTCAGTCCGGAGACTGCTGCCCAAGCCGCACATCGCATTTTGGCCGAGCACCCTGGCTGGCCCTACAATGCCGGGCTGGAACGCAAAGTGCGGACGGAAATGTACAAGCTGTTGAGACTGCCACTGCGGAGAGCAATCAGTGAGGTGGCGACCGAGATGCAAGCTGATGCCCGACGAGCCAAAGTTCTCAGAGAGACAGTGGACAATCTGCTCAGGATGTATCGCGTGGTGTCCTGAGCCTGTCGAAGGGTGATGGCGTCATGAAGCATAAGACAGAAGACTTCCGAAGTCTTGAAGACTTCGGAAGTCTCCCGCCCATAGAGATAGTCCAGCAAGAGCGCCGAACGCTGGCCATGCGGGTGACGCCCGCTGGCATTCAGGTGCTCATCCCGGCTGACCTGGACGCCGATAGTCCCCACGTACAAGCCTTCATCGAGGCTGGCTTGCAGAAACTCAAGCCATCCGAACCCGACACGTCACATGCACCGTTGACAGTCGAAGACCTGAACGAGCTAGCGACCATGTGGTCAGAGTGTCTAGGCGTGGAAATCAGGCGCGTGCAAGTGCGGGCTATGCGGACCAAGTGGGCGTCTTGCTCCAGCAATGGCATTCTCACATTGAGCGCCGACCTGCTGGAGCTGCCCCCAGACCTGGTGGACTACGTCATCTGCCACGAGTTGGGCCACCTCAGAGTCCCGGATCACGGCAAGGGATTCCAGGCACTGATGGGTTGCTGTATCCCGGACTGGCAGGACCGCAAGCTTCGTCTGGCACGATGGATACATTTCCCTGCTTGACGCCCAACCTCCCGAAGTCCAAGAGACTTTCCAGTTACAAATCTGAGCAAACTGCACGTTGTTCAAGAGCTGAGGAGGTGACTGATGCACAGTTTACAATCTCAGAAGTTTAAGTTCTCATCTGAGCACAAGCAGGTGTTGCAGGATCTCGTTATTGGGGAAAGCGGCCCAGATACCATTCTCCGTGATTTTGAGATGCTGTTAGGCTACCTCAGAGAACGCGATTTGCCGGTTACCGGCGCGCACCAGTTGCCGCTCCGAGTACTGCCAGAGATCAATGCGAGCCTGACGTATCCCTTGCAACTAGGGCTGAAGCGCCCGCAGCAGAAGTCGTATCCCCACATTCATGGGCTGTATCTGCTGCTACGGGCCTCAGGGCTGACCTGCGTTGGGGGGACAAGCGAAAAGCCGTTGCTCTTGGTAGATGAAGCGGTATACCAGGTGTGGGAAGGCCTGAATCCCACCGAGCGTTACGGCAGCTTGCTGGAAGCCTGGCTGCTGCGAGGGAAGCCGGAGATCATCGGAGAATACTACCGCCCTCTGCTCTTGATCCCCGACAACTTCGAGAAGTGGACTTACTTCTCTGCTGCGATTCCTGACGAGGGGCTGCAGATCGCTGGCGACCACGACGCCGAGCATTGGCTGCGGTATAGCCCTGGTTGGCACAACCTGGGCCTGCTGGAGTTGTTTGGCCTGATCACCGTGCAGCAGGGTCCGCCTGCACCAGGCAAAGGCTGGCAGATTGAGCGCATCTACCGCACGGCAGTGGGCGATGCCCTGCTGGCTTTGCTTCACACCGAGTTCTTTGGAGATTTCGACAACATCCTGGAACTCGAAGGCGAAGGAGAAGTGCCGTTCGGCGTGTTGCAGCCTGTGCTCCAGCCTTATTTTCCCCAATGGGAGAACAACCTGTCTGTCCCCAAGTGGGCTTTTCGGGAGGGAACACACATCTTCAAGGTGTCACTGGGGCGTCTATGGCGGCGGATCGCTATCCCAGCAGATCAAACCCTGGATGCATTGGCGTCTATTATTCTCAACGCGGTCGAGTTTGATCACGATCACCTGTATCGGTTCTCATATCAAAATCGCTTTGGTGCTCTGGAGAGGATCAATCACCCCTACCTGGACGAGGGGCCGTGGACGAGCGAGGTGTTGGTGGGCGATGTGCCACTCCGCATCGGGCAGACGATGACCTACTTGTATGACTTTGGCGACTGGTGGGAGTTCGATGTGAGCTTGGAGCAGGTTGATCCAGATATGGTGATCGAAGATTCGGTCATCCTTGAGGCCTACGGCCAACCGCTGGAACAGTATCCAAGGTGGGATGACTGGGAGTGACTCAGAAGTGTTGAGCTTTTTGCCATACACACGTTTTCGGGTCTTCCTGTCGTAACGGGCAATGTTCTTCAAGAACTTAGGCGAAGGGATGACGTCCATCCGCTACTCCGCTTCTTCTTCGGTGCCAGCCTCGATGTAGTCGGCCATCTCCTGCACCGACTTGAAGCGTCTTAGCCCGCCTCGCTTGTAGGCCTCCGTCGCTTCCCGTTCAGCAGCAATCCATGACTCGGTGTAGTAGCGAGCCTCGTCATCCACCTCCAGGAACTCGTCGCGGATGACAGTCAAGACCTTGTAGAGTTTCTCCCAGTCACGCTCGGAGAGACCTTCCATCTCCTCTAACAGCCGTTGTTTGTAGTCTATCGCCTCCATACTCGAATCTCCTCATGAACGCCAGGTGATAACCTGCACTGCACTGAATTATACTCTATCCTCTGCGAACGGTCAAGGTATCAATAGACCACGATTCTCCCCAGCACCACTCGGTCATCCGGAACCGCACTTCCTGAGGCGTCCAGCACTGGCAAGCGCTCCAGGGTCGGCAGGTAATACATCCCTACTTCGAGCAGGTATTCCCCTGGCGGGGTCTCAGGAGCGATAAGCAATCCGTAGTTGTCACGCACTATTTCGCCGAGCTGCCACTCGGCGGTAGGATGTGTGCCGCCCAAGGGCTCGCTGTCCATCTGGGCCACGATGCGGTTGTCGGCGTTTAGCAGGTGGGTGAAGACAGTGTAGCGCTTATCCATCTCAGCCAACGCCTGCCAGTAGAGAGTCAACAGAAGGGTCTCACTGGCTTCGATCTCCTGAGTGCTTAAGCTATAGCCTATAAGCAGAGCTTTGTTGTCCAAATTGGCCGCCACGATATGCTGAATCGAGGAGCTAAGGCCCACGGGCGGCATGATGTAAAGCGTAAGATAAGCCCCCAGGAAACTGCGGTAGGAACTCCTGTAGCCGTGGTCGCTCAGCCACCGCTCCGCCAGGTGGTTGGGATCGTACTGCTCCGGATAACCGAACATGACCAGCCAAACCCGCGAGTAACCTTTAGCCAGAGCGGCCAGAGCTTGAGCGGCGCGCTCCTCGGTGCGAAGTTCGTCGCGGGAAATGAAGACGGTAAGGCACACCAAGCGGACGGTAGTAGTCAAAAAGCGCCTCCTGGAGGGGATTATTCAAGAGAAGCAAATCGCCCTGCTAGGGTAAGATAGTATGCCAGCGGCGTCTCCACCGTAATCCCCACACTGAAAGCAACCAGGCTTCTTTTGACGATGCTCATCAGGACAGGCAGGGTCAGCTCATCAAACCGGGCACTGGCCTTGCCGGTGAGAAAGCTCCTTTGAGCCAGCACCCACGGTAAATAGGACAAAACCAGAGTGGCCTGGACGGCCAACCAGCGCCTCAACCCCCTTCCGTTACGCCTCCACAGCGCTATCAGGATAGCGTTCTGGGCCACGACCACGAACAGCGCGTAGTAGTGGGTGAAAATGGCCGCTGCCGTCGCCAAGAGATAAGCGATCCAAAGACCTCGAGGTCTAGCGCTGGACACGATCCGGGCCAGTAGAAACATGGAGAGGGTGGTGAAAAAGGCCGCCAGGGCGTACATGCGGGCTTCTTGGGAATAGTAAACCTGAAAGGGGGAGAGCGCGCAAAGAAGCGCCGCCAGGAGGCCCACCAACTCGCCGAAGGCCAGCCACGCCAATCGGTAGACGAGAGGCACGGTAAGCAATCCCAGGACGAGGGACAGAAACCGCAGGGCAAAGACGCTGGAACCGGTCAGCTTGACCCAGAAGTAAAGGAGAAGATGATAGAGCGGCGGATTGGTTTCCGTACGGGGGGAAATCGTCGAAGGTAAGGGCAGCTTGCTCACGTAGGCGCTGTGGGCCTCGTCACCCCAAAGCTCTTGGTGATCCAAGCGATAGAGCCTGAGGGCGAAGGCTGTCAGCAGAAGGACAAGCAGGACGATGTTCCTGAGCTTGATGGAAGACAACCCCAAGGCCATCAAAAGCGCTGTCCTCTCAGCTCGCGGTACAGAAGCCAGCTCCCCGCCGCTAGACCTATGACCAGCAGGGCTACAGGTCCGTAGGGGAAAGATGCGGGTGGGGCAAGAGCCACCTCAAAGGCATCCACCACACAGCGATTTCCTGCGGAAGCCGGATTCCACTCCTCGGCCACCGTCAGGCGCAGAATGTGCTGGCCACTCCCCGCCCCCTGCACCAGAGGCACCCTGACCTGCCACCGAGGACGTGGGCTGTAGAGATCAACGTAAGAGCGGCCCTCCTCGTCTCTATCTAAGCCTGTCACGCTGCGGCCATCCAGAGTAGCTAACAACCGCCCCCCCCGGACGTCCATTTGGGTGAGCAAATCTACCTGGTTGCCCTTGAAGGCGAAAGATAGGCTGGCCCCAGGTATCTGGCTGGCCAGATGAGCCTGGCCACTGGCCCGAGGCTCGATCTCGATCCCCCACCCCTCAGCCCCCGAAACAGCCGGATTGGTCTCTTCATAATGGCCAGGCCCGGCAACTGTCAAGCCCGCCGCTGCGTCTTTTACGGCGTAATAGACCCGCCGGGGCGTGAAATCTACGTCCACCATGCGGAAATAGTACTCGGCCTGGTCCGGGGTGATGTTGCCGACCTGGCGGAAATACCAAACGTTGAAGACCCCTGCCCAAGGCCATTCTGAGCGAGCCAACTCTATGCCCCGCAGGGTGTACTCGGCCTGCTGCTCCTCGTCCACCCTCTTCCAAATGAGTTTATCTTCAGAGAAGTCATCCGGCGCTGCGTTCCAGCCGTACTCGTCGAACCAGATAGCCTTGTTGCCGTCGCCGTACTTCTCCATGATCTCCCGCTGCAGGAGAACACGAGAGAAGTTTAGCACCTGGGGATCGGGGGGATCCTCCGGCGTGCGGTCCATCCCGAAGGCATTAGCGGATAAGATATCGAAGTAATCCTTAGCCCCGGCTTTGTACATCTCCTCCAGGAATTGTAAGTCGTTCATGGATCGCCACTTGCCGGGCTCAGGATGGGGCTCACCCAAGGTGATGGCTAGGGGAGCGCTCAGGACGTAAACATCGGGATCGGCCTCTTTGGCCCGACGATAGGCTATTTTCAGGAGTTCCACGTAGCTGGCAGGGTCCACAGGGCGGTTGCCCCATTCAGGGAATATGTTCGGCTCATTCCAGACTTGGATGTAGTGGATACGGCCTTGATAATGCTTGATGAACTGATAGACGAAGTCGCCATAGTCCTCAAAGTTATCGGGGGGGCGCTCCTTGAGAGTGTTATCCTGGCGCGTCCAATCGGGAGGGCGGTCGAGGCGAGCGATGATCTGCAGGCCGTACTTGTCGCAGAGCTCAACGATGTGATCGAACTTCCCCCAGCTACTCTGCCCGCTGGTGACATGAGCGAAACTATCGGGGCGAGGCTCTATCTCCGCCCAGGCGAATTGCTGCTTCACCCAGCCGATCCCTGCCTCTTGGGCCATCCTTACCGTCTTCTCCCGCTTCCACTCCTCCACCTCACGGGCTAAGAAGAAGTTGGCACCATAGGGGTTAACATCGGTGTTAGGAATAACCCGAGGCGGTGAAACCTCCGCCTCAGGAGCTTGGGGAGAAAGGGCAAAAGACAGGACAACACCGCCCAAAGTGAGCACCAGGGCTGCCAAGGCCAGGACAAGCAAATATGCCCTTGTTCTGAATCCAGAGACCCTCAACAGTTCTTCACCTCAATACACGTATCCAGATGAGAGATGATCTCAACTACCCGCCTTCTCCGGGTACTTCCCTATCAGCGTCAAGAGGGCTCGGTTGCTGAGGAAAGCAACAAGGGAGATAAGTAGCACGACTATAGGAGCGACTAGAGCTAGGCTGATTACAAGTAGCAGCAGAATGACCAAGAGAAAGGCGATGGTGAAAAAAGGATGCCTCAGAGTAAGCACTATGGCGTTGCGGAAGATAAGTAGAAGTCGCTTGTCCTCTTGCTCCATCAGCAAGGGGAAAAGATAAATCTGCAAGCCCAGCCAGAAAGCTAAGAGATACCACCATAGGATGCTCACCAACCTCAGAATCTGGTTTGGCATGCTGGTATAGAAACTGATATTCGAAACGATGAGCAAAAGCAGAAACAGATCGGCTAACAGCACCTGCCAGCTCTTGGCAAAGTATCGCCTGAACCCGACAAAGAAGTCCCTCCATTCAGTTCTGTATCGGCCATGAGCCAAGTGATTAGTGACATAGTACACCCCGGCCAAAGCCGGGGCCAGGGTGACCAAGGGAATGGAAAGCAGGACGCAGAGCAGATTAATGATCACAAAGAGGAACAGCTCTTCATAAAAATCCTTGAGGGAAGAAAAGATTACGCTGAGGGTCTGCCTCATAAGGACCTCCCAGG
>JBAWAP010000332.1:0-6395 GCA_049589355.1 Anaerolineae bacterium
GTTCGTAGTGGCGACTTTAGTCGCCTTTGCTGCCAAACGACAGCTAAAGCTGTTACTACGAACCTCGCCCAAGTTTCTGCCCCCTACGGATGGCGCGATGCGCCATGGAAGACTCGCAATGACACAGCAGCAACACCCAAGAGGGAGACCACCGTTATTTGAGACGTCCATATAAACGCATCAAGGCCATGACCCGATCCAAGGGCAGTGCCTCCACGGTGTGACCTTTGTAACCGGTGACAGTCGTAGCCTTGAAAAGCGAATCATAGATGGCTTCCTCCGTCGCCTCGATTACAGCCTGAAAAAGCGGAGACATGCTGTTATTCGGCAATTCAGCTAAGGTTGATACCTGGCTGCGCCGCTCGGGCGTGCGCCGTACACGCTCTGCCGTGGAGAAGGCAATCACGTAATCGCCCGACATGTTGGTCATCGAAGCCCCAGTGCGGGCCAGGCCAGCCAGTGCACGCCGGGCCAGCCGCGTCAGGTTCCGATCGGACAGCGGAGCATCTGTCGCCACGACTATCATGATCGACCCATCCGCATCGCTCCTATCCAAATCTCCCTTGAGGTAGTACTGTCCCAGTTCTTGCCCGACAGGCACCCCCAGAATCTGTAGAACGCCTCCGAAATTCGACTGCACTAGCACCCCGACCGTATAGCCACCCAGGTGTTCCGGCAATACCCGCGAGCTAGTGCCGATGCCACCCTTCCAACCAAAGGCCACCGTTCCAGTTCCCGCGCCGACTGTTCCCTCCTCCACCGCTCCGTCTTTTGCCGTCCTGATGGCTTCAAGGATCATCTCGGATGTCAATGCTCGGCGTCGGATATCGTTCAAACGCCCATCATTCGTCTCCCCGACCACAGGATTCACAGAGACCACGCTCTCGTTACCGGCCTGTACCAGGGTCCAATCCAGGATGGCATCCGCCGCCCGTGGCACGGCCAGCGTATTGGTCAGGATAATCGGAGTCTCGATCTCACCGAATTCCATAATCTGGGTACCGCCCATCAACTTGCCATACCCATTCCCCACCGCCACACCTGCTGGAACCTTGTCCTGATAGAGATTTCCCCCATGTGGCACAATAGCCGTGGCCCCGGTCCGGATGTCATCCGCTTCAATGGCGGTAACGTGCCCTACTCTTACCCCCTGCACATCTGTAATAGCATTGAGCGGTCCAGGTGGCAGAATACCAGGTACAATTCCCAACTCCCGCGCACGCGGACGAGTTGGCAGGATATCCCATGCCATCGGTTGATTCACCATAAGTGCTATCCTCGCAAATACCCCACCTCAACCGACGATGGCGTTCCCGCCTACGCCATGAGGCTCAGGTGAGTTCTATTTCTGCAATCTCCTTGAGGCTACATTGCCAACGTACGTGGAAATCCCCCCTATCAAGGCCCGAGGAAGTCTCTTGCCAGGCGTTCGTAAACTTGTGCCGTGAGCCGCAACGTGCCAATGCTGACTCGCTCGTTGTCTCCGTGCGCAAGCGCGGTGATCTCCGAAAGCTTCAGCTTGTCATCTAACAAACTGAAGCCGTAAGCCTGAGCACCCACATCACGATAGAAGCGCAGATCCGACGCGCCCGTCAAGAGCATCGGGACCAGCTCGACATCGGGCGTTGTGCACTGTCGAACCGCCTCGCGCATCGCGTCCACGAAATCGGATTGGGGTGGGCTGGCATTGCCCACAGAGGCGGGCAATCCAGGGGCCTTTTCGATCTCAACCTCTGACGATAGATCGCCCAAGGCACGCTTTAGATGGTGCATTACATATTGGTCATCCTGGCCCGGGAGGGTGCGTATATCAACGTCCAGGGTCGCTTGCCCCGCTATGACATTAGTCTTCGCCCCTCCTCTGGCCACGTTGGGGGAGATGGTCATTCTGGTGAGAGCATGAAGTGCCTTGGCCATCCCTATTTCCTTCCTGGCTGAGAGTTTAATCGCCGATGGCACGAGGTGCCTGTTTTCCAGGAAAAGGCGCATCAGCCAGTTCAACCCCAATCCTCTGGCCAGGTCCCCGACGAACCTGGTCTCAACGGGGGGATTGTACCTGCTCAGCCGGAGGGCAGCCTGGCTCATTTTGAGCACCGCGTTTGGCACCCCATAGGGCATGCTGCCGTGTCCCTCTTCGCCGCGAAACTGGAGCCTCTTCCAGTTTACGCCCTTTTCCCCCACCATAAAGACGTAACGAGAGGGAGCGATAGGAAAGCCACCGGCCTCGGTGACTGCGAAGTCGGTTTTCACCAACCCGGGGTGATGGTCCAGCATCCACTTGGCTCCAAACAGACCAGACACGGAGAGAGGGGGACACGGAGAGGGGGAGAATCCCCTTGTCACCCCCTCTCCCCATCTCCCTGTCTCAGCCCCTTTGGTCGGATTCAAAGACCTGACATTCGACCCCATGAGCGTCGAAATACTCCTTGAGCGTCCGAATAGATCTCAATTCGTTTCCAGGCGGCTTGTGTTGAGCCTGGTCGAAACATTGACGCACTTGTTTCGAATCATGTCTTTGAGTAGTTTCTTTATCTCCCTCAGACGTTCCTCTTCGGACATGGTTGCTACTCCTTTCCTATCAAACTAGATTTTAGCGGCTGACTAAGGCCACAATGGCCTTTCGCACGTTTCGCGTGATTCGCGATCCAAGTCGCTCCTCACTCACACCCATCCCCCCACTGCGCCGCTACCTTCATGATGTCCACAATGTCAATGCTCCCATCATTATCAAGGTCGTAGCGCGCATCCCAGCCAGGATCCTCGTCCGTCATGCGCCATCGGCTGGCTACCCGCTGGATGTCCACCACATTCACCTGGCCATTGCCGTCGAGGTCAGCAAAGAGGACACAGATAGACGAAACCGTATCATTGCCGATGATGTTATCGCTGAGTTGCGGATCATCGCCGGTGAAAGCCTCGCTTGCTCCCTGATAGTTAGGCTCCCGGTACAGGATTGCGCTGTAGGGACCTCTTATCTTAAGAGAGGTAACGGTATTGTCCCCAATGCAGTTGTCCGTCAGGTCAGGATTATCCGCCGTGAAGGTCTCGTGTATTCCCAGGTACTGATCATGCTCGTACAGGGTCACTCCAGGCAGTGGGCCCGCGGGTACCGCGACGAAGTTCACGTCATCTCGACCGGGTGGAACGATGACCCACTTGCAGGCAGGCATAAAATCGTATCCATCATCGCGTGTCCTGAGCCCCGTCGAAGGGTAGGGAGCCACCTTGTAGCGACTTGCCTCTAGCCCCTCAAGATTGTAGCGCCCGTCTTGATCAGTGAATGATGACCCATGTCCTCTGATGTCCACTCGTATTCCAGGAAAGGGATTTGCCTCTCCTTCTGGCCCGGTCACGTAGCCACCAATCGAGTAAGAGACTACACTGAGAAAAATCGCGCTGAAGGCGCCCCAATTGCCGTTCACATCCTGCCCGCGCACAAAGATGATGTGCTTCCCTTCGATCAAGCCGGTGGTGTCAATCGTCGCTTCAACGTTCTCGGTCTTGGAGTTGAAGCTACCGTCAGACGCAGACATGGCGATGGCTGTAGAGCCGGTGACCCACGGCGGCGTGTCCACGTAATATTCGGCCGCGACGATGTTTTGCGTCGGCTCAGTGCCGTTGCTGTTGTTGTAACGGGTATCGTTGACGGTGCCGCTGAGGGTAACGGGTCTGCCGGCGGGAACCGAGTCGTCGCTGAGGGAGAGGTTGTAAGTATCGGGCCCGGCGGGCGTCATGTAGGGTGTACGCGCGACCTTGGCGGCATAGATCAACGCTGGCACGTTATCGGGTACGATGGTGTTCTCAAAGTAGCGGCAGGACTGGAAGAACGCGGTGCCAAGCTCAAAGGTATAGGATGCCACTCCCAAGTCGCCGTAGGCGAAGTCGTCGGTGGTGCCATCGGTGACATACAGCCCGATTGATTGTTGAGGCTGGTAGCCGTTCCAGTAGGCGAGCTTGCGCCCCAGTGTTTGAAGCTGGGTCCCGTTCGGCGCTGTAACGCTCGTGTACCCCCAGGGCCAGAGGACGAGCCGGCCATAGCTATGGATGTCGAGATAGACGCCAGTGGCATCATTGGGGGCGGGATCGTTGGGGTTGGAGCCGCGCTGGTCGGGGAAGAGGGACCGCAAGTAGCTCTGGACGGCCTGGATCTCAGGCTCAGAGGCGGGACTGGGGCCTCGATACGTCTCCCCACATTGGCTGTCGCTGGATCCGCCGCAGCAGCCCCATTGATAACTGAAGTTTCGATTGAGGTCAGCGCCTCGCTTGCTGCTGGTGGCGCCGCAGTAATTCTGATTGGTGTTCTTGCGCCACGAGGCCCCGCCTTCGGCCTTTTTGCGGCCGTCGGGGTTGGTGTGGAACATCAGGTGGACTTCGTGATAATCCAAAATCCAGGTTGCGTCGGCGTCGGTGCCATAGTTGTCCACCAGGTATTCCGCGAAACCGACTAGCAGAGGGGCGGTGGTGTATTCGCGGGCGTGGATGGCGCCGGTGGCGAACAGCTTGGGTTTGGGGCCGGGGACGGCCGAGTTGGTCAAGCGCAAGACCATCATATCGTAGCCACCCAAGCTGGCTGACTTTTCCCAGGAGTTGCCGACGTCGGTCCAGGTGGCGAAATCGGGGTAGTTGGTGGCCAGCGCCTCCGCTAAAGCAAAGGTTTCCTCCACGGTCCCGTAACAGGGATAGCTAGGAACGGATTCCATCACCGGAAGCTCTTGCTGGTCGGCAGCTACGACTCGAAGACCGGCGTCGGTGAGAAGATCTATCTCCCTTCGGGTCACTTTCATGAGGTGATAGCCTTCGTCGTAGTTGGTTTCGAGCATCCATGGCTCGAACGAGATGAGTACCTTGTTACCGATATCGAGATCGGGGTAGTACACTCGAATGATCATCGTGTCGTCTGTGCAGCCGTTGGTCGAGTCATCCTGTGGACCATCATCAGCCAGGGCGAGGCTGCCCGATAGCACGGCGAGAATCATGGTAAGGCTTGCTATTACGGTCAGCCATTTCTTCTTAATCACCTGCGTACCACCAGCCTGAGTTGATAATGGTCTCGCCCTGAGAAGTGAAGTAGAGAAAGTCGTGCATTCCACGCCAGTAGTAGATCAAGAGCTCGTATGGGCCTGTGGCCGGTTTCTCAAACTCCGGCAGGCTGTTGACCAGATCGAAGAGGTCGTCACCCTCGGAAGCGGTCAGATCAGGGGGAGCGAGCAATTGAATGACCTGGGCTTTGCTGTATCCACCCGCGCTGAGGCGAGAGCCAAGCTGGATCATGAGTTGGTGTTTGCGCCCCATCCATTTGTCCAGGTCATCATTCCAGGTGCCGCCCTCAAAATGTCCTCTAAGCGTGCGCAGGCTCCTGAACTCAGCCGCGATATCTTCTACGGCGTCCCTCGTTCCTACGGGATCGTCAGGTGTGCTGGTCGTCCCAGCGCACCCGGCCAGGATTGTCATCAGGGTAATCACTAACGTGAAGGCTGCAGGGGTACTCAAAGCAATCCTACCTCGTTTAGTTCCGGCTTGTCTGGGTTAGGTGGATACATTATCAAACTCGATCTCACCCGCTTCTTTCAATTCGACGAACCACCCGCCCAACACCTTATTGTGATGGGCGATAATTTGCGGCGCGGTGAAATGATCCGTGTCCCAGGTGCTGTGGGCGTCCTTGACTAACGTCACGTCGTAGCCCAGGCTGTATGCACGGCGGCAGGTGGTATCAACGCAGTACTCGGTCTGAATACCCGTTGCTTTGGTAGATTGGTAGATTGGTAGATTGGTAAATTGGTTAGGCTTTCCCAATCTACCAATTTACCAGTTTCCCAATTTACCAACAGACAGGTGCGGATTCCTCAAAGTTGCATACTTGCACGTCAATGACCAGTAGCGCAGTATTGTTACTCACAGATGCACTCCTTGTGTGTACATCGCGACTGCCGCCTGGCCGGCTTAATCAAACACCTCACGATGTAGTTCCTCGATCTTCCGCGCCAACCCGGCCTTCGTGGGATCCATCTCAGCAACACTTTCCGTGAGTTTCAGAACCAGTTCCTGGGGAGCCAACTCGGGAACCGCGAGCCCCACCCCCTCGAACGCCCGGCTAAGAAGGGGCTGAGACAGGGAGATGGGGAGAGGGGGTGACAAGGGGATTATCCCCCTCTCCGTGTCCCCCTCTCTCCGTGTCTGGTCTGATCGGTTTCGGTGAATAGATTGCGCGAAGATATCAACGTCAACTCGCCAGAAAAGCGGCAGGCCCTCGAACTGTACGAAGATGAGACGACGTCTATCCGAATTCTGAAAATCGGGATCCGAACGCAGAGATTCTACCGGATGCACTCTAGACAGGATCTTTGGGAGACGCTCGACCGAGGCCTGAAAGAGTTCATCGGGCACTTCCCAAC
>JBAWAP010000333.1:0-1889 GCA_049589355.1 Anaerolineae bacterium
TCCGACAGGAGGTTCACGATATCTGTACGCATCTTCGGGGTCAGTACGCCTCTGATCTCCTTGTTCTGCTGAATGATCTGAAGCGTAATCTTTTCATGGATTCTTTCCCGCTCCGGCAAGATTCCCATCTTGTCTTTATCGTAGTGGCGATCGAGGAGGAATTCCGAAACATGACTGAACGGCCCGTGCCCGATGTCATGTAAGAGTGCCGCTAACCGCACGGCTCTGGTCTCCTGCTGGCTGATGTACTTAGACTCTCTCAGCCTCTCGCATATCCTTCCTGCAACGTGCATCGTGCCTACAGAGTGATCAAATCTAGTGTGCAGCGCTCCGGGGTACAGCAAGTGTGCCATTGCCAGTTGGCGAATGCCGCGGAGCCGCTGGAAGACGCGAGTATCCATGATCCTGATCTCGTCCGAAGACCGACGTATCAGGCCGTGAATAGGGTCGCGTATTGCCTTTCGTGGGTCCGCCTCGGTCGGCCCAGCCATTTGCAGAAATTCTAGCGCGGTTCGCACAAAAGTTCAAGCGAGTATGCGTGCTCACTGATCGTTTCTTCCCTCCTCTTCCAGCCAGCGCTCGAACTCCGTCTCCGGGTCCTCCACCCCCAGCTCGTCGGCGGCCCGTCGGCGGCAGTGGATGCCCGCCGCCACCAGGCGCGCCTCGTCCTCCACCAACCGGCTGCGGTCCTGCGGCAGCAGCGGCCCCCAGATGGCACGCGTCCGATAGGGGGCGGAGGACACGCCGGTGTGCTGCTCCAGGATGCGCAGGATCATCTCGTTGCGCCGCTTGTAGGCCACGCTGCGCAGCAGCCGCTTGCGCTGCACCTTCTTGAGCAGCGGGTCCAGCTCCATCTGGAGGGCCACCCCCGATAGCCCCTGGCGGTTCTCCCCGAAGGCCGTGCGCGGCGATTCGCCCAGGTCGTGCAGGGTGCGGTACACCAGGTCGATGTAGTCGGCGTGCAGGCGGACGCCGCCGCCCTGGAGCAGGTCGAGCAGGTAGGCGCGCGCCTTCTCCGGCAGCTCCCACACTGCCCCCGGCTGCACGGCGATGTCCTCGGCCTCGGTGACGTTCTCCAGCACGGCAATCGGATTGCCCGAAAGCTCCAGGATCATCGAAAGCTGGGACATGGCCCGATTGAGCTCCCGCACCGACTCGCGGATGGCCGGGATGTCGGAGACGCCCCAGAACTTCTTGGGCTCCCGCAGGTTGGGGAAGATGACGAAGGGGATGAAGCCGTAGGGGTTGGCCTTCGACTCCAGCAGGTCGTTGTCCAGCCACAGCTCGAACTCCTGCTGCGTCCACACCTCCACCACCGTCGATTCCCGCCGCCGCGACAGGGGGGAGGGCTGGATACCGTACAGCATCTGCACCTCCTCCGCCGATAGCTGGTAGCGGCTGGCCACCCGCCACACGCGGGTCACGTCGTCGCCCAGCCACCAGACGTAGAGGCCCTGCACGTCCGGCGCCCCTACCCTCACCCGTCGCTCCAGAGGGTCCCAGGTCACCTTGAAGGCGGCGTCGCCCAGGATGGAACAGTCGCTCTCCGTATCGAAGTCCAGTTGCTCCAGATTGTTGGCCTCCGCTACCTCCCGCAGGGCGGCCTCCGCCCGTCGGGCCGCCTCGGCGGCCTCTGGCGAGCCGTCCACGGGGTCGACGGCGAACTTGAGGCCGCTCATCACGTAGGAGGCCATCTTGTCGATGATCGTCTTGGCATAGTTGAAGATGAGGCGGCGCTCGCGGCGACGGGCTGGCTCCGGCCACTGCGCTCCCTGATAGAAATCCAGGTTGTCGCGATAGGCTTTCAGCCGCCCCAGGTCCCGGCGAGCGAGCTGTTGGGGAAAGGTTAGCGTGTTTGTGGTTGAGCTCTTCATGGTCTCCCCCTTCTC
>JBAWAP010000334.1:0-9158 GCA_049589355.1 Anaerolineae bacterium
CCTAAGAGCCTATCCTAAAATTACCCCGCGCGCTCAAAAACAAGCGTGAAAATGGAAGCCCAGAGGGATTTTAGGATAGGGTCTAAGTGGAGGAAGCAACGTTGATCAACCAAGAATCGCCTGGTAACCAGCGCGAGGGTATGATCGAGCAAACCGTAAGTTTGAGGTATCTGCTTTTTCTACCGCGAGACTATGGGACAAGCCCAGACGAAAAATGGCCCTTGATTCTCTTCCTTCACGGGGTGGGCGAACGGGGCGATAACCCGGAGTTGGTGAAGAAACACGGGATACCCAAAATCGTCGAGCGGCAGCCCGACTTCCCGTTTATCGCCGTCTCTCCACAATGCCCCGACGAAACGACGTGGTGGGATCACCACCGGACACTGAAGGCGCTGCTGGACGAGATAGTGGCGAACTACGCGGTAGATACGGCTCGCATCTACCTGACGGGGTTGAGCATGGGAGGATATGGTACGTGGGGTCTGGCGATGAGATACCCAGAGCTATTCGCAGCCATCGCTCCCATTTGTGGCGGTGGTTTCCCTGAATTCGCCAGTCAGCTCAAGGACATTCCGGTCTGGGCCTTTCACGGCGCAGAAGACGACGTTATCAAGCTCGAAGTGGGCCAGCGGATGGTGGACGCATTGCTGGCCTGCGGCGGCAACGTGCGCTTCACCGTCTACCCCGGCGTTGGGCACGACTCCTGGACGCAGACCTACGACAACCCTGAGCTTTACCAGTGGTTTCTTCAACACACGCGATAACAGATGCTCTGGTAGGCGTCTCCCCGCCGGTTTGTCAGGTCCCGGCGGGGAGTTTTTGTTTCCCATTAGACTGAAGTCCCAGATCAACTGCTTTGACGAAACTGAGATGACATAGTATAATTTGGATTAAGAATCAAAAAGGAGAGGCCTCTTGACACTGTGGAGATTGTCTTTGTAGAAGTCTAAGTGAAGAACCCATACACTTGGTGAAATCTCTCAAGGCGAATTGATGATGAAGCAATATATGAAGGAACAGCTAAATGCTATTCTAGACGTTGGCTTTGCTTCCCGCGAAGACACTGCCGGCTTCAAAGAGGTCAAACATGATCCTTATGTAGAAGCATTACAGAGCTGGCTGCATAGCTATGGGTCAAATTGGGCAGAACAACCAAGGTTCTCGATCACACAGGGCCTAATTGATCGCGGCGTAGATCTAAAGGTTGAATTCAAGATAGCAGACTACGTTGTGGGGTTTCAAGTTTGGAGTTACAACGACATCAAGCGAAAGGAGCTTGAAAAAGATATCTGGCGACAGATTGGGGAATCAGGGTCATATCATCTCAATGATTTCTACGTTATCCTCTGCGGGGACATGACCGATCCGAGTCAGTATCAGAAGGTAAGACGTTTTATAGATCTCGTTGAGCGGGGGCGCTACCCTCTCATCACTGTAATACCTCCCGAGAAGGCGTGGAAACTGTACCAAGCGTTCAAGCAGCCGATTGATGTACAGCAGATTGAAAGCCGCTTAACCAGTCTTGCGAGATTCTTAAATGCTATAGGTAGGCAGCAAGAACTACATACTCAAAACTCAGTCTATTTCAATCTCGACCAACTATATGTTCCCCCCGCCGAGTATTCACAAATTGAACAAACCCTTGAGACAAATGACATCGTAATCATTGTTGGTCCTCCACATTTGGGTAAGACTTACACGGCGGTCAAGCTACTATACAAATACTATCTTCAGGGTTATCAGCCCTCGTGGGTATTCAGCAGAATTACCCGCGAGGACATTCAGTTGCCATCTCTTCAGGACATTTATCATCAATATGGCATTCGAGACAGCTTCACTCTTGAATCAATGATTGCACCAGGGTGCATTGTATACCTAGAGGATCCCTACGGAAGAACAAAACGAGAAGAATTGGAATTCGTGCATAGCGAAAGGCGATTCGAAATTGGTGACCTGCTTCTAATGCTCAAGAGCCGTTCACACATCGCTGACAGAAAGCCAAAAGTCGTGATTACGTCACGAGAAGGCATCTTTCGCCATGCAATCCAACTACAGCCTGAGCTATCAAAGCATGCAGTTTGGCTCAAGGCCGGTGATGATACAGAGGATGAGCTAATCTCATACAGTTTTGCTAGTAGAGTAGAGATCGTAAAGAAATACATGCGCCTGTATAAACCTTCATGGCTACAGCTTCCGGAAGACTCTCGAGATGAGGCATTGAAGAACATAGAAGAGATATTGTCTTGGGCTGCTAATCTCTTGTGGACGCCACATGGTATACGACGGTTTTTCCAAGCATCGCGGAATATGGACCTGCGTGATGCTGATGCTCTCAAGAAGGTTGTACTCGAGTCTGCAGACATATCCGACTCCTTTGCCAGTGAGATTGGTTTACTGCCATATACACAACAGCTTGTTTTTGTCGTCATATATCTTGCCAACTTTCGCAAAAGGGGCCAACCCCTTTCGGCTGGACCCTCAAAGGTTGACAATGAATACTTGGCACTTGTGCAAGCTCTCGGGTTTAGCCTAGATGAGGCACAAGATGCGTGGGGCCAAGTCATTGAAAGCTATGCAACTATCATTGAAGCAATTCAAAGGGCCTTGGATTCTCCCTTTGAAGTGGACCTCGTCCGCTTTGCTCACCCTGCTTACGATGATGCCGTATTTAAATTCCTGTCGAACAACCCAGACGTTCTTGAAAACATCTTCGCTCACATTCCACCGCTGCTTCAATCTCAATCGGGTACACACCTGGCTCAAGATATGGTTGGGCTAATCCATCATTGGCATCAACATAGCCCCTCGGAAGAGGCTCGAGTCCTGAAAAACTATCTTACCACTGACAATGAATCTCTATTGACTGAACTCGCAGAAGAGTATGCCCTTCTCTATCCCAATATTGAAAACGAGACTCTGAAGTCAGCTATTCATCAGATACCTGAACACCCCATTGCCAGAAGCGATAATAGCCCCGTCAGGCAGGTTTTTGTAAGAGCCGCACACATTGCCAGAAGTATGCCACTGGATAAACGTTGTGAGATTTTGCTAGAGGGACTTGGTGATAATCCCCTCCTGATGTGGAAGAGTGAGTACAGACCATATGATCTCATTTGCCGATACTATGACAAAGTCACTGATGAAGCTCGCGAGCATCTGGAGAATTATCTCAACAGCGGCAGTGATGCTTGGTGGGTAGTAGGACGTTCGCTTGGTAATTACTATGATTGTCTCCCTCAACATCTTCAGCAAGCGGCTGAAACGATAGCTACCACAGACACTCTTGGCTCATTTATTGCTAGAAAAGAACTTATCATAGGCCTTATTCTGGGCTTTGGGCAGTTCAACAACAGCGCAAATCATCTGATTCACGCCATGTCAACTAGTGAATACCCTAAGACTCGCGCATATCTGGCGGGCGCCTTGGTTCCAGTTTATGATCAGCTTGATCAGAAACTTCGAAAGAAATGGCACCACTTGGTAGAGGAAGATCTAGATCAGTGTACCATCGCTGCAGCAGAACGAATCATTGAATTGTCCACTAAAGACAAGCTAGCCAATGCTCTAAAGGCCAATGGCCTGTTTGATTTCGCTCTTAATTGTGCTGAGTCAGGCTCGGCCGTAGTCCGCGCGGAAATGTTGGGTATTCTACTTGAAAACCAAGGTAAGATACCCACCGACAACGTTGAACGAGTAATTGACAAATTGATTCATGATGACGTCGATATTGTACGAGCGGCAGCACTTTACTGGATGTTAGGTAGTCGCGAACTGCAGACTGAATTGCCCGAAAGGTTTCAAACCTTAGTAACCGACACTTCGGTGTGTGCGAAGCTGAGCAAGTTAATCTTCTACACTAATCCACCTAGTAAAGCGTCAAATGATCTGAGTCAGGAAATCGAAGAGCTCAAGGACACTGATTCACGATTTCTCTACAATGCACTTGTCTTTCACATTGCAGCTCAATTGCCTTTCTTGCCATCCTCTTGGAAAGAATGGCTCAAACAAGAGTTAGCCAAAGGAGAACGTGATACCGAGGGCATTGTGAACATAGGCAAGTGGTATCATCGTGAGGACGACAGAGTTCGCCCGATTTTTGAGCCTAATTGGGTATTAAATTACGCAGAGCCAGCTCAGCTAATCTGGTATGAGCCGCGAAAGCGCTTTTTAATCATGGATATGGGCAGGAACAAAGACGAATTTGTGATAATCAAGAATCTTGACGAGCTAGACCTGATTTTCGATGTTAAACAGGAAATTCCCAACTATTTGGTGTGTTGAGCGGCGAAGTGACTGCTATCATACCTCAAACCCAATGAGACAAAGCCATGAAGAATACAACCACTGAAGGAAAAACCGAGAAGGGAGCACGAATATGACCACAAACGATTCCGGTCGGCCCACTGACTTTATCCGAGATGCCATCAAGGAAGACTTGAGGGCAAACAGGTTCGGCGAGCGAGTGCATACTCGGTTTCCACCAGAGCCGAACAGCTATCTGCATATCGGACACGCCAAAGCCATCTGCATAAGGATCTGTGCGGGGGCTGCTGGGTGACTGGCAATCCTACCGCGATGGCGCCAACCACAAGGCTGCTTTTGGAGGCGAGCAGCAAAATGAAAGACCTCTCAGCCATTCAGGCCCGGTATGTGCGTGATCCTCTGCCGGTGCGTCTGGGCGGACTGGCCACCGACATGGCCCGCATCGCCTCATTCTCACAGAATCCAGCCAACCTCGTGCCGGTAGCAGACCTGATACGAGAGGCCGCGCACTTCATCGAGTGGTGCGCTCCGGAATCTGACCTGGAAAGCCAGGTGACGCT
Source organism: Anaerolineae bacterium (assembly GCA_049589355.1). GTDB lineage: Bacteria > Chloroflexota > Anaerolineae > VGOG01 > VGOG01 > JBAWAP01. Next base: position 4,824 of record JBAWAP010000334.1, read on the forward strand.
GTTGGAACTGCAGCGCCGCCTGGCCCAGTGGCGGATGCGGTTGCCCCAGAGGTTCCCTGACCAGGCTTGGCGTGCCCAGATGATCGCCGAGGCCCAGCGGTGGAGCCAGCGCGTGTTAGAGATGAGTGGCCTGTTGGCAGAAATGTGAGGTTGGACACGTCAAAGCCATCTGCATAAAGATCTGTACAAGAGCTGTTGGGTAACTGGCAGCCCTGCCTCAATGGCGACTTGTCACAATTGTTTTTGGAGGGGAGTCAATGTCAACTATGAACACAGAGGACCTTCTGGTGAGACTGGGAGCGCTTAAGCCGGAGATAACAGCACGGTACAAGGTGAGGGAGATAGCGCTCTTTGGTTCCTTTGTTCGGGGAGAGCAAGGTGGAACCAGCGATGTTGACGTCTTGGTGGACTTTGAAGAGGGAGCGGACCTGTTCGACCTGGTGGGGCTGGCATTGTTCTTAGAGGCGGAGCTTCAGCGGAAGGTGGATGTGGTCCCCAAGCGTGCTCTGAGGGCAGAGCTTCGAGAGACAGTGCTTCGAGAGGTCGTGCCGGCATGAGAGACTACAGGCTCTATCTGAAGGACATCCTGGCGGCAATGGAGAGCATCGAAGCGTTCGTTGCAGGGATGGATTTGGATGCTTTTCGGGCAGATGACAAGACCGCAAGCGCGGTGGTCAGGAAGTTTGAGATCATTGGGGAGGCAGCGAAGGGGGTTCCTGACGAGGTACGGCGAAGCTATCCTCAGGTTCCCTGGAAGGAAATGGCCGGGATGAGAGACAGGCTGATCCACGTCTACTTTGGTGTGGATTACCAACTGGTCTGGATGACGATCAAAGAGCGCCTTCCGCAGGTTAAGCCACAGATCCAGGAAATTCTGCGACAAGAAGAACACAACATCTGAAAGAAAACGCGAGAAGGGAGCTACGAATATGACCACGAACGATTCCGAACGCCCCTCCGACTTCATCCGAGATGCCGTCAAGGAAGACTTGAGGACAAACAGGTTCGGCGGGCGAGTTCATACTCGGTTCCCACCGGAGCCGAACGGCTATCTGCATATCGGGCACGCCAAGGCCATCTGGATTGATTTCGGTATCGCCGAGGAATTCGGAGGGCTCTACAATCTGCGATTCGACGATACCAATCCCGTCAAAGAAGAAGAGGAATACGTGGACGCGATCATAGAGGACATTCGCTGGCTGGGCTTCGATTGGGAGGATCGGCTGTTCTATGCCTCGGATTACTTCGAGCAGCTCTACCAGTGGGCGGTGCAATTGATCACAGATGGCAAGGCGTATGTGGACAGTTTGAGTCCAGAGGAAATCAAGGAGTACCGAGGGGCCTTTGGAAAGCCAGGGAAGAACAGCCCGTATCGTGACCGTTCGGTGGAAGAGAACCTCGACCTGTTCGAGCGCATGCGGGCCGGCGAGTTCGAGGGCGGCGCCCACGTGCTTCGAGCCAAGATTGACATGACCTTTGGCAACATGAACCTGCGCGATCCGGTCATGTACCGCATCCTCCACGCAGCGCATCACCGGACAGGGAATGAGTGGTGCATCTATCCAATGTACGACTGGGCCCACGGTCAATCGGACTCTATCGAAGGGATCACCCATTCTCTCTGCTCGTCGGAATACGAAGACCATCGCCCTTTATATGACTGGTTCCTTGACCAGTTGGGGATCTACCATCCGCGGCAGATCGAGTTCGCCCGCCTTGATCTCAGTTTCACCGTACTGCATAAGCGAAGGCTTATTCAACTGGTGCAACGCGGGCACGTCAACGGCTGGGACGATCCACGGATGCCGACACTGTCGGGTATGCGGCGACGGGGCTACACGCCAGAAGCCATCCGAAGCTTCTGCGATCGCATCGGAGTGGCCAAGACGGATAGCATCGTTGATATCGCCCTGCTGGAGCACTGCGTCCGCGAGGATTTGAACAAGCATGCTCCGCGGGTGTTCGGTGTGCTGCACCCTCTCAAGGTGGTCATCGTGAACTATCCGGAGGACCTGGTGGAGGAGATGGAGTGCATCAACAATCCGGAGGATGACAGCATGGGGACGCGGAAGGTCCCCTTCTCACGGGTGCTGTACATCGAACGAGAGGATTTTCGCGAGGACCCGCCGAAAAAGTGGTTCCGTCTGGCCCCCGGTCGCGAGGTGCGGCTACGATACGCCTACTACGTCACTTGCGTGGACGTGGTCAAGGACGAACAGGGCGAAGTGGTCGAGCTGCACTGCACCTATGATCCGGAGACGCGAGGTGGTTGGGCTCCCGACGGACGCCAGGTCAGGGGAACGTTGCACTGGGTTTCGGCCGATCGCTCGCTCGAAGCAGAGATACGCCTGTACGACCGCCCCTTCTCCGTAGAAAACCCGCTCGATGTGGAAGAGGGCGAGGATTTCACAGCTAACCTGAATCCCAACTCGCTGGAGATTCTGACCTCGTGCCACGTTGAGCCAAGTCTGGCAGGTGCAGCACCAGGAAGCCGATACCAGTTCGAGAGGCAAGGCTACTTCTGCGTGGATCCGGATTCGGCCGATGGGAAACTGGTGTTCAATCGGACGGTGTCGTTGCGTGATACCTGGGCCAAGATCGAGGAGATGCAGAAGGAGGATTAGAGAAAAGAAGAGAGGCTCTGCCGCTAAGGAGGGCCTCTCTTGGGTATTGGATATTGGATTATTGGGTATTGGCTGGGGGACGAGGATTCGAACCTCGGCTTACGGATTCAAGCCCTCAAGAGGGTCTAATAGAGTATTCTAACTGCAGAATATGCCAAGCTTGACCGAGAAGCAGATGAGTAAGAACAGAGAGTGCTGATCACTCGCCCTGAAATTTGACAAATAGGCTCATTTGTTGTACTATATCTATAGATCGGGTGGCTAGGTGCCTCCACCGGTAGCCAATCCGGGGATGTGAGCCTAGCTGCGAGCGCCATAATACAGGCGCCCACCCGTTCTTTTCATTTTGACCCTCAACAAAACCTCAGCAACTCCTCCACTGTGACTAGCTTATCGGGCCTACGTTTTCCCCTGCGCGTCAACCAGGCTAGACTGTGAGCTAGCGCTCCTTTTCCCACCTGTTCAAAGCTAATAGCCTCTCCTGGAAAATCAGGTACTCGTTGCCGAATAAGGCGAAGGTGATGATCCTCAAGAAGCAAAAAGACACCCACAGCGAACATACGAGCGGTAATCATACCCGGTTTCACACCCCGGGCTCGCAACTCCCGCTGGCAAGTTCGCTTCACTTTAGCCGAGATGAGGATGGCCCGGTGGATATGGTCTGAGAAGGCCAAGACTGTATCCCAGCTCATCTGTTCGATCTTGCCGCTTTGGTCAACTTCGATATGCATGGGGCTATTCTATCACCGATATGGCTTTCAGGCAAGGGCCTATCAGCCAAACACAAAAGCCCCAGTCTTGGCGGCTAGGGCTTTGATATAGCAACACTGGCTGGGGGACGAGGATTCGAACCTCGGCTGACGGTTCCAGAGACCGCTGTCCTGCCGCTAGACGATCCCCCAGAGTGATTACATTTTATCACATTCTCACTAACTTGGCAAATGACGACGTGATGCGTGAAGACGTGAAACGTGATGGTCACGTTTTACGTCTTCACGTTTCACTGACGAGTCCCTCCAACGCTTCCTCAGCATCATCCAGCCGCGTCAGCACCCGCTCCCGCCCCAGGATGCTCAGCGTTCCAAAGAGGGGCGGAGCCACGTTCTTGCCCGTAACCGCCACGCGGATGATGCCGAAGAGTTGGTCAGCTTTCAAGCCTAGCTCCTCGACCAGAGCGCGGAGGGCTGTCTCCAGGGTTTCCTCCTCGAAATCGGGCAGAGCCGCCAGGATCTCCTGGGCTTTCCGCAGGACGGCCAGCGACTCTGCAGCCGTCATCTTCTTGCCCACCAGCAGCGAAGACTCATAGCTGATCCGATCAACGAAGACGAAATCAACCCACTCCACAGCGTCGGTCAGCCTCTTGAGGCGCTCCTGAATCAGGGGCACGACCTCCCTGGTCTCCTTCCTCTCCCGCAGTTCCCCCTCCTCCCTGCCCAGGCCACTAGCCAAGAAGGGAATCAGCCGCTCATACAGATCATCCTGAGTCAACTGCCGGATGTAGACGCCGTTCATCCACTCCAGCTTGTCGTAGGAGAAAGCGGCGGGCGATTTGCTCACCCCCGCCAGGTCGAATCTCTCGATGAGCTCCTGGCGGGTGAAGAACTCGGTCTTGTCGTCGTAGGCCCAGCCCACCAGGGCCAGGAAGTTCACCATGGCCTCAGACAGATAGCCCTCCTGACGGAACTCGTGGACGGCCACCCCGCCGTGCCGC
>JBAWAP010000335.1:0-12434 GCA_049589355.1 Anaerolineae bacterium
ACTCTACGCCGGGGAGCAAGCCGACCAGGTAGAGATCGCCATCACCGAGTACAACCTCCACGTGTCGGAGAGACATTCCCCCACACCCCACTACGGCATGTCGCTGGATCAGGGGCTCTTCGTGGCCGACATGGTGCGGACCATGATCGAGCTGGGCGTTCCTTTGGGCGACCTGCATTGCCTGATCAGCAAGTATGAGGGCGAAGGGTGGGGCAACACGGCAGTGCTGAGCCCGTACCCGCAGCTCATCCCCCGCACGGCCGCCTACGTCTTGCAGCTCTTCAATCAGCACTTTGCCCCAGTGCGGGTGGAGAGCCAAGTGGAAGGCGCGCCGCTGCTCACCGGCTCCCTGCCAGCGCTGGAGGTAGTGGCCAGCACCGACGAGACGGGTGACCGGCTGACCCTGCTGGCCATCAACAAGGAGACGACGGCGACCATCACTGCTACCATCGCCATCAGCGGCTTTACCCCAGCGGCTACGGCCAGAATGTGGACCCTGAACGGGCCAGACATCGCCGCTTTCAACGATGTGGGCCACCCGACTGACGTGACCATCACCGACTCTGCCATCGCCGACGCCGCCGAGCACTTCATCTACCCCTTCCCAGCCCACTCAGTGACGCTAATCGAACTCCTCGCTAATTCGTCCCAGCCCACACCGACACCAACGGCTACCCCAAGCTCGACGCCTACCCCCACGCCTACCTGCACACCCACACCGACGCTCACCGCTACACCCCGTTCTCGGCTCTACTTGCCGCTGATACTGAAGGACTACACCCCGGCCACGCCGACTCCCACACCAACTCCCACGTCCACCCCCACGCCATCGGCGGAGGGCATTGTCCTGGCCGACCTGCCCGGCGGGCTGGAGTTGGTCTCGGCGCCGATGACTCTCTCCCTGACTGTCGGCCACGTGGCCTACCTGCCAGTCGAGGTGCAAAACTACCATCGGCCCATCACCGTCAGCGCGCAAACCCTGATCCACACCTACGTGAACGACCTGACGCCCGCTGAGCCGGGTGACTCACCGCCCTTCGTTGTGGGCACATTGGAGGCGCACCAGGGTGAGCTCAGGCTGCAGACCCTCAGGATGCGCTCTCATCTGCTCACCCTGAGCTTCAGCGTGGAAGAAACCCGTTTTCTGGGAGAAAACGGGTTTCTGGGACGAGCCGGGGATGTGGTCAGCACGACTCTCACCTTGAATCCTGTCATCCAGCCCCACATGCCCCTCTTCGGCACCCATCCTGACACGCCAGCCTTCAGCGGGCTGGCCCAGCCGTTCATCCGGGTCTGGGGACCTGATTGTACTCCTTGCCCTACGACCCCCGGCGATCCGCCCGGCAGCACACGCGACCTCGCCTGCGCCAAGCAACTGAATGACTCCTGTCGCTGCCACCCCTTCCAGGAAGTCTTCGATCCTGAGGTGGACGCCCGCGTCCGCCGGCGGGCGCCAGAGTTGCAGCGCTACGCCTTCCAGTTCGTGCGCGGCGCGGGCGGGTGGGGCAGTGTCCAGCACGCACCGGGGCAGTATCTTTGGGACGGGCTGGACTGGCTGTTCGATGGCCTCTCCCCGCAAGAGCGCGACTACTCACCGCTACCCAGCGGGGTCATGGACGGCAACTTCGGCTGGATGACCTGCCCGGAGTACACCAACCCCGACGGCTCCGTTGGCTTCTTCGATCCGGACAACGCCTACCTGGTGGAGCAGTACCGCGCCAACATCCGGACGCAGACCGAGCGCTACGCCCCAGAGCTGCGCTACATCGAGCTATCCAACGAGCCGGCTGCCGAGTTCTACCTGTGCCCCTGCATCGCGCCTGGCGGGACCTGTAACGCGACCAGCGGCCCCAACCAGCCGGCCTGTCTGCTGGGCCCTAACTCGCCCGAGTTCGTGGCCACCTACGGCGACCTGCTCTTCACCGCCGCCGATGCGGCCGCGGAAGAGATGGCCGCGGCCAACCCGGACGCGCTGATGATCACCGGTGCATTGGACCTGCCGCCCAACGACTTCGGCCTGTCCCTCACCACGGCGTACATGATCACCCGCAGCCTGTTGACCCACGACAACGTGGCCATCGGCATCCACCAGTATCCCTACCTCAACCCACCCAACTGGATCTCGCCGACCCTAAACTGCGCCTACTATCAGATGCCCGGCAATCCCTACTGGCTGCCCCCCGGCTGCGAGACCGCCCCGCCCTTCGAGGACTACGTCACCCCCGCTGGCCGGCCGATCCCCGCCCGCTACACCTGGCGGCAGTTCGACGAGCGAGTGGATGTCAGTAACCTGCTGCACGACGCCGAGGCGTTGGGCGTACTGGATCGCATCTACTTCCTCGACACCGAGCTGCACGCCGGCTGGCACGATAGCGACCCCACCACCACGCCGGCCCGCGAGGCCCTGGCCGGCCTGCGCATCGGGAGCATCAACACCCACCAGCGCGTCCTGGGCAGCGAGTTCATCTTCGCCCCCGCCGACCCGACGCCCTACAACCTGCTGGTGAAACACCTGGCCGGGGCGACGCCGGTCTACGCCTGGGACGCGCCATTGATGGATGCCGATTACTCTGGCATGGTCTACAAACTCTTCACCCGCGGTGACGAGGACATCATCGCCCTGTGGAGCAATGCCGAAGAGTACCAGCAATTAGTTCTCACGCTCACGGCTGAGCCCACGCAGTTCAAACAGGTCACGCTGACCAGTTTTGATGCCGTGCTGCCTCGCGCCGACGAGCCGGAGCGGCTGGCCATCTTCACCGAGAATAAAAGTGCACCCCCTGAATCCATCCTGGTTCGACCTATCAAGCAGTTCTACTTCCTCTCGGTGATCAGCGATCGGCCGGGCTTTGGGTGGTTGTCTGGGCTGAGGAGTGAGGCTGGATCAATGGGGAACGATATCTCAGCGAAGTGAGAATGAGACATACAAACCGAAGTTTGTGAATGGAAACGAGAAGAACTCTACAAAAAAGCGGAGCGGGCACAGCCTTGGGGGGCTCGCCCGCGCCCTTCATTGGTCAGAAATTGGCCGACCGATAACGCCTTGTCCCTCAGTAGTCGTTTGGGTTCTCTGCGGGAAGTCCCTCCGCTTTAGCAGCTTTGTTCAGTGGGTCATCAGCGCAGACAAATGTAATGGTCGAAAGCGACAGAGCAGCCCGTGCGGCTTGCAACTCAAGTGCAGCAGCCAGTTGAACAGCATCGTACCCACGCAAACCGTGCTTTTCGGCCAATGTCATCGCCAGGTCAATCAGTTGTTCAGTTACTTCTACGATCTGATAGTGGTTGCGAAGGTCGGCCTTGAACTGTGTCGCGGCAGCCTGAGCATCAGCCACGGCCAGCGTACCCATCCGTGTCCTCCGAAACAGTGCGGCAATAATCTCTGCACCACTGATACGAACTGTGTATAATGTGTGACCTGCGCCAAGTGCGCATAAACGCCTTATCCAATCTGTGCCTGTTTCGGCAACGTACCGTTTGACGAGCGCGCTACTGTCAAAGTAGTAGTGCCCCATTAGCGCCGTTCCTCAATGATAGTTTGGGAGATGGGCGTGCCGGTCACGCGAATGGGTTCGAAAGGTTGTTCGCTTGTGGGTTGGGAGCGAACTTCTTTGATAAGTCCCTGGTCAATGAGTCTTTGCCAGTAGACCCTCTCCGTATCTATGGGCTCTTCTGCAATCAACACCTCAACCGTTGTGTGAGGGGGAATTGGCAGTGGTTCGAGCAACACAACCTTTGTACCGTCGTAGACCCCTTTTACTCTCAACATATATGCCTCCCAAAGTACCTTACCCTTTACCCTGATTGAGCTGCTTCAGGTATACGCTTGATGACTCTGCTACTGTAACGTCGAATTCAGTGTACCACAAAAGAAGCCAAACGTCAAGCAGCAATTAAGAGGCCCTTAGTTGGTCGTAGTAAGAATGAGAGATGCAAACCGAAGCTTTGGGGATTGAAATGAGAAGAGCTCTACGAACTCGCTGGCTGGACCCTGCTATTGCTTGGCCGCCTTCGCCCTGGCTCTGGCCGTGTACAACGCCACCTTGACCCCCAGCCTCTCCTACAAGAGCGCCGATGGGAACGAGCTGGCTACAGTATGCTACACTCTGGGCCTGGCCCACTCTACGGGCTATCCTCTCTACACCTGGCTTGGCAAGCTCTTCACCTTCATTCCCGTAGGCGACATAGCCCACCGGGTCAACCTGATGTCGGCGGTTCTGGGGGCAGCAGGGGTGGCGCTGCTATATCTGATCATGCTGACCATCACCAAGTGCCGTCTGCCTTCGGTTTTCACGGCCCTGCTCTTCGCCTTCTCCCTCACCTTCTGGTCGCAGGCTGTGCTCGCTGAGGTCTACGCGCCCAACGTATTCCTGATCGCCCTCACTGTGTGGCTCCTGCTGAGGTGGGAGGAAAGACGCAGTGCGGCCTGCTTATTGCTTGCTGCCCTCGTTTTCGGCCTCAGCCTGGGCACCCACTTGTCAAACCTGGGCTTTGCCCTGGCTTTCGTCATCTACGTTCTACTGGTTGACTGGCGGGTACTGAAGAGGCCAGCGATGGTAGCAGGAGCCTTGGCCCTTTTCCTCTTGGGTTGCTTGCAGTTCCTCTGGCTGCCCTACAAGGCCTCGACTCTCAACGACGCCTTTATGCTCCGCAACGCTCCTCGCACTTTACAGAGCATCTACCGCTACACCTTGGGTGCTTTCCCGGGGTTTAAGTTCGCCTTCCCCCTCCAGGCCATCCCCGACCGCATCGTTCTCTACCTGGAACTCCTGCGCCAGAACTTTGGCCTGGTTGGCATTCTGCTCGGCGTCTACGGGATGTGGGAGATGCTCTTCCGCCACACCAAGAAGTTCTATCTCTTCATCACCATGTATTTGGTCCACGTTTTCTTCTTTGTTCAATATCGCGTCTTCGACCTGGATGTCTTCTTCATCCCAGCGCACTTCATCTATGTGATCTTCATCGGGTACGGAGTATATCGGCTGGTCAAGTACGTTCGTGTTTTATTAAACCTAAGAAACCAGGTTTTTGGAACCCTCTGTATCCAAGTCGCGCGCAATTGTGGGAACTTTCGAGATTCCGAAAGGCCTTGTGGAGCGGAAAAACCTGGTTTCTCTAGCCTTGGAGAGAAGCTGTGGCAGGGAGCGTTGAACGTCGGGTTGGCCGTGCTTCTCTGCTTGCCCATCGCCGGGGAAGTGCGGGCCAACTACGAGAGGAACAACTATTCTGATGAGACGGCGATCAACGATTTCTACGAGAACGTCTTCGAGATCTTGCCGGAGGGAAGCGTCCTCCTCGGCCGGAGCGGTGTCTTCGGCTACGATATGTTCTACTTCCGCCTGGTCTACAACCTGCGCCCCGACGTTTTGATGCCCCACCTCACCAATCCCCGGCCAAGGCCAGAAGATGTGAGGGGACGTCAAATCTACACTACGATGCGCCTGGATTCCCCCCAGGCTGGCCGCGGGCCCTGGGCTCTCCCACCTGGCCTGGTGGAATCCGACGCCTGGCACATCCCCGTTCTCATGGGCCAGAGCGACGGCGCAATACCCGGCGGCAGGGGACAGGATCTGGTCCTCTACCGGGTCAGCGCAGAGCCGCCGGAGTTGGTGGTGAGACCTGCCCTGAGCCAAAGGGGAAGCGGAGCCGGAATCTCAGATCGGTCAGCAGTTGGGTGGACTGGAACTGGTAGGCTATGACCTGGAAGGTGAGGAGGTAAGCCGTGGCGGATACCTGCACCTGACCTTCTAAGGAGGTCAGCCTGGCCAATCTCCGACGCAACATGCCTGTCGCTGTCTTCGGCCAGTTCAGCGACGACGGTCGCACCCTCGTGGCCAGCGTGATCGTCATATTGCCGCCGAGGACGTGAAATCAGCTATACCACTCTCCTGGTTTGACAAAACCGCCCCTTAGCCTTATTATTAGAACGCTGTCAGCGGACCTCCAGGGAGAGATTCGATGAAACGAAAGCTTGGTATCACCGCGATTGTTGTGGCCTTCATCGCCAGCGCAGTAGGAATCGGCTGGCTCTACTTTCGCCTTAACCCGGCTGCCTGGGATGAGTTCGTGGCCGAGATGCGAGGCGAGACGACGAGCAGCGCCGCCCCGCGCTTGCTGAAGCGTCCAGCAGGTAGGTCGGGGGGATTATTCGCCTCCGGCACCATTGAGGCCGAGGAGGTGACGGTTGCGGCCGAGACAGGCGGGCGCATCGTCGCCCTGCTGGCCGATGAGGGAGACGAGGTTGCGGCTGGCGACGTGCTGGTCAAGCTGGATCAGACGATGCTGCTGGCCCAGCGGGAGCAGGCCGAGGCCGCTGTAGCCCAGGCACAGGCGGCGCTGGACGCAGCACAGGCGCAACTGGCCATGGCCCAGGCCGGCGCGCGCCCCGAAGAGATTGCCGTCGCTGAGGGAGCAGTGGCCGGGGCGCAAGCCGCTCTGGACGTGGCTCAGGTACAACGGGCCACAGCCGGGGGGCAACTCCGAGCCGCTGAGGCTGCCCTGGCCATCGCTGAGGCACAGGTCACGGCTGCCCAGGCGGGCCTCGACAGGGCTGAGGCGCAACTGGCCCAGGTTCGGGCAGGGCCTACTGAAGATGACATTGCTATCGCCCAGAGTGCTGTGGATAGCGCCCAGGCCCAGTTGGAACAATTGCAGGCTGGCCCGGACGAGCAATCGGTGGAGATTGCCAAACTGAACTGGGACTTGGCCCGTAACGCCCTGTGGCAGGCACAACTGCAGCGGGATGCGACGAAAGGCGTTCCTGGAGTTCCAGGCTACCAAAAAGACCTGGTTGATGCGGCAGTTGGGGCGGCAGAGATCTCGGTTCACATCGCTCAGTTACAGCACGAGTTGGCGGCCAAAGGTGCGACCGGCGAACAGATTCGCATCGCCCAGGCGGCGGTGCGTCAGGCACAGGCTCAGGTGGATAAGGTCAAGGCCGGCGCTCGTCCCGAGGAGGTAGACATGGCTCAGGCTGGGGTGGATGCCGCCGAAGCGCAACTGGCCCAGGCCAGGGCAGGCGTAGACGCGGCGGAAGCCAACGTGGACACAGCCCAAGCTGGCGTAGATGCAGCCCAGGCGGGCGTGGACGCAGCCCAGGCCCAACTTGATCAGGCCCAGGCGTCTCTCGAATTGCTAAAGGCAGGCGCTCGGCCTGAAGAGATCTCGCTGGTGGAAGCCAACGTCGCCCAGGCTGAGGCTGCGCTGGCCAACGCCGAGGCAGCGCTGAAAGCAGTGAACGTTCAACTGGAGCGCATGACGCTGGCTGCCCCGGTGGGCAGCATCGTCGTCGAGCGGCTGGTACATACCGGCGAACTGGCCGCTCCCGGCGCGTCGGTGCTGACCCTGGCCAACCTGGACGAGGTGACGCTGACCGTCTACGTGCCGGAGGCCGACCTGGGGCGGGTATGGCTGGGCCAGACAGTGGAAGTCAGGGTGGATGCCTACGAGGACGCCTTCATTGGCCAGGTTTCCCACATCGCATCCCGCGCCGAGTTCACGCCCAAGAACGTGCAGACTCAAGAGGAGCGGGTGCACATGGTCTTCGCCGTCCAGATCCGACTGGACAACCCCGACCATCGTTTGAAGCCCGGCATGCCGGCCGACGCGACTTTTCAGTGAGAGACACGGAGGGTGAACGGACAGGCTCAGCAGTGCTGCGTAGAGCAGCCCAATAGAGTTACCGACATTGTAGCCGCCACTCCCGAAATGCATCCCCCTTTGACGATGGAAGAGATTGACGAGATTGTGCATCAGGTTCGGAGGCAGCGTGCTCGAGAGTGAATCGCCGGTACGTGCGGTGATTGACACCAGGGTATCCCCATTGTGACTCCCCACGAGTTCCTGGAGCGAGAATTCCTCCACCTTCTGGACGGATGAATCGCTCGCGGCCCAGAAGTTGCCCCCGGTATCGTTGATCCTCTGGCTCAAGACAAAAGGTTCTGGCAAACCATCCGCCAGAACCTTTTGCTTGGAAGACCTGACAGGTTTCGAAAACCTGTCAGGTCTAGACGCTCCTGCGCCTCCTGACCAGCGTAACCCCCAAGGCGGCGAGGGAAGCCAGCGTCGCCAGCCCCAGCCAGGGGGCCGATAGCTCCAGCTTGTTCACCGGCACGATGTATCCGCCGACGGGCACTGGCTCGCAGGCGTCGCCCACCCCGTCGCCGTCGGCATCGGCCTGGTTAGGGTTAGGGGTGGTGGGGCAGTTATCGGCAAGGCAGGTGTTGGCCGGGAAGCCAGGGTTGCCAAAGCCGTCCCCGTCGGTGTCGGTACAGTTGTCGCAGGCGTCGCCCACCCCGTCACTGTCGGTGTCTGCGGAGTCATAGCAGATTTTCGCCACGAAGGCGTCGTAGTCCTCGACGCCGTTGTAGGTCAGGTCTGGCCCGACGGCCACGGGGAAGGTGGCTTCGTCGGACTCGGTGTAGCCCGTGACGTAGGCGTTGCCCGCCCCGTCCACGGCGATGCCCAAGCCATAGTCGTCGCCAGAACCGCCGATGTAGCCGCAGTAGACCAGGCCCGTGCCGTCCGCCTCGACCTTGGCCACGAAGGCGTCGGCGACGCCGTTGTGGGTCAGGTCTGGCCCGACAGTCACAGGGAAGGTGGCTTCGGTGGAGGAGGTGTAGCCCGTGACGTAGGCGTGGCCCGCCCCGTCCACAGCGATGCCCCTGCCACTGTCGTAGTTATCGCCGCCGATGTAGCCGCAGTAGACCAGGCCCGTGCCGTCGGCCTTGACCTTGGCCACGAAGGCGTCGTAGTCCTCGACGCCGTTGTAGGTCAGGTCTGGCCCGACAGTCACAGGGAAGGTGGCTTCGGTGGAGTAGGTGACGCCCGCCACGTAGGCGTGGCCCGCCCCGTCCACGGCGATGCCATAGCCCTCGTCGTAGTCATCGCCGCCGATGTAGCCGCAGTAGACCAGCACAGCGGGGTCCAGCACCAGGGGCAGGGTGGGGTCGTAGGAGCCCAGGCGGAAGGCAAAGGATTGCCGGTTGGCGATTGCCGATTGCGGATTGTCGGCGTCAGGGACAAGCCAGTCTTCAGCAAGAGCGTAGGCGACGGAGACGGGAACGTGCCGGCCGTCTATCTCCTGCCAGGCAGCAGGGATGTCGTCCTGAAAGCCGCCGATGGGCGTAGTCACCGCCAACTGCCCGGCGGCGTTGAGCGTCACGCCCGTGGCCCCGCGGTAGGCCAGGCGAATCTGCCCGGGGTCGGCACCAGGATGGACGATGAACTCGTACTTCAAGCGGTTGACCGTGCCGTAGTAAACCAGGTCAATGCCCGGCCACAGGTCGGGGTAGACAATGCGGGCGTAGGTCGGCAGGCCGGTGCGCCACTGGTCGGGCGGCCCCTTGAAGTAGCTGATGATGGCCTCCGTCCGGTCTCGCCCCACCGGCTCGACGCCGGGGTTGGCGCCCAGGAACTCCAGCTTAAGGGCATAGCGCTGCCGGCTGCCGGCCTCATCCCCCGGGCCGGTCAGCACAAAGGTGACCCCCTGGGCAGTGAAGTACAGCGTCTTGTCGCTGCCCTGCACGTAGTAGGCGACGCGGTCGTCCACCTGCCCCCGGTTCTCGACGAAGTAGAGCGGGAGCTGGCCGAAGGCCGCCTCGACGCGTGCCTTCGTCGCCGCATCGGGCTGGGCCGGCTCCTGCGCCACCCCCGGCAGATAGGTGCTGCTGGGGGCAGCCCGCGCCTCCGGCGGCGCCGCCGCGCTCACAGCCAGCCCGGCCAGCAGGGCGGCAATGACGAACAGATGGATTCCTCTGACGAGGATGTGGGTGAGCCTGTTTTCGTTCATGGGATGCTTCTCCTTTCGAGCAAATACGCCTACACTGGTAGTTGATATCTTCCATTCATTATAACGTAAAAAAACGTCTAGATACGGCCTGGAAGCGCGAGTTTGGAGATTTTAAGGTTCCACGTTGATGCCCCTCACCAATCCAGAATTCAAAGCATCGCCCTGAGGTGAACTGAAAGAACGTAGCCCTATGGGCTCAGAAGCCTATGTGAGCCGACGCTGCCTGTAATCAGGTGAACTGAGCGATAGCCATCAGGATGGTCATGATGGTACCCAAAAGAGCCAGCGTCCCCACTGTCCAGCGGATCATGGTGGTCATGCGCTCGTACATCTGGTCAAAGCGCTCGTTCATCCGGTCGAAACGCTCGTCCATCGTGCGGTGCAGGTCGGTGATCCTGGACTTTACGTCAGAGACGTCGTGCTCCAGGATGTCCAGGCGTGAGAGCACCTCACGATACTCGTCACGACGCACGGCGTATTCAACCAGGATGACCTCGACCCACTGGCTCAAATCACCAGCCGCCTCCGGCCCAGGGTTTGCTGCACACTTGAGGGCATTGGGGGTAAAGTGACTCGCATGTGATCCTCCTGAGGGTCAATAAGATAATGAAGCATCGTTTTTTATTGTACTGCTAATCGGGCACGACGTCAAATCACCACCTCTGTTGCCTCCCGAATGGAAAGAAACGCTACCTCCTGCGGAGTAAAGGATATTCCACAACGCTATCCTTTTCCTCGCTTCCTGAAACTCAACCTCAGTGGTGTTCCCAGGAAACCGTAGTGCTCCCTGAGCCGGTTCTCCAGGTAGCGTTCGTAGGAGAAGTGCACCAGACGGGGGTCGTTGACGAAGAAGACGAAGGTGGGGGGATCAACGGCCGCCTGGGTGGCGTAGTAGAACTTCAGGCGCTTGCCAGCCTTGCTGGGCGGAGCGTGGCGAGCTACCGCCTCCTGCAGGATGCGGTTCAGCTCAGACGTGGGGATGCGGATCAGGCGCTCCTCCTGGACGCGCAGGGCGGTGGGCAGCACCTGATCCACCCGCTGGCCGGTCAGCGCGGAGGCGAAGAGCACGGGCACGTAATCAAGAAAGCGCAGGGTGGTGCGCACGTGCTGCTCGTAAGCCTGCATCGTACCAGCATCCTTCTCCACCAAGTCCCACTTGTTGACCACCACCACCACGCTCTTGGCTTCCTCCAGGATGTAGCCGGCAATGTGAGCATCCTGAGCGGTGACTCCGTCCACGGCATCTAGGAGGAGCAACGCCACGTCGGCACGATCTATAGCCCTCAACGCCCTCAGCACACTGTATTTCTCCACCCCTCGCTGGATGCGCCCCTTGCGGCGGATGCCGGCCGTGTCTATGAGCACCACCGGCTGGCCCTCCCATTCCATCGGAGTATCAATGGCGTCCCGAGTAGTGCCTGGGGCCTCGTGGACGATGGCCCGCTCCTGGCCCAGGATCTTGTTGAGCAGAGAGGACTTGCCCACGTTGGGCCGCCCGACGATGGCGATCTTGACCGCCTCCAGCTCCTCCTCTTCCTCCTCCACAGGAAAGGCACCCACTACCTGATCCAACAGGTCGCCGGTGCCTGTGCCATGCAGGGCCGAGATCGGATATAGCTCGCCCAGGCCCAGGGCGTAAAACTCCACTGCTGCCTCTCGAAGGGGCCGGTTATCGGCTTTGTTGGCCACGAGTAACACGGGCTTGGCCGAGCGGTGCAAAACCTGAGCCACCTCCTCGTCGCCCGTCGTCAGCCCGTCCTTAACGTCAACCAGGAAGAGGATCACGTCGGCCTCGGCAATGGCTATCTGCGCCTGGGCTCGCACCTGGGCTATGAGGTCATCGTCAGAGGTGAGTTCCAATCCCCCTGTGTCCACCAGGATGAAGTTCAACCCGCCCCACTCGGCCTCGGCGTAGAGGCGGTCGCGGGTGGTGCCTGGAACCTCATCGGTGATAGCCAGGCGCTTCCCCGCCAGCCTGTTGAATAGGGTTGACTTGCCAACGTTGGGCCGACCGACGATGGCTACAATGGGCTTAGACATGGCAGATCCTCACCGGGCTTATGCAAACATTGTGAGAACGAGCGCCGGTTGAGTAGGCCCGCTGGTTGAGTAGCCGAAGGCGTATCGAAACCCAGGGCCATATCGAAACCCTCGGATTGAGCTGGTCGAAATCAAGCGAGCGGGTCTAAGGTCACAAGCCGCTTGGTCTCGATACGTCGCTCCGCTCCTACTCGACCGGCGCTGTGTCTTCTTCGATTCCGTTGTGTTCAGCTTGCTGGAGATATCTACGTACTCGATAGCTTTCAAAATCCTTGCGGGCCAATTCCGGCAATGCATCGTAGTCGCCGCGAATCAATGCCTCGCGTTTCGCCCGCCCCCAGCCCTGGACCTGTTTCTCCCGCTCATAGGCTTCGGCAATGCTGGCGAACTCGACCGCATACACAAGCTTGACCGGGCGTCGCCGCGCCGTGTATTTCGCGCCCAGACCCTCGTTGTGTTCCCAGATACGGCGTTCCAAGTCCATGGTTGAGCCGACGTAATATGATCCGTCTGAGCATTCCAGAATATACATCCAGACCATAGTATCATCCTGGGGCATCTAGCGAGCGCCGGTTGAGTAGCAGAGCGTATCGAAACCAAGCGAGCG
>JBAWAP010000336.1:0-6193 GCA_049589355.1 Anaerolineae bacterium
CTCTTCTTGAGCTCCACATTCAATGGATACACCAGAGTGCTGGATTTCATGCCGACCGGGCCGAATACGTTTTCCTGCGCAATTTGAGCGAATGATTTGCCTACTACATCTTCAAGAAGCAGTTGTATCATCACATAACCGATATTCGAGTATTGCCACTTGGTACCTGGAACGTATTCGAGAACGGCAGCCTCATTCCTGGCCGGAGCTTCCCCCTTCAGTACCTGAACGAGGGAGGGGACGCTTTCATTTTCCCAATCAAAACCTCCATCAGGCCTATTGAGACCGGACTGATGTGTCAGCAGCAAGCGCAGGGTGACCTCGTGTTGCTGTGTAAAATCATTCTCAGGTATTCTCCAGGATTTCAATTGCTTGTTTACGTCCTCATCCAGATCAAGCCGCCCTTGCTCAACCAAACGGAGGGCTATCGCAGAAGTGAGCAACTTGGTTGATGAGGCCGCTTCAAAAAGGGTTTCGGTGGTTACAGGCGTATCACTTCCGGCTTTAATTACTCCGTATCCTTTGGCCCAAGCGATTCTGTTATCATTGATGACTGCCATACTGACACCTGGCACTTTATAATACGCCATACGTTCAGACAGTGTCTTCAGATTCTTCGTCTTAATACTTTCTGGTTGAAACATGTCCATAGGTGTCGTGAATTCGACAAGCCCGTTTTCGATGTTTCGTATTCTTTGTTCTACTTTGCTCACAATATCTCCTTTCCGGATCTTGTCCTCCTCTGAGAGCTGCGCCGCGACCTGCGGATTGGACGAGCAACCGCAGACGACAAGCGCGATGACCAGAGCCAGCAGTGTGCGGTGTATCATTACCCCTCCGGTCGTTTAACAGCAGGCGTCAGCCGCTAGGCCGGGGCTGGTAGGTATCTCAAACTGTTGACCGCGTTCAAGCGTGTACCGGATAAAGTCCAGCGTTTCGTTCAAATTGTCCAATGGCGCGCCGTGTCGCCACGCTAAGGTCCGTTCAATTAACGCTGCCCACGGCTGACCAAGTGCCTCCTGCGCCCACCGTGCTGCGACCGGTTTCGAGACGACGATTCCATGTTGTAGTGTATAGAGCGCCCGACACATCGTAAGGATGGCGTAGGCTTGATATTCGCTACTGTGCAATCGAGCGGGATCATGGAGCTGCGGCAACCACCACTCACGTAATATCCCCAGCACAGCCCGCCGTAAGTCGTTTGGTTGGACGGGGTCAATCAAGGTTTGTGGGGCTGGTCCCGCCACCACCACTCCGTGCTCTCGGATGATATAGCGTTGAATCACCCCGCCACTATCGTGCTGTTCCACGTCAAAATGCCCGTCCACACCAAGATGTGGGTACCGTGCATGGAATGGATCGTAGCGACGGAGTGCTGGCTGTGGAATATAGTCGCCCTCTAATCTCGTCGCCCACTTCAAGCCGCTGGCAGCAATGCGAGCATGCATCGCTTCCAAAGCCGGAAGCATCTCGTCTGGAAGCTCGTCGGCGGTGACAACGACAAAATCAATATCGCCGCTACGTTGGGGGTCGAAATCACCGCTGGCAAGTGAGCCATGAACATACATGCCGATGAAGTGATTCCCTAGAATAGTTTGTACGCCCGATAGTAATACGTGCAGCACGACGTTGATGTCGGGGTAAGGCGTAGGATGAGTGACGTGGTTTGGCAATGAGCACCATCTTATCAATGCCATCGAGACGCGATCCCAGCTTCGCCGTGGCCCCATGGCGGCCTATAGCAAACGGCTATCGCGCCACCACGCTCAGCGAACCGATCTGGATAGGCGGAATCAAATGCAATCCGCCAAACACACTGAGCCATTCGGCCTTGTCACCAATCGCTACGATGTCATTCAAAGCATCATAGACGTTGCCGGCCAGCATAACGTCCTTGACTCGGCCAACGATTTCGCCGTTCTCTATCTTGTAACCCAGTTGGACGTTCACAGAAAACTCGCCGCTGATGGGATTGCCTTGGCCCAGGCCCATCACATTGACAACAAGCAAACCCTCTTTGATGCTTTTGACCATCTCTTCGTATGGCGTATCTCCCTCTTTGAAGATCAGATTCGTGGGATCACAACCAGTGCCATGACCTGTAGTTTTGGTGCCTGCTCTGCCTGCCGTATCCAGGTCATACAGGAAATTCCTCACTACCCCATTCTCCATGAGGGGGGTGATCTGATGGGCTATACCTTCATCGTCGTATTTGCTGCTATTGCCTGCATAATCTATCAGCGAGTTATCAGTAAGAGAAAACCTCTGGTCAGCGACCTTCTCTCCCAGCTTGCCGGCAAGCGGCGATGCACCTAAGAGTACGTTCTTGCCGTTCAGTCCCAATACAAGAGTCAACCCTAGTACACCCATTCCTACGGGAGCGAAGATTACCGGCATGTCACCAGATTGGATGGGGGCGATATTCTCCGCCATTCTGAACCACTCGATCACTTGTTTAGCAATCGCCACATGGTCTATCGCTCGCTTTTTCCAACCAAATCCATGCTCAGCCTCCAGGATGTCAGTGCCCCTTATCCATTGTCCAGAGACCCCCATACCGAAATCTGTGCTCTCATCCGTGAACTCGGCCCCGCTAGAATTCGCAAATTCGGTTTTGCTTACTTTCTTGCTTACATCAGCACCGAGAAGAATGTCAGAGTTGTATTCTTTCACCAACTCCATCATCTCTTGAGCAATCTGTATCATCTCCGGTTTCGTCACGGGCAGCACTTCTTCGTCGTAGACCTTCACCTCTGCTCCTTCTTGAGAGCCGGGGAACTGGAAATGGGCGGGGCTACCGAATTCAGCGGATTCCAAAGCCCTGGTCACAACGCCATCCAGATCGTGGATGTCTGTGGTGTGAGAAGTACCAACCTTTCCATCCACAATCGCTTTTACCTCGATCCCCGTCCTTTGCGAGGATCGAGTTGACTTCAGCTTGTCATTCTCAAAGGACACCCCAGCCGATTCACTTTGCCACGAGGTCGCCTGAGCTCCTTGCGCTTTCTTCATGGCCTGTTCAACTAACCGATTTACGATCATTGTCTGCCTCCTACTATCACATTTTGGATACGAACATGTGGGCCGCCGAATCCTGTACGCAAAGGGAATTGGCCACCCTTGCCACAGCCGCCAGGCCCTCCTGGGGCCCACTCCATTTCATCGCTGAGCATGTCAATATTCATCAAGGTCTCAAATACATTGCCCGTCAGGACCACGTCCCTGATGAGCTCGGCGACTTTGCCCTCTCTAATCATGTACGCATAGGCAGCA
Organism: Anaerolineae bacterium; assembly: GCA_049589355.1. GTDB lineage: Bacteria > Chloroflexota > Anaerolineae > VGOG01 > VGOG01 > JBAWAP01. The sequence continues at coordinate 3,274 of JBAWAP010000336.1, forward strand.
CTGAAGGTGAACATCTCCATGGATGTCTGCCCGCCGGTGGCATCAAGAGCATAAATGCCCAGTTTCATATCCTTGATCATATCTTCGAAGGAAACATCCCCCTTATCAATGTAAGTATTGGTCATTCTCACAATAGGCGGATGTTGGTAGGCAACGGCTCTGGCGTTACCAGTGGGTTGCTCACCCATCTTGGCGGCGGTCTCGCGAGAATGTAATCTGCCCACCAGGATGCCCTCTTTGATCAGATAGTTCTTTCTGGTTCTCACCCCCTCAAAGTCATACCTGTGCGTTCCCAGTTGGCCCGGTATAGCCCCGTCATCAATGACATTGAGGATGTCCGAGCCAAAGTGTTTGCCCAATTGCATGAGCTCCTTCATACGTTCATTCTCATAGACAAAATCCGACTCGCTCAGGTGTCCAAACGCTTCGTGAATGAAAACGCCTGCTAAAACCGGGTCTACGATCACAGTGTATTTGCCCCCCGTGACCGGCGGCGCAGAAAGCAGGTCCACGGCCCTTTTGGCTGTAGCCTCTGCCTGACTATGAAAACCCTCAACCAATTGAAAGCCAGTACTGCCAGCGTTACCCTCAAATGCATTCTGAACATTGTCGCCGTCCCTGGCAGTAGCGTTTGTGTACACGTATGCATCCGGTTGCTCATCCTCGATATAGGTACCCTCGGAATTGGCATACCAGATTCTCTTGAAGCTATCACCATAGCCGACATTCGATGTCTGGATCTTCTCGTGATAGCCCAGGACAATCTTGTTATATTCCTCGATCACCGGTTTTTTCTGGGACAAAGGAATTTCACGAAAGTCCTTCTCGAGAGTGGCCTTGATCTCGTCAACAACAGGCTCAACTGGCGCAAATTCGCTCTTTTCCCTGCCTACCAGACGAGCTGATTCGCAGGCTTCTTCAACTCGCTTCTCCAGGTCACTCAGGTCATTAAACGTGGAGTAACCCCAGCCACCTTTAACCAGTGCCCTCACGATTCCACCCACCGTCTTGGATGAGCCCATGCTATCCAGTTCCTCACCTCTGAAGTCAATCCAGGATGAAGTCACGTCCTCAATGCGAATATCCGTGTACTCCGCATCGCTCTTGCGTAGGGCTTTTTCCATTCGTTCTCTCATGAGAATCACCTCCTATTGAATTGAAAGTCAAGATGTAACTGCTCAGCCCGTGTCATTGCGAGTCTTCCATGGCGCATCGCGCCATCCGTAGGGGGCAGAAACGTCCCACCCTCACCCCTTCGCTCCGCTCAGGGCAGGCTCTAACCCTCTCCCTGCGAGGGCGAGGGGACTTGCCCCCTCGCCCCTTTGGGGAGAGGGTGGGGGTGAGGGGAAGTTTCTGAGGAGCGTTTCCTTCGGCTTCGCTCAGGACAAGTTTTGCGACGCCTGCCCTGAGCCTGTCGAAGGGAAGCAATCTCCTCCTTGCGGCTTGGGGATTGCTTCGCTTGTATGCGACCAGCACAACACCGTCACCACAACTCTTTGTCCTCCCGCTTCTCGTGGGCCCAGGCGACTCTCTCGTCTACGTGGCGGATCAGCGAGTAGCAAACAGGCTGGAAGTGCCTCAGCCAGAAACGGGCGGCAGGGATGTTCTGGGGCTCGAAATCCACCGCGCACCTCTCGTAGCCGACCGAACGGGCCCAGTCCAGCGAGTGGTTGAGCAGCGCTGTTCCTATACCTTTGTTTCGCTCGCTCTCCCTGGTGAAGGCGCTGGTTATGCTGGTGGTCTTATCGTCGCGGATGATGTAGCAGGCCTCCGGACTGGATGGCTCGAGGCCCATGCCGGCCACAGCCTCTCCACCACGATATGCCAACCACAACACGTTGGCCGAATTGGCGAGCCATTGCTCGTAGAATTCCCTTCCGTGTTCCTCTATGACGAAAATCGGTGCTGCGACCAGGTGCCGCTGCAGCGCCTGATCCAGCACGATCACCTCTTCGATGTCCTCTAGCCCAGCACGACGAATCTGAATGTCGGCGCTGGTTCCTTGCACAGGCGTGAGGTCGCGTATCGCGTCTACGGTAGTCAATCCAAAGCCCAGCCAATGCCAGGCGTCCATTGCCTCGCGGTCGTGGGCCAGGAGTGTGATCACGTGAATAAGACACCCGTTGGCAACCCAACGGGCCGAAAGACGGGCATACATCTCCCGATAGGTTTCTCCACTGTCCTCGGCATCTGCAGCGTTGGCCCACTCCGGGCTATAGACGCTCCGTTTCCCTCTGAAGTCGGGGAGCACCATTCCCAGCAGGAAGCCAGCCAAATGGCCACCCTGCATGGCGACGACACCTGGGACCTGCCCAGCCAAGTCACGCAACAGCGGTAGTATAGAACTGACGTCCTCATAGCGGGAGGGCAACGACGGCGCACGTTCCCGCAACTCCCGATAACCTGCGGACACTAACGCCGCGGCGTCTTCGAGGTGTTTATCACGTAGCGGAACTATCTCAAGTGGCATCGTTCACCGCTAAAAGTAGAGATTGAGTACAACTGAATAGGGCAATTGCATTTGTATTCAAACCTACCTCAAACTGTCATTCTGAGGAGCGGAGCGACGAAGAATCTCGTTGTCCTTGGCCAGAAACGGGATTCTTCGCTCCCTTCGGTCGCTCAGAATGACAAATCGACACATGGATAAATGCGATTGCCCTTACAACCGAAACTTGACTTTGATCCAATTCGATAGTATAATTCAAGCAAGTAGCGGTATTGTAAGTCCTGGATCGGCTGGGTGTTCGTAGAACACCCCACTCCACCCTTCAGGTGGTGGTCATCGGCCCCCAGGCAGAGCCGCTATTTTTGTTCCCCGGTAACTGCTCAGCCGCTCCCGCTGGACCCTAGTCCAGCGGCCCTGGCAGTCCGTTGTGACCTTGGTCAAGTGCGTATTTCGCAGTTTTCAGTGCCGGTC